>JAOUHU010000111.1 GCA_029884455.1 Gammaproteobacteria bacterium | reverse complement strand
TCTGCTCGCCGACCAGCGCCTTAATTGCCTGCATGCGATCGGTGGCGCGCAAATCAGCGTCGCGGTGTTTGACGAAGTCGCCGGTCAGCATCTCGGCGGAATTGACCACGGCACGCGTGTGACCGGGCAGGCAGGTCGCCGATGCACGCGCCGAGGAACTGACCACGAGGTCGCAGCCGATCAGGGCGTCGGCACGCGCCTGCTCGATACGCACCTGGTTGATGTCGGCCGGGTCGTGCGCGATGCGAATGTAGCTCAGCACGGTGCCGAACTTCTGTGCGAATCCGGTGAAGTCGAGCACGCTGGAGCCCTTGGCTTCGAGATGTGCGGCCATGGAAATCAGCTGTCCAACTGTAATGACACCCGTACCGCCCACGCCGGTCACAAGCAGGTCGTAGCAACTTTCAATCGCAGGCAATTCGGCGGCCGGCAGAGACGCCAGCAATTCCTCATGGACACTGCCGGTGTCGATACCGGTACTCGCGCGCAGTTTGTCGGCTTCGACCGTGACGAAACTTGGGCAAAAGCCGTTCAGGCAGGAAAAGTCCTTGTTGCAGGTGTTCTGGTCGATTTTGCGTTTCCGGCCGAAAGCTGTTTCTTTCGGTACCACCGACAGGCAGTTCGACTCGACCGAGCAATCTCCGCAGCCTTCGCAGACCAGGTCGTTGATGACGACAAACTTGCGCGGCTCCTCGAGCAGGCCGCGCTTGCGGCGCCGGCGTTTCTCGGTCGCACAGGTTTGCGCATAAATCAGGATCGTGACACCGGCAATGTCGCGCAGCTCGCGCTGTACCGGGTCGAGGTCGCGTCGATGGTGAATGGTCGTGCCAGCGGGCAGCTCGCTTGCGGAAAACAGCTCCGGTTGATCCGAGACCAGCGCAATGCGCTCGACACCCTCGGCACGCACGGAGTGCGCAATGCGCTCGACGGAAATCGGACCGTCAACGGGTTGGCCGCCGGTCATCGCGACGGCGTCGTTGAACAGGATCTTGAAAGTTATATTGGTGCCGGCCGCGACCGCCTGTCGTATCGCCATCGAACCGGAGTGATAGAACGTGCCATCGCCGAGGTTCTGGAAAATATGCCGATGGCCGTTAAATTTCGAGCGCACGATCCAGTTGACGCCTTCGCCACCCATCTGCACCAGGCCCTCGGTGTCACGATCCATCCAGTTGGCCATGAAGTGACAGCCGATACCGGCCAGTGCACTGGATCCTTCCGGCAGGCGCGTCGAGGTGTTGTGCGGGCAGCCGGAACAGAAGTAGGGCATGCGCGTTGCGCCCTCGATATCAATGATGTGCGGACCGTCTTGTCGAAGGCTCGCTGCGCGCGCTGCCAGGTTGAGGCCTGGAAATTCTGCGTCCAGCCTTTTGGCGACAATATCGGCGAGCTGCAGCGGCGACAATTCACCTATCCACGGTACCAGCGTGCGGCCATCCTCGTCCTGTTTGCCGATCATGCGTTGCGGCTTGCGGCCAGGGTAGTCGTAAAAATATTCCTTGAACTGACTTTCGATGATGCCGCGCTTTTCTTCGACCACCAGCACCTCGTGCTTGCCCTGCACAAATTCCAGCGCGCCGTGCGGTTCGAGCGGCCAGACCATGCCGACCTTGTAGACATCGAGGCCAATCTCGCGTGCTGCTTTGGCATCGATGCCAAGCAGGCGCAAGGCCTCCATGAGGTCGAGATGTCCCTTGCCGGTCGTGACGATACCGAAGCGCGCACGCGGCACGCCGAATATCTTCCGGTCGATCGGATTGGCAGCCGCGAAGGCGAGCGTGGCCGCTTTCTTCGCTTCGAGCCGCTCTTCGATTGCAAAGCCGGGCAAATCGGGCCAGCGGTAGTGCAGGCCGCCGGGCGGCATGTCGAATTCGGGCGTGGCGAACTGCGGGTAATTCAACAGCGGCACCGACATGGCCGATTCCACCGTTTCCGAGATCGCCTTGAAACCAACCCACATGCCGGAGAAGCGCGACAGGGCGATGCCATACAAACCGAAGTGCAGGTACTCGGCGACGTTGGCCGGGTTCAGGTTCGGCATGACGAAGGTCAGGAACGCGACATCGGACTGGTGCGGCATGGACGAAGAAACGACGCCGTGATCGTCACCCGCCACCACGAGTACTCCGCCATGCGGCGAGCTGCCGTAGGCGTTGCCGTGTTTCAGCGCGTCGCCGGAGCGGTCAACGCCAGGACCCTTGCCGTACCAGATTGCGAAAACACCGTCGACAGTCCGGTGCGGGTCAGTTTCTACCTGCTGGCTGCCGAGCACAGCGGTTGCAGCAAGGTCCTCGTTAACTGCCGGCAGAAATTCAATGTTGCTTTCGGCCAGGAACGATTTCGCGCGCCAGAGTTCGAGGTCGTAGCTGCCGAGCGGTGAGCCGCGATAGCCGCTGATGAAGCCGGCCGTGTTCAGCCCCGCCGCGCGATCCATGTTGCGCTGCATCAGCGGAATGCGCACCAGCGCCTGGGTGCCGGTCAGGAACACGCGCCCGGACTCGCGCCGGTAACGGTCCAGCAGCTCGTAGTTATCGAGCGGGTAGCGGGGCTTGGAAACAGCGGCGGGCTTGGCGACCATGGCGGCTCCACAGGCAGCAGGGCAGGCCCAGATTCTGGCAGAAACGGGGTGCGAACCGGTTCCAGATTGTCCCTGAATAAGGCTGATAAAAGAGAAAATATTTCAAGAAAATAGAAAAAACGGTAGAATATTGCGAAATTTCTGGGTATTCGGAAATATGATGTTATCAAAACAGGATCGCGACCTACTCGCCGAATTGCAACGCGACTGCCGCCTGACCCTGCAGCAACTCGGCGACCGCGTTGGCATGTCCAGTTCCGCGGCCTGGCGGCGCGTCAAGAGCCTCGAGGAAGCCGGGGTCATCGAGCGTTACGCGGTGCACGTCAATGCAAGAAAGGCGGGCTTCGGGCTGGCGTCGATGGTGCATGTATCGCTGGCACGGCACGAGCGATCGCATGTCGAACACTTCGTGCGCGAGGTGTTACGGCACCCCGAGGTCCTCGAATGTTTCGCGACCAGCGGCGAAGCGGATTTTCACCTGCGTGTGGTGGTCGAGGACATCGACGCCTACAACCGGTTCCTCGATGACTTCATCTTCAAGCTGCCGGGTGTGTCGCAGGTGCGATCCAACATCGTACTCAAAGAAATCAAGGCCGACACCGCGTTGCCCTTCCGCTAACCCCCACAGGGGTCAGAGCCCTTTTTTTCCCACATATGGCTTTGACTACATGTGGGAAAAAAAGGGCTCTGACCCGTTTTGGGGTTTTCAGCCGGTGGCGACGTCCCAGAGGACCAGCGCCAGCAGAACCGGCGCGACGAATCGCACGATGAACAACCAGGCCTTGTAGGCCAGCGGTTCGGCGCCACCGAACATCTCATCGGCGCTGAACTGCCGCTGCATGATCCAGCCGGCAAAAATCGTCACCAGGATGCCGCCTGCCGGCATGATGACCTGCGTTACCAGGTAAACAATCACATCGAAGACGATCTTGCCCTCGAAGATCGCAATATTGCCGAGTGGCTGGAAGCCGGATAGCACGTTAAAGGAAAGTGCCGCCGAGAGGCTCAGTGCAAACGCAACCGAGCCGGCGATCAGCGCGGCCTTCCGGCGCGTGAACCGGAACGATTCGGTCAGCCACGACACCGGCGGTTCGAGCATGCCGATGGACGATGTCAGGGCTGCGAAGAACAGCAACACAAAGAAAACCGTGCCGAAGATAAGGCCGCCCGGGATCTGGCCGAACGCGATCGGCAGGCTTTCAAACGCGAGCCCGCCACCGCCGGCCGGCTCCAGCCCGGCCATGAAGACGATCGGGAAAATGGCCAGGCCCGCCAGCAAGGCGACGGTCGTGTCCGCAATCACGACGATGGTTGCCGATGCCGGCAGGTTGGTACTTTTCTCGACGTACGAGCCATACGCCATCATGTTTGTAATGCCGACACTGACCGAGAAAAACGCAGTGCCGAAAGCGGCCAGAACGACCTTGCTGTCGATCTTGCTGAAGTCCGGCGCGAACAGGAATTGCACGGCCTTGCCGACGTCGCCGATGATGCTCGCGTAGATGACCATCGCGACCAGCATCACGAACAACGCGGGCATCATGAATTTCACGGCTTTCTCGATGCCCGCATGCAGGCCCCGCGAGGAAATGAAGATGGTTAACAGGGTGAAGGCAACGAACGTCGGCAGGATCGAGCCGGGGGTGGCACTCAGGTTGCGAAACATCTGCGTTGAAGCGGCGGCGTCCAGGTTTTGCAGCTGGCCTGCGGCCGCCTTGACCGCATAAGCGAGCGTCCAGCCGCCGACCACACAATAGAAACCAAGGGCGAGGACAGCGCCGCAACCACCCAGGACAATGCCCATCCAGCGCCAGTTTTCGGAATGGCCCGATTCCCTGGCGACGGCGGCGAGTCCTTGTGGCGGGGCCGCAGCACCGCGCCGGCCCAGCATCATCTCGGCGAGCAGCACGGGCAGGGCGAGGCCGAAAATGGCAGCGAGGTAAACCAGCACGAAAGCACCGCCGCCGTTCGCGCCAGCCTGGTAGGGAAATAACCAGATATTGCCAAGGCCGACCGCGCAGCCAACGGTGGCGAGCAGAAACGCTGTTTTGGATGACCAATGCAGTCCGGTGGATGTCGTCATTATTATTTTTCCTCAGGTGACGGTTGCACGAACCTGGTATTTCGATTCTTTCCAGATGTCGTTGGCAAGGATTGAGTGTAATCGATCGACGGCATCCCAGGCATCGACATAGCGGGTGTACAAGGGCGCAAAGCCAAAGCGCGTCTTGCCGGGTGCGCGGAAGTCGCAGATGACACCATGGTCGTGCAGTGCGCGAACG
>JAOUHU010000110.1 GCA_029884455.1 Gammaproteobacteria bacterium | reverse complement strand
ATGCTGGCGGAAGTCAAGCGACACGTGGATGCGCGCCGTCGCGAACTTGTGACCTTCGCCGCCGCGCACGAACTCAGACATTCTTCCTGCTCGCTCGCACACGGTGCCGAGCTGGCCAAGATTATTGGCAAAGATGCGGTGATCGCGATTGCTAACGGTCAGCACACCAATGTGCTGTCGGATGGCGAGAGGGCCATAGTCCGGTTCGCACGCCGGGTCGCCAAAGATGCCAGCAGGATTACGCGCGGGGAAGTCGCGGCACTACGGGAGATCCACGGCCTGGGTGACGCCGAGATTTTCGATATTGTGGCAATCGCAGCCAGCCGCTCCTTTTTTACCAAGGTGCTGGACGCGCTTGGCTCCGAGCCTGATATGGAGTTCATGACCATGGACAAGGACTTGCGCGAGGCACTGACCGTCGGTCGGCCGATTGCCTGCAGGGGCGCCGAACGCCTGCCCCGACCGGCACTGGCGCGCGCGTCCTGACTCGGCATATTGAGCCCGATACCGGTTGAGCACGTGGCGCATCAAATGCGCTGTACCGCATCGTCATCCACCAGCTTTCGAAGTTTGCTCAGTGACGAGCAATGGTATTGCTGCTGGCGATAAATCCGAATCTGCGTAGAATCCCGGTCTTAATGCGGGCAAAAAAATTGGCGCGCCATGTCTGACCAGATTCGAACTCTCATCGATAACTCGCGCCTGACCAGCGTGCAGATTTCTGTCGTCGCCATCTGCTTTCTTCTGAATATGGTAGACGGCATGGACGTGCTCGCGATTTCATTTGCCGCGCCCGACATTGCAGACGAATGGTCAATTTCACCACAGTCACTCGGCGTAGTATTCAGTGCTGCGCTGGTCGGCATGACCGTTGGCGCCGTATTTCTGTCGCCTTTCAGCGATGTTGTTGGCCGCCGCAAGCTGATCCTGGCAAGCCTCGTGCTGGTGTCGGTCGGTATGGTGGCAACCGCGCAGGCAAACTCGGTCGCGGCGCTGATTTTCCTCAGGTTCCTGGCGGGACTTGGCATCGGCTCCTTGCTGTCGAGCATGACGTCGATGGTGTCCGAATATGCGCCCGATCGCTGGCGTAACCTGTTTATCCTGGTGCTGCATGCGGGCTATCCGATCGGCGCAATCATTGCCGGGTTCGCTGCCGCAGAAATTTTGCCGCTGTTTGGCTGGCGACCGCTGTTTGTATTTGCGGGCCTGGTGTCGTTTGCAGCATTGCCGCTGGTTTTTCTGCTGCTGCCCGAATCACTGGAGTTTCTCGCCAAAAAGCAACCGCGCGGTGCACTGCAAAAAATTAATGCGGTGCTGCGTCGGATGGGCGCCACGCCGATGGCCGCGTTACATGCGGAAATTGCGGCAAAATCGAGAATCAGCGTTACATCGCTGTTGCGTGAGCCGTTCCGCCTGGCAACGATCAAACTATGGCTGGCCTTTTTCATGGCCTTTGCAGCGCTCTATTTCCTGTTGAGTTGGGTTGTCAAGCTGGCAATCGAATCCGGACTGGCGCTGGAGAACGCCATTTACGCGGGAGTGTGTTTGAATCTCGGCGCATTTTTCGGTTCCATCAGCCTCGGCGCGTTGTCGAATCGCTTCGGCCTGACGCGTGTCATCGCACTGTTCTTTGTCGCCGGGGCCATCAGCATTGTCGTCTACGGCTCAGCCAAGGTAAGCGTCGCGATAGTATTGGTGCTGGTATTCATTCTTATGTATTTCGTGCAGGGCGCATTTACCGGCCTGTATGCCGTGGCCGCACGCATCTATCCGACCGAAATTCGCACCACCGGGATCGGCTGGGCTATCGGTGCCGGCCGCCTTGGCGCAATTCTTGGCCCCGTTACAGCCGGACTGGTACTCGGCGCAGGCCTGTCGATTGCCTGGACCTTTGCACTGTTTGCCATCCCGATGATTTTTGCGGCCGCCTTCGTATCGCGAATCCGGTTGCCCGCACAGTAGTTCCCATGGCCGAGGACGCCTGGTAATGCCGACAACATTGGAACTGACCTGGGCATGGGACGGGGTCGTTCAATAACCGCAGCTTTCAGGTTTACCTGACTGGCAGTGCCATTTCAGGTCTTGGCACCAGGTCGCCGGCCGGGCGTTCATCGGCCAATATCAGGGCTATTGAGGCGATTGTAGATGCCCAGGTCCTATCTGCCCGGAGCACTTATGAGTGCCCGGAGCTCTGTTGCTCAGTTACCATACCGCTAACACAATCCGGCAGGACGGCGATGATTATTGATTGTCATGGACACTTTACAACCGCACCGCCTGCGCTGTTGAAATGGCGCGAGCGCCAGCTCCAGGCCGCGGACAGTTCCGCCGAGCCGCTGTCACCGGCCGAGCTCAAGATATCGGATGCCGACATACGTGCCGCCATCGAGGGTGGCCAGCTCAAAATGCAACGCGAGCGGGGCGGCGACCTGACGATTTTCTCACCGATAGCCGGGCGCATGGCTCATCACCTCGGCACCGAGCAAACCAGCCTGGTCTGGGCGGAAGTCTGCAACGACCTGATTTATCGCGTCTGCGAGTTATTTCCGGATAATTTCGCCCCGGTCTGCCAGTTGCCGCAGGCGCCCGGCGTATCACCGCGAAACTGCATTGCCGAATTGCGCCGCTGCGTCGAGGAGCTGGGCTTCGTAGGCTGCAACCTGAATCCCGATCCATCCGGTGGCTACTGGACCGACCCGCCGCTGACGGACAAGTACTGGTATCCGATATTCGAGGAAATGGTGCGTCTCGACGTGCCGGCAATGATCCATGTCAGCGCGTCCTGCAATCCCTGCTTTCACGGCACTGGTGCTCACTATATTAACGGTGATACCACCGCGTTCATGCAGTTCCTGTTGTCGGACTTGTTCAAGAATTTCCCGACCTTGCGCTTTGTAATTCCGCATGGCGGTGGCGCCGTACCCTACCATTGGGGACGCTACCGCGGCTTGTCGCTCGATATCGTCAAGCGGCCGCTGGAGGAGATGCTCGACAACCTGTTTTTTGACACCTGCGTTTATCACCATGCAGGCGTCCAGTTGTTAACCGGGGTCATTCCGGTCGACAACGTACTGTTCGGCTCGGAGATGATCGGTGCGGTGCGTGGCATAGATCCGGGCACCGGCAACTATTTTGACGATACCAAGAGATACGTGGATGCATGCACACATCTTTCGCCACAGGACCGTTTCAAGATATTCGAGGGAAACGCGCGACGCGTCTATCCGCGACTTGACGCGCGCCTGAAAAAGCGCAGCGCATAGGCTTTCCACAGCAATAAAAAGGGGGCTCAGAGTTGTCGCTCGCGCATGATGCACTCAAGCTGATGGCAGGATGATACAAGGACTACGCAATGAATAAGCCAGATCGTTTGAACGGTGTCATTCGCGCCTGGGAAGAGGGTCGCCCCGCGTTTGCGTGCTTCGCCAAGGCAGGTCGCGAAACCGCGATTGACCTCAGTGATTCGCCCTATGACGGCATCATTTTCGAGATGGAGCACAATCCCTGGGATGTGGTCGGCTTGCAGGACTCCTTGCAATACCTGTTGAACAGAAGGCAGATTGCCAGCACCGCATCGCTGGCGCCGAGAGTTACTCCGCTGGTACGCATTCCATCGAATGGCGTCGAGAAGAACCAGGCGTTTGCCAAGCAGGCACTGGACCGTGGCGTCTATGGTGTGGTCTGGCCGCATATCAATGATGTCGAGCAGGCTCGCAATGCGGTTGCCGCATGCCGCTACCCGCGCCCCGAGAGCGCGCCGTTGTATGCGCCCGCCGGCACGCGTGGCGACGGGCCCGCCTCAGCCTGCCGCTACTGGGGCCTGTCACAGCAGGACTATTACGCCAATGCCGATGTCTGGCCGCTGGCAACGCAGGGCGAAATTCTGGTGTTCCTGATGATTGAAAGCGTGCGCGGTATCGCCAATCTGGAACAGATTCTCAGCGAGGTGCCGGGCATCGGATGTGTCCTGATTGGCGAAGGCGACCTGAGCCAGGAGCTCGGCTTTCCGCGCGACTACGATCACCCGATGGTCCGTGATGCCATGGCGCAGATCGTCGCTACCTGCCACAAGCATACTGTGCCGGTTGGTCACCCGCATGTCACGTCGGCGAATCTCGAGCGGCTGCTGGCAGAGGGATATCGCTTCCTGATGAGTGCACCGGTACGCAGCTATGGCGTGGTCGGCAAGGGGCGCGGCAGCTACAGCGGCGAGTAATGCGGCGGGCTAAAAGGTTCTTGTGACGCTTACCAGGTAACGTCGGTCGCGAGTGTCTTCAAAGTACTCGACGCGACTTAGCGTGCCATCGGTTGCGTCCTGTTCGTAAAGATACCGGGTTCGATCGCGCTGGGTTTGTGTGAAATCAAAGGCATCGAACCGCAACGTCCATTGTGTGCCGAATCTCTTCTCCAGGAACGCCGCCAGCTCCGGCGTCCTGACAAAGTAGCGAAATTCGCTCCAGTCGCTGCGGATGTTGGCGCCACCCCAGCGCTGGAAATTCACACCGTAGGACAGCTGCCAGTCAGAAATATCATGCCTGAGACCGAGATCGGCGGTGTTGTCCCAGGTCATGCCCATGTTTCGTTCCAGTCCCGTAAATGGATCGATGACGCTGGTGTCTCGCCACAGGTAGCCGCCGTCGACGATCAGGTTCGGCACGCCGATACGAGCCATTCTGAAGCTGAACGTCAGTTCGTAGCCGTATTCGGTCGCATCGCCTATGTTGCCTGACGCAGGATCGAAATCACCGTCGTTGTCGAGATCGATGGCAATCGACTCGATCCGATCCTGGATATCGTTGTAAAAAACGCGCGCCTCGATCACGCCTTCGTCATTCGCGAGTCGGTGCTCGTAGCCGATTTCATATACCCAG
>JAOUHU010000109.1 GCA_029884455.1 Gammaproteobacteria bacterium | reverse complement strand
AGCAGGATTGCGGTCATCGGTCACAGCGATGCGACTGGCAGCGCCGACGGGAACCTGCAAATCAGTCGTGCACGTGCCGCAGCGGTCGCGGCCGCATTGCAGCTCCGTGGCGTGGCGCGCGATCGGCTCATTGTTGAAGGTCGCGGCGCAACTCAACCCATTGCGAGCAACGACACGGTAGCAGGCCGAGAACGCAATCGTCGCATCGAGTTTGAGCTGAGGTAGACCCTACTGCGTCGTTGGTAAGCCCAGGCGGTGCAGTTCAAACAACTCGACCTCGAAAACCAGCGTCGCACCGGGCGGAATGACGTCACCCGCACCGCGTGCACCGTAACCCATCTCGGGAGCGATCGTCAGTTCGCGCAGCTCGCCGATCGCCATGCCGGCAACACCCTGATCCCAGCCCTTGATAACGCGGCCGGCTCCCAGCGGAAACTGAAAGTGTTCACCGCGATCCACTGAGCTATCAAATTTGTCGCCGCGCCTGTCGGCGGCGCCATCGTCATATAACCAGCCTGTGTAATGCACGACCACGCTGTCACCTGCCGCAGCGACCTCGCCATTACCGGCGCGCAAGATCCGAGCGGTCAGTCCCGGCATAATCTCAAAGCTTTCGGCCTGCATGTTCGTGCTCACTGCGGCGTCCTCCGTCATGCTGGCTGTGTCAGCCGTTGGCTCGGCCGTGGCTGCATTGTCCCCGGTCTGCTGGCCGCAGCCAGTCGTCAAAATAGCAATAAGCATTGCCATAGTCGCGTTTCGAAACGTCATTGATATTCCTTATCGGTAGATTGGTGGGAGCAGCGCCGGGCTATTTCGAGCCATCAAAGTCCAGCGACGCCGAATTGATACAGTAGCGCAATCCAGAGGGTTGCGGGCCATCCTCAAATACGTGACCCAGATGCGCACCGCATTGTCTGCAAACGACTTCGTCCCGGATCATGCCATGGCTGGTATCACGTACGGTGCGCACCGCTTCGCCCGCCAGCGGCAACCAGAAACTAGGCCAGCCGGAACCGGAATCGTACTTGTGCGTCGACGAAAACAGTTCCGCATCGCAGCACACACAGCGATAGGTGCCATCTGCCTTATTGTCGACGTACTTGCCGGTAAACGGGCGCTCGGTGCCCTTTTGCTGCGTCACCCGGAACTGTTCGTCGCTCAGCCGTGCGCGCAGATCTGCGCTGGAGTCCTCTTTGCTCATGGCGATCTTTTTAGCCGTTGCCAGCTGCCGAATCAAGTTCGAGCAGCAACTTGTTCATGCGCCGGACGTAGTCCGCGGGATTCTCGAGTGCCGATCCTTCCGCCAACAGCGCGTGGTCGAGCAGAATTTCGGCTCGCGTTGCGAAGCGCGACTGATCTGCTTCCACCGCCAGCTGCAATAGCATTGGATGCTCGACATTGATTTCGAGTACCGGTTTACTGACGGGCAGATTCTGACCGCTTGCCTCAAGCAGGCGCCGCAGCTGTGGCCCCGGATCGTCCGCAGGCGCCACAACGCAGGCGGGCGAATCCACCAGTCGTCGGCTGAGCTGCACGTCCGACACCCGTTCGCGCAGCGCCCGCTTTATCTGTTTCAGCAGTGCCTTGTGCTCTTTCTCTTCCACCGCTGCGGTGATCTTGCCGGTCGCGCCCGGAATCTCGACACCAGCGCGGCCGATATCCTGAAACTTCCTGCCGTCGTACTCGCCAAGGCTGTCCGCCATCCAGGGGTCAATCCGGTCTGTCAACAGCAACACCTCGATACCCTGTGCGGCGAATCGCTCGAGATGCGGGCTCGCCAGCGCGGTTGCCGGATTCTCGGCCATCATGTAGTAAATCTTGTCCTGCTCCGCCGCCGCACGACCGATATAGTCGTCCAGGGATTGGTCCTGAACTGCGGCACTACTCTTGCTGCTTGCAAAACGCAGCAACTTGCAGAGCTTGTCCTTGTTCACAGGATCTTCGATCAGACCTTCTTTCAGGACCTGGCCAAATTGCGCCCAGAATTTCGCGTACTTGTCGGGCTCGTTACGCGCCAGCTTGTCGAGCATATCGAGCACGCGACGGGTCAGTGCAGCGCGCATTGATGTCAACTCGGGATTTCGCTGCAGCAGCTCCCGCGACACGTTCAGCGGCAGGTCCGGCGCGTCGACCACGCCTTTGACGAAACGCAGATACAACGGCAAAAACTGCTCGGCATCATCCATGATAAAGACGCGCTGCACATAAAGTTTCAGACCGCGCACTGTGTCGCGATTCCACAGGTCGTAGGGCGCCGCTGACGGCAGAAACAGCAGGCTGGTGTACTCGCGCTTGCCCTCGACCCGGTTGTGGCTCCAGCTCAAAGGATCTGCGAAGTCGTGCGTCAGGTACTTGTAGAACTCCGAGTACTCGTCGTCCGTGATTTCGGACCTGGAGCGCAGCCAAAGCGCCGTCGCAGCGTTGATGACGCGCGCTTCACCGCCGTCGGCGTCCCGGATCGAAACCGGGAATGCGACGTGATCCGAGTAGCGGCGCACCAGGTTTTCGATACGTAGCGGCTCACAGAATTCCGCCGCATCGACCTTAAGATGCAGCGTCACCGTCGTGCCACGCTGCGGCCTTTCCATCGCTTCAATCGTAAATTCGCCCTGGCCATCCGATTGCCAGCGGGCACCTTCAGCCGCGTCGAGTCCCGCCCGGCGGCTTTCGACCGTCACCGAATCAGCAACAATGAACGCCGAGTAGAAACCGACTCCGAACTGACCGATCAGCTGGGCATCTTTCTTTTGGTCGCCGGTCATCTTGCCAAGAAAGTCGGCAGTTCCGGAACGCGCAATGGTGCCAAGATTTTCGACCAGTTCGACACGCGACATGCCAATACCATTGTCGCTCACCGCCAGTGTCCTGGCTTTTTTGTCGAACACTATGTTGATGGACAATTCCTGGTCGTGCCCCAGCAGCTCCGGCTGCGCCAGGGCCTCGAAACGTAACTTGTCGGCGGCGTCGGATGCGTTCGAGATCAGCTCGCGCAGGAAGATTTCCTTGTTGCTGTACAAGGAATGGATCATCAATTTAAGAAGTTGACGAATCTCGGTTTGAAAGCCGAGCGTCTCCGGACCGCCTGTATCGCTCACACCCGAATCTCCTGACATCAGTTCAGCGGCCGGCATTCGGCCCCTTCCGGTCAGACACGATAAGGGCTTATCGGACTATTTCAAGTAGTTGGTGTGAAGCGGGCAAGGCTGCGGAAGGCGGAAGCCGGCATAGTGGCCGCACGGTATATCAGCGTGACAAACAGAATCATCGCTGTCGCCATCGCTATGGGCGGGTGTCGCAGGGCAAGCAGAATGCCGGCAATTGGCGCAAGCGTGGACACAACCAGCAACGACAGGAATAGCAGGAAACGCCGGATGCGTTCGCTGACAAGTCGAATGGCTGCAACCACGTCATCCAGCTCATCCAGCAATTGCATAACAATTTCCATGCTAACGAACGATCGACAGTCGCGGCACAACGTTGCGCGCGTCATTTGCAGCGCCGTCGTCGGCTGCCAGGGATGCGGCGTTCGATTGCTTGGCATGCGCGATTGCACGATGAAACAACTCCCAACGCTGGCGAGATGCTTCGTTCTTCAGTGTCACAACGGGCGATTCAGATTCCGTGTATTTGTTTGACATACTATTCAAATCGCAATGCGTACGGTGTTGTAGCTGACTATAATTTGCTGCGCCGATTGCCTCCGTGAGGCGCATCACAGCTTGCTTTGATGCTGCGAAAATTTACTACGAATACCCTAAAAACCAGACGCAGTGCCGTTTGTAAATGTCGTCAGCGTCACACCGCTGTTGGCACCGCCACATAATGCAAAACGCCGACACTCGGTCGGCGTATCAAGACACAAATCGCAGTGTGACTTTAGTCAGAATCCTTGTCCGAATCGTGCGTCCAATTACGCCGCACCTGCTCGGTCCAATTGCGATAGCCTTTCCAGGAATACAGCGCTGGGTCGAGACCGGCACGACGGCCCCTCGGCGCAGGCGCCTTCGAAATCCACTGTCGATACTGTCGCCATCCATCCGCGTCATTCGCGGCGGACTGATCAGCACGCACCGCATCGTCGGAAATGCTCGCCGTTGCATCCGCGTTCGTGCCGTATCCGTCGGCCCATTTGAGGTGCTTGCTGTCTGGCATTACCTTGCCCCGATCAATCCTGTATACAAATGCTAAGGGCCAGACAGGCTAATTCACAGGAACTGCATCACAACGCGGACTAGTGTTTTTTTCACATTTTTCAGTGCGTTACTCGCTGGTTTTACTTAACTTGCGGCGGCGGTGAGACACTCGTTCAGCCTGACTTGACAATAACGGATTACTCAGGAAACTCGATAACACGGTTTATATTCGGCGCCGGAAATTTTCATGCGCCGTTGCGCCACGAATGCGGTGAGCAGGTTGTCCAGCAATGCCATCACGCGCGCCGAACCGTGGATATCGAAAGGCCCGTACTTTTCAATCTGCTCAATCGTATCGTCGCGTACATTGCCGGAAACAATCCCGGAGAAAATGCGGCGCAATACCGCGGCCAGTTCGTGGGGCGGCGCCGACTCGTCGACGTTAAGTTCGGCCATCGAAGCGTGGGTCGCGACAAACGGTTGCTGGAATTGTTGCGGTATGAGCAGGCGCCAGTTGAAGTAAAACGCGTCGCCGTGCCGGGTGCGAACGTCCTGTACTTCAGACATTGCCGCCAGCGCCCGCCTTCCTACTTCTCGCGGGTCGCCGACAACAATTGAATAAAGTGCGCGCGCTTCCTTGCCCAGGGTTGCGCCCACAAATTCATCAATCTGGCGGAAATAGGCTGCTGCTGAAGCAGGCCCAGTCATGATTATAGGCAATGGTTGCTGACGATTCTGCGGGTGCAACAAAATGCCCAGCAGGTAAAGTATTTCTTCGGCCGTACCGACACCGCCGGGAAA
>JAOUHU010000051.1 GCA_029884455.1 Gammaproteobacteria bacterium | reverse complement strand
TGAATCCACATAAAGATCTAAGTCGGATGCAACAGTTTCAAGTAGCGGCAACACAAAATACTCTTCGTACCAATCGCCAATAAGCTGCCCGAGTTTATGCCCCGACGAAGCGTTTCGATTCGCCATCATACTTAGCCTTCAATCCATAAGCGACCTTCGTGAAGTGGCACATTATGCTTGCGGTTTTTCCACTTCGTATTGCGGTCCCTTAATTTTTCAAATTTATAGCTCTTGAATCCAGCTGCCAATGCTAACTCACCCAGCCAACGGTCGACTGAGAGATATACGGCGTACGGAGCCGAGTCACCGACTACGAAACACATTTTTGAGCCCGAACTGCATATTGGACGTAATGCTTGGAATACATCACCGAGGTCCGTAAAGTATGCAGCCGCCATAGTATGGTACGCCTTCATGCCGCCTTTGGCTTTTCGAACTTCAGCAAGTTCACGGCAAGCTGGTTCTAGCTCGCCAATAATCGGGTCCAACACAGCATCCTGCAGCAAATCGTCCAAATCCAACTTTTCCTTTGACGAGTGCTGCGAACACGATCGAATCAAATGTTTTCGAACAGCGTCATGTATGTCTCCCCAGCCTTTCACTTCACCCCAAAAAGTCATCTCCAAGCGCGTAGCATCAGCGTAGTCATAGTTATTCGGATACGGCGGCGACGTTATCACCAAGTTGTATTTCTTCGCTTCTGGCAAGACCGGGTCTCGGGCATCTGTAAGAACTATCTTGCAGTTATTCGTCCACCCAGCGTTCTGTGCGTGAAGTATATCTTCGTGCATCTGCGCAACGCGTAACTCGAAAGCGTCAAACGGGTCAGTAACTTTTGCCTTCTTTTTGTTCGGCAAGACATACTGCCACTGAGCTGTTCCCGCTGTACTACATGACCGGATAATCGACGTAATGGCAAGCCACGCTAGTTCGCCTTCATCCGTCGCATCATTATGGCTTTCCAGAAAGACATGACGCAGTGAATCAAGCTTATTGAGCGCTTCGTCAGTAAAGCACTTTCCGAGCAACGGAATTTCTGCTCGACTTGAATTTATGATGCCGTTTTTTGCCTGAGCAAGTATGGTAATGGTCTTATCTCGAAATCTTGACAAATCGACATTCCAATTTGTCTTTGCCCTTGCAACGCGGTAGATGAATGGGTGAGATTCGATACCTACCGCCTCGATGCCCGACGCGCATGCAGCCAATACTGACGTACCTGACCCGACAAAAGGATCGAACATTCGCAACTCGGTCTTGTCCTGGCTCATAGCTGCAAGCTCTGTCTCAACCCATTGCGCCGAGAATCCTGCAGAGTACCGAAACCACCTGTGTACCGGCAATTTCATGTTGTCGACAAATGACCCCGACCTTGACGTCAATTTCCTTTTGTGTGCGACTAATTCAGGAGTTTCTGAGAATAGTGCTTTTTGCTTTGGTACTGCTGGCATGATCTCCGGTCCCAGATAATTCAAGCTAACGTCAATCGTAACAGAGATTCACTCTGTCGCTTGCATAGCAATGCCTAGGCATGCCTCGATGATCAGCACACGAAAGTCGCTACCCAACCTAGATAAATATATGAAAGGGAGGAATAGTATGAAAGCAAGCGAAATTGACGGCGCAATCAAAGACACCTTGCAGCAAGAGCAAGGGTTTGCCAATGATTGTGACTACGCAAGGCGCCCGCGTTTGACATTGCGGCACCTAAACAAGTTGAACAAGATTCGTGAGCTGCGCAAATTTGAGATGGCACAGAAACGCGCTGAGATTCATGATATGTATGGTGACAAACCCGACAGTTTAGAATGCAGCAAACCGGCGATGATACCGAGAGAAACTAACTAGTTTTTTTGAGCGTAGTTGTCTAAAACAGCGGTGGGGAAAGCGGTTCAAAAGCAGCGATTATCAAGACTGTTTCGAGTAGTTACCGTTCTAATTCTACGCGTTTGTCTCGAACGTGTAGATGGCTATAGTGCTGCTCCAGCATCTTAATGCTCGTGCCGCAGTTTTTGGCTATTGTATGAACATCAGTGCGACCGCTAATTATTGACTGAGTGATGTAGAAATGGCGCAAGCTGTATAGCGTGCGGTTCTTTCCGTTGCGCGGATCAACTTTCAACTCCGAATCTTCCATTAATTTTCGAAACGCTTGATGCAAGTTAAGCGTTCTTGTCCCATCACTTAGTCGGAAGACATATTGATTGGACCGTACAGCTTGCTCGAAACTAATGTCACACATATCTGTGTCACGTAGCTGTATTCGCCTTAAGTATCTTTTAACGGATTTGCGAGGAATTACATCGCGGGGCTTTCCTGTCTTACCAATGACGTCGCAAATAGTAATGTCGCCATCTTCAACCAGTATTTGGTTCCAACGCAGATTATAGAGCTCGGTTCCGTATCGGATGCCGGTGTTTGATAGAAACAGCACTGCATCGCGGAGCAGGTATCGCATGTCCGTCGATTTGCCCTTCTTTCCAGTCTTTATCCAACGACGCATATGACGGTAAAGTTGTCGGTATTCTGCAATCGTGAAGTCCGGGCGACGCTGCTTGTTGTTGGCGTATCCACGATCACGCCGAATATGTGGGACTTGGGCTTGCGTCATATAGCCCTGACGCACCGCTTCATCGAATACTCTATTCAGAGCGGAACTATGGGTACTAATGGTACTGAGTGCTGGCTTGCGCTTTAGCTTCTGTTCCCGATACAGATCAAAGCTTTTGAGCAGTCCATAATCTACTGTATCGACATTGTGATTGCCGAAGAAGGGGATTAGGTAATTGTCGATTGCCTGAATGTAATCTCGAAAAACTCTCTTGCCTTCATTCGCATCTATCGCTGCCTGCAAGTTTTCCTTGACTGCGCCAGCGACGCTTTTGAACTTGCGCGTCGTTATCGGTAAGTTGAGCTTCTCTTTAAGCTTTGCTTCGGCGTGCAATTCGATTGCAGTAGCTTGCGCTTCGTCGAGCTGCTCATTCTTCGTGCTTGTTCTTATCCAACGTCGCCCGACACGAAAACGTGCCTGCCAAAAAGGTGATCGACTTCGCTTTGTCAGGACAATTTTGCCGTTCAGCAGTTGAACTGAGCTAGGGGATAATTCGGGCAATAGTAGATACCTCGCTGGCTTAATACTGCGTGTTGCACAGAAAGATGCTGTGTTGCAGTTCGCAGTTTATATTCAGCGAAGTAAGTGTGTAACGAGTGTGTAAGGCCTTTTTGAGCTACGCAGAACGCGCAAACCCTTTAAAAATGGTGGCCAGGGGCAGAATCGAACTGCCGACACGCGGATTTTCAGTCCGCTGCTCTACCAACTGAGCTACCTGGCCAAACTTTTTCTTGCTCATCAGGACGCGAATTTTCAGTCCTTGCCTACCCTGCTGCTACGCAGCCCCGCTACCCTGGCCTACAGGATGAGGCGCGCTATTAGACCGGTGCCGGGGCACCCAGTCAAGCCGCCGGCTTTCAGACCGAACAGCTCATATCCTGGCCGCAGCAGAGCGGCGATTTGATCTTTCCGTGGCCGTTCGGGCACTTGGAAATCTGCACTTCCTTGCCGCCTTCGAGCTTCAGCATGCCGTTCTCGAGCGGGGCGTCGCAATGCCCGCAGGTCGCATTCACGCTCATGCCGCACTTTTCGCATTCGTAGGTGGCCATTTCCAAACTCCGGTTAGTGACAGAACCGGCATCTTACTATGTTTGGCTGGCTGCAACCTGCGGCACTCCTCGTGCCCGGAGATCAACTGGTGATGCACTCGTGATGTGGCGGTGATTGCCGCTCCTAATACCGCACTGCAGTCTTCAGTTTGCGACCTTCCTCGCCGGGAGACACATTGATGGGTACAACAATGAACAACAGGATTCTCCTGGTCTGTTTCGCCATGACCCTGACACTGGCAGCCTGCGACAATTCGAAGCACCCGCCGGCGATTTCGGCCACGCAACCCAGGCCTTCCCTGCCGCCCGGGCAGATTGCTGATTCGAAGTACGACTGGCAGGGCTATTTCGCCGGCGTCAGTTCGATCGACAATATCCCCTACTACAGCGAAGCGCTGCTGACTGAGGACGGCGAGCTGCGCATTTATATCGACTATGCCGAGCCCTACCTTTTCGCCGGCACTGTCGAGTACGGGCACGATCATGCCGACGGTACCCATGGGTCGGGTCGCCTTCTTCGGCTCGAGTGTTCCGGCAGCATGCCGCCGGCCTCCTGCACCGAGCCACTGGCTGCCGAGGTTCACCTCACGGACGTTACCAACGGTTACCTGTACGGAGAGCTATCCGTTTCGACACCGCAGGGTGATGAAGCCTGGCCGCTATCCATGACCTGGCCGTCAAGTACGTATATCTATGCGGCCACGCTGAACAGGGTCCAGGGCAACTATGTCGAATGGCTTGCCGATTATTCCCGCAACCAGGACACCGTCATCAGCGTCGACACCCAGGGCGAGCTGTTTTTCCAAAGCCCGTCCACGGGCTGCACCGGCAATGGCCTGTTGACACCGCATCTCGCCGCCGCTACCAGCGTTTACGCAGCAAGCCTGAGCATCGGGAACTGCGCTGCCGATTTCGCCTATCTCAACACCGACTTCACGGGCTTCGCGACCATGACCTACGCTGACTGGGAGTGGGCCGACGGCGACTTTCTGGTACTTTGGCTCGATACGCCCGGGTCGGCGCCCGCCGCCACGGCCCTGGTGATGTGGGGTTTACGCAAGTAAGTCCTGGCGGCGTCGCCAGCCTGACGCAACGATAGTAAGATGACCGCTCCACTCCAGCGGTGCGCAAGACCATGCCCGAAGCCAGCGCCGACCGGTATCGTTTCGCTGAATTCGAAATGGATCGCCAGGCAAAGGAACTGTACCGTGACGGCAAGCGTGTGCGGTTACAGATCCAGCCATTCCGCGTGCTCGAAATGCTCGTCGAACATGCGGGCCAGGTTGTCACGCGCGAGGAGTTGCGGCTGCGCCTCTGGCCTTCCCACGTGTTTGTCGATTTCGATCGCGGGCTCAACAATGCGGTAGCGAGGTTACGTGAAGCGCTGTCCGATGACGCTGACTATCCGCGCTTCATCGAGACCTTGCCACGCGTCGGCTACCGCTTCATCGTTCCGGCCAGCCAGCCTGCGACCGCACAAAATATTTCCTCCCCTGCGCCAATTCGAAAAATCTGGCTGCTGCCCGCAATTGCGGTTGTTGCGGCCCTCGCAATTTTCTTTTTTGCCGATGACAGGGAACCCGAGCACGCCGCAACGACATTCACGGTTGCCGTGTTGCCCGTGCGTGACCTGTCGAACGACGGCAACCAGGATTATTTTGCAGCGGGCATTACCGACGCCCTGATCACCCGCCTGTCACAGAATGCGGCGCTGCTGGTCGTGCGTGCACGACCGGAAAATACAGCGGCTGCAGACGAGGCAGCCCGCGAGGATATTGCCCGGCAGCTGCATGTCGACGGTGTCGTCGATATTTCATTGCGAAGACAGCAGGACATGTTGCACATGGAGGTGCGCCTGAGCCGTGCTCTCGCCGACGGGCACACCTGGGACAAACAATACAATGAGCCACTGGCCAGGATTTTCGAACTTCAGCACCGGCTCGCAGAAGACATTGTCAGTGAAATTGCAAACAGCATGAGAACTCCGGGCGTGTCGGCATCCTTCGTGCACTCTGCCAACGTGGAAGCCTACCAGCTCTACCTGCAGGGCCGGCATCTGCTGAACCGGCGCAGCCCAGAATCCGTCAACCTTGCCGGCGACTACTTTGCGAGAGCAATCACGCTGGATCCCGAATTCGCTGCCGCGCATGCCGGTCTTGCCACCGCATTCGGTCTCTCAGGCGGTAACTCGCTGGTCAAGTCGCGACGCCTTGCGGATGTCTACGAGCCCGCACTTGCCGAGGCTCGCAAAGCGCTGGAACTCGACGATCGCCTGCCCGAAGCTCACGTGGCTATGGCGCTTGCACTGGCGCTTGCAGGCGACATCGAAAATGAGAACGCCATTGAGGAGCACTTCGAAACAGCTTTGCGGCTGGACCCGGCCTTGTCGGATGCAAAGCTGTTGTTTGGCAATTTCCTGTCGCGCCACGGCCGGCAGCAGGACGCTATAGTTCAGTACCGTGAAGCCTTGCTGCATGACCCGGCCTCGCCCAACATCCTCAGTCGCCTTGGCAAGGAACTCGTCGACACGGGCATGGAGCAGGAAGGCCTGCAGCTGCTCGAGCGCGCGGTGGAAATCGAGCCGTGGCAGTTCAATTCGCACATCCGGCTGGGCTGGATTTACGCGGTCCTGGGCCGCCTCGACGAGGCCGACGCGTCATTCGCCAGGGCAGAGCAAATTTCCGGCGGCACGGCTCACGACCGTGCAGGGCGAGCTTATGTCGCTGCTAAACGGGGCGACGCGGAAACGGCGCAGAAGCTGCTCGATGCCGTGCAGCTGGAGTCCGGCGATATTGAGCTGCCGTTCCTGGTCGCGATGGTCTACGTCGCCAGGCACGACAGGGAAAACGCGCTTGTGTGGCTCGAGAAAGCGACGCCGCTCTCCGCACACCTGCTGCGGCAGAGCGTCTTTCGCCTCGAATCGCCCGCGTATGACTGGCTGCGTGATGATCCGCATTTTGCGGACATCGTTCGCGCCGTGAACGCGCACGCGCAGCGAACGGGATCCTAGCCGCGGCGGTCAGTCAAGCTGCGAAAGCCAGCTGTGTATGCTGCGATTCAGCACGCTGCCCGGCCCCACGAGGCTGTCGATGCGTCCTTCGTTGGTGAACAGCACATAGCCGGTATTCGTCACGGGATTGATCTCGGTGACATGCGTCATCTGCGTGCCGGCACCCGTATGCCCGTACCAGCCCGGGTTGGCGGCCGCCTCGCGCCAGATGAGGCCGATCTTCGACTGGTAGGCAAGCTGGTTATTGACGGGCGTCGTCATCGTCAGCATTGCGTCCACCGACGCCTCGGTTAGCACGCGATTTCCGTCGTAGATACCGCCCGCGAGCATCGCGCTTAAGAATTTCGCCCAGTCGCCCGTGCACGTGAAGAGTCCCCCGATGGGATAGAACCAGCCGATGAGCTGCGACGTGAGATTGTTGCTATCGTCGTAGAGTGCCGCGACTTCAGTGGCGTCAAGATCCGGGTAATACAGACTCGTGCGGTTCATGCCCAGCGGTTCGAAGATGTTGAACTTCGCGTAGTCGTTGAAATGCAGCCCGGAAAGCTGCTCCACCATGAAGGCCAGCAGCACCATGCCGAGGTTGGAATTGATGCTCACACTGCCCGGCCCGCCGCTAAGCCAGATACTGTCACGATACTCGGGATCTCCTGGCGTGAGGATGGCCTCGATGAGCGGCTGCAGTGACACGATCGTGGATGCATCGAACGCTTCGAATAGATTGTCCGTGACCTCGCCAAAATCGGGCAGCGCGAGTCCCGCGTTGTGCTGCATGAGCATGCGCACCGTGATTATCGTGTTCGGAAAATCCGGGTCACGCAGCGTGAACGGCAGGTAGTTGCTCACATCCGCATCGAGATCGATGAGGCCGAGTTCCACCTGCTGCATCACCGCCACCGCGATCACGAGTTTCGCAATGGATGAGGTCTTATATAGAGTGGCTTCACTCGGTGCGCGCGTGCGCGCAGCGTCTGCAAAACCCGCTGTGTGGCTGTAGATCACCTGGCCGTCTTTCACGGCGATCATCGCCACCGAGGGCACATTGCTATTGGCCGCAACGAAGGCATCGAGCACCTGGTCCATGTTGATCGGCGTCGGACCCTGGTTGCCGCCATTGCCGTTGTTATGATCGCCGCCGCCGCTGCAGGCCGCGAGCAGGACCAGGAGAACAGCGAGACGCCGCGTCATTTCCTCGCGAGCGCCACACGCCCAAAGGGCGTTGCGACGCCATGCTTTTCATTATCGATGGACCAAGTCCAGGAATCTGTGTCCGCGAAGTACTGGAAAGTGTTGCGGATGCGTCCTTCATCATCGCCCCAGGTAAATTCCAGCCGGTCGGCCGCAGGTCCGGCATAACCGAAGACGTCGTTCGCAAGTCCGCCGCCACCCGTGAGATCCAGCCACAGGCAGACATATCGGCCCGTGGGCTTGTCCCAGCCGATGAACACCGTGGCTTCGTAGGCGGGACCGCCGTCCTCGTTGGTCTCGCGCGCCACATCATCGATGCGCACATACCGGTGACCCAGCACCCAGTTGATCTCGACATCGTGCACGACCTCGCCGCCGGCTATGGTGCCCGTCATGAGCCAACTGCCGACAAGCTTGTCGAGCAGCGCGTCTTCAAACGGCGGATCGTCGGCAACCGCGTTTGCCGCAAACAGGCACAGCAGGAGAGCGCGCATCACAGCACGCATCATCATGCGCACGCGCTGCTCAGGTGCCCGTTGCATCGCCTGCCGGCAGATGGCTGCGAATGAATTCCACGGCCGATATCAGCGCCTGCGTGCGCGTTTCGCCGAAGGACAGGAAATGGTCGTCACCGTCGAGCTCGACGAGCTTTGCGTTCTTGCCCGCCTTTTCGAGGGCGCGGTACATGCTCTGCGATTGCGACACCGGCACGACCTGGTCTGACTTGGCATGAATCAGCAGCACGGGCGCCGCAAAACTGGCGACCGAAAACTCCGGCGAAGCGGCACGTGCGTCCGCCGCCGTATAAGTGTCCTTGCCGATTTGCAGTTCCCAGTAGGCCAGCGCTTCGCTGGAGCGCCCCTGCTCGCTGCGTACCCAGTTGCGGAAGGCATCGAGATCGCCGATGCCGTTGATAGACACCACGCAGCGGTAGAGATCCGGTGTGAACGCACCGCCCGCGAGTGCTGCATAGCCACCGTAACTGCCACCGGCAATACACACGCGCTCAGGATCGATCATGCCTCGGGATGCAAAAAAGGCCACGGCATCCGAGATATCGTCCTGCATCTTGCGGCCCCATTCGCCATACCCTGCCGCCTTGTGTGCCGCGCCGAATCCCGACGATCCCCTGAACTGCGGCATGATCACGAGATAGCCCTCGTTCGCCAGCGCCTGCGCCCAATAATCAAAACCGATTTCGTCGTGGGACGCAGGCCCGCCATGCGGCATCACCACTGCCGGCAGGTTTTTCATGTCGGCGATGCGATCCCTGGGGATCGTGATCAGCGAGGGGATGCGCATGCCATCGCGTGCCGTGAAGCTGACACGCCCGATCGCATGCACATCTTCTGCAGTAATGTCGGGCCGGCGTGCGGTGAGATAACGTGGCTCCTGGCCCTTGGAAAACAGGAAATAGTCGCCCGAGGACTCCGAGCCTTCGACCAGCACCACCAGGTGCTGCCAGTCGGGCGACCAGTCGACAAGATGCACGGCATAACCCTCGAAGGCGCCCTGGATGTCTTTCACGCGCTGCTCGAGTTCGGCATCGAAAAAGTGATAGCTTGGCGTGAAGCCTGAATAACGCACGCCGTGCACGACGCGCTGCGGATCCGTGAGTACGGCCTCCACGTCGGCGTCGTCGCGGCCGTAGATCGGCCCATCGAACTCGCCCGTGGTGAGGCTCATGGTGAAATACGCCGTGCGTCCGGTTGCATCGCTGGTATCGAGCACCACGAGTTTGCTGCGATCCTGTGTAAGCCCGACAAAACTGCGCGCCTTGAGGTTGGTGTCCTCGTGAAACACTTCCTGCCAGCTGCCATCCTGCAGGGCCAGCACGCTGTGCACGTTTCTGGTTGCGTCGAATTCTTCCATGGCGATGGCCTCGCCCTCGGCGTCGACAAAGAAGTCTTCGGTCGCGGTGGTGCCGGCCTTGGTGCGCGTCGGCTTGCCCAGGCCCTCGAGGGCGACGCGCAGCAGTGCAAAAGGCGGCGCCACGTACTGGCTCATGACAATCGTCGGTTCGCCGTAGTAAGCCGGCATGAACACGGACTTGCCATCGGGTGCGATACCCACGATGCGGCCGAGCCCCGTTTGTCCCGGGTAGACCACGCCGTCCCCGGGCGTCAGCAGCTGCCTGACGTTGCCCGTGGCGATGTCGAGCGCGAACACCGAGCTGACTTCGAGGTGGCCGCGGAAACGCTCCACGCGCCGGTTGTCGGCGACGCGAAACAGCACCTGCTCGTTATTCACGAAAAACACGTCACGCGGTTTCACGTCGGCGACCTCCGCGCCGCTGACTGCTTTTTTCTCGCGCAGTGAGACAACACGCACGATGTCGGTGCCGTTGGCCACGCTGCGATAGGCGACATATTCGCCGTTCGGCGAGACCGCGACATTCTGTACTGTGGGAAGGGCCCCGTAGACTTCGAGTGACGGCTCGGCAAAAGCCGTCGGCGCCAGGACTGCCGCAAAGATCCATACGAATACGCGCATCGGATGATCCTCCTGTTTCGGTCCTCGAACGGACCCTTGCGCAGTCTAGCAAGCGGCCGCACTGCCGCTCTATTTTACATGTCGATTATTTCCGCCAGTTCGACCGAACCGCCGTCCTTGAGGATCGGGCAGCCCCTGGCCTTGGCGATGGCGTCCTTGACGTCGCTGGCTTCGAACATGCCATAGCCGCTCACGGGGTTAGAGCCGCCGTCGTTCGTCACCTTGCCGTTGGCGTGCACCGTGGTCGACTTGCCCACGGGGTTGCCGCCGTCAATTACCGCCGCTCCCATGCCACCGAGCCACGCGCCCCAGGCATCCATGACCGCGGCGACCTCTGCCTCGGACTCGGGGTTCTTGCCGCCGTGATACACGAATAAATACTTTGCCATTTCGCTCTCTCCTCTCTGTTGACGTTTGCGTTTAAAACAGAGGTTATTCACAAAATTTTTGCCATTCATCAGGCGAAATACTGCTGTTTTGATTCTTTTATTGTGTAGACTGCACAAAATGAATTCACCCGCCGAAATTGCCCGCATCAGCGCTGCCGTACAGCGGCTGCGTGAGGCCGGGGTGCTGCGTACCGTGGCACGGGTGCTGCAGGCGGGCGCGACGACCGTGGTCGCGGCCCTGTCGCGCACGGTGCAGAACGAGGTACCCGCCTTCTCCGCTTCCAGGAACCCGGACCTGGGCCCCGAGCTCGAGGCACACCTCGCAGCCCACCTGGACGCGGTTGCCGCATTTGCGGGCGGGGGCACGGCGAATGAGGTCTCCTTTGTGCTCGAACACGCGCGGCGGCGCGCCGAACAGAAATTCCCGCTCGACGCCGAGCTGGCCAGCTATCGCTGCCTGCACACGGCGCTCCGCAACTGGCTGCAGGATGCGGCATTGCAGAGTGCCGACCCCGCCGCACATGCGCGCCGTGTGGTTGCGGCCGTCGCCGAGTTCGCGAGTGAGTACGTGAATGCCGTGAGCACGCTGCTCACCGCCGAATACGTTAGCCACACGCGGTCCCTGGCCGAGGCCGAAGGCGACCGGCGTACGGAACTCTTCAAGCTGCTGCTCGGAGGCTACGATGAGTCCGACCGGCGTGCGGCGCAGATGCTGCGCCGTGCGGGCTACCTCGAACAGCGACAATCGTTTTGCGTTGTCGTCGCACGCTCGGTGGACCCGCGCGAAATGGAGAACGCGCCGCGTGCACAGCGTATGGCCGATGCCGTTACTGCCGCCATTCGCAACCTGCCGCTGCGGGTGCTGGTCGGTATCCGCGACAATCTCGTCACGATCATCGTCTCCGGCACGCAGCGCCTGTCCGGCTGGACCGCACCGCAGTTACTGCTCGCCGACCGGCTCATGCCGCCGCTGCGCACCGTGGGCCCGGCGGCACTGATCGGGGTCAGCCGCGATGCGCCCTCGACATCGCACATTCCGGCGGCACTGCGCGAGGCAAAAATCGCGCTCGATTTCGCGAGTGTTGGCAGTCGCGTCGTGCCATTCGCACATGTGCCGTTACGTGACATGCTGGTGCGGGTAGCGAGCGAGCAGCTGCAGTCGTCGCTGCCAGCATGGGTGGCGCCAATGCTCGAAGCCGACCGGAAATCGCGCGGCACCCTGCTCGCGACACTGCGCGCTTACGCCGATGCTGACATGAACGCACTTAAAGCTGCGGCGGCGCTGCAGCGACACCCGAATACGATTTATGCACGCATGCAGCGCATCCATGAACTCACGGGGCTGAATCCATTGAGTTTCAATGCGCTGACGGAACTGTTGCTGGCGACGAGCTGCGCGGCAGCGGATCAGTAGCGGCATGCAATGAATCTCGCTTGCCGGTCCCCGCCGGCAGCAGGAGTATACTCCGCGCAATGCCGGCCGCACATCGGCGCGCGCAGAAAACGGGAGCTTTAAATGCAATTTCGATTGTCAGGGGTTTCCTTATTATTTGTATTGGCAGGCATTGCCGCCTGTTCCGCGGACAATGAATCTGCGAACGACGACGGCGACGATATGCAGCAGGCCGACGACAGCCCGCCACCGGGCTTCACCATGCCGGGTGCGAGCGGCGATGTGCCTGTCATCAGTGCACGCACCTATGTCACCGGCAGCGCCATGGTCAGGGTTACCGGCATGTTCGAGGTGGATGAAGAAGTGCCGCTCAACATCCCGGCAAGCATCAGCGATGGCGAAATGACCTGGCTGCAATTTGGTAACTCGGGGTCCGATGCACCCAATGCGCTCATTACAGTGAGCCTGTATGAGGTCGGAGTCAGCGTTGCGCGCGGCCGGCCAATCGCAACGGCAGGCGCCGAAAACTGCACGGGCGGCATGGACATCACAGCCGATTCTGTTGCGGGGCACTATTCGTGCCCGGACGTGCCGGCCTACGATCCTGCCGACGGGCGCATGGCGAGCGTCGATATCGAGATCGATTTCACCGCCGGGTCCTGACGACCGCGATCCTTGTCAGCGACTATTCTTCGATCGCTTCGTCGTATTCTTCGTCGTCGTAAGTATCTTCGCAGTCGTCGCCGGACGCGGATGCGCCGATTTGCTGCAGCTCCGCTTCGTGCTGCATGACGAAATCCGCATTCGCGCGTGAGACACCCGGTGGCAGGGAACCGCCGGGCTGGCTCGCGCTCCAGGCGGCGAGCCCGTTGTGCACTAGTGACCAGCTGAACACGATGTACTCGCGCGTCGTCATGCCCGCCGCTCGAATGGCGCCCGAGGCGCCGGGCCAGGCATCCAGGGACGCAACCATCTCGTCGATCGAAGCTTCGCCGGTATCCTCTTCGCAGGCACCCGGCATGCCGTCGTCCAACGCAGCAAGGTTGCGTGTCGCCTGGCTGTACTTCGCGAGTCCGGCTTCGCTGAGCGTGTAGGCAAGTACCTCGCGGGTATCGGCGTCGGCTTCATCCTGCGCAAAGGTTGCTGTGCTGCAAAGGCAGGCAGCAAACATCAATAGAGTGCGCAACATATGTTTACAGGCTGTCGATGAGCGAGAGCACTGCACCGGTGTCCATGCGCTGTGCCAGTGCCTCGATACTCGCAACAGGACCGCGCAGCGTAACTTGTATATTGAAAACGCCGGTGCGGTTCGAGACGCCACCCTGCGGCAGGCTAAGGTCGACCTGCGACAGCGTTTCGGTTTCGCGCAGCTTGACCGGGTCGAAATACACCACCAGCTGTCCGGAACTGTTGGCAACGTCATAGTCCTTGAGCGCAATGACACCCGGCTTTTCGAACAGCACGCCGTCAGGGTCGATGCCGGCCATGGGGTTCATATTGAACTGTACGTTGACCGACAGGTCTTCCTTGGCCTCGCCGGGCGTGCCGGCCTGCATCATGCCCGCCATTGCCGCCTGCATCGCAGCCTGGTTGCCGCTCATGACGGCGGCCATGTATTGCGCCTGGGCGTCGGCCGCGGCCTGTTCCGAGTTTGCCTCGAAATCCTTGAGCGCCTTGTCGGTGTAGTTCAGGTACACGTTGGAGGTGAGCGCCCAGTACTTGCCCTTGCCGGCCGAACTGAAATTGGTTGGCAGGTCGTATTCTTCCGTATCCAGCGCATAGCCATCCGGGTCTCCGCCCAGGGCCTGCTTGACTGCGACCAGCTTGTTTTTTATGACGCCGACTTCGGCGCGGTTGAGATTGGTATCCTGCGCCATTGCGGAGCCTAACAGCAGCAGCACAAGGCACAGGGCGGTAAAGGATTTTTTGTTCATGACCAGCCTCCGAATCCTGGATTGCATTTCCGCCCCCACGCTCTCTAGCGCGCTGACACAAACAACATCAGATCCATCGACTTACATGGTGGCCCGGGAGTCCGGGCGGAATCGACGAGGCAACGCTACGCCTGCGCAATCAGGCGGTCAATACCCCTTCCAGCAGGCAGGCTAACACCTGCCCGATGCAGGTTAAGAATCAGCGCGCGGTTACTCGCAATACCACGCGCCGGTTGGTCGCCTTGCCCTCGGCCGTAGCATTGCTTGCTATGGGCTGCGACTCCCCATAACCGCGGGTGGTAATGCGATCCGCATTCACACCACCCGTGATGAGGTAGTCGCGCACCGTTGCTGCACGCCTTGCCGACAGCGATTCGTTGTACTCGGCACTGCCGTCGCTGTCGCTATGGCCCGCAACTTCGACGCGGATGCTCGGATTCCTGAGCAGGGTCTCGGCCGCGTCATTGAGTACCGATGCCGCGGAAGGCAGCAGGCGATCCGAATTGCTCTCGAAATTGACGCCGGGCAGTCGGATTTCCTCACGGATCTCGCAGCCGTTGATGTCGACCTGCGCGCCCGCGCGCGTATCCGGGCACTGATCGAGGCGATCCACGACGCCGTCCTTGTCGCCATCGAGTTCGCAGCCCCTCGCATCGACCGCGGCACCGCGCACCGTGCCGGGGCATTCGTCCATGTAATCGGCAACACCGTCACCGTCACCGTCCAGCGGGCAACCGGCGCGATTCACGCCAATGCCTGCCGGTGTGCCCGGGCATTCGTCGGTTTCATCGGCGACGCCGTCGCCATCGCTGTCACGTACCTGCATCGGAACTACCGGTGGTGGCGACTTTTTGCCAAAAGCAAATTCCAACCCCAGGCTGTAGAGCTGTTCATCGATGTGCAGGCCATAGGCATTGAAGGCGTTATAGCGAAATTCGCCGCGCACGCTGGTACGGCCGCTGCCGAGCTGCGAACGAAAGCCCGCCCCGCCCGTGAGTACACCGCCGTCGACGCTGCTGTCGCCGGTCGCCCTGGTGTCCTGGTAGCCGAAGCCGGTGAACAGGAAAGGCTGGAAGCGCCCGTCGCGATTGAATACGAATTGCAGGTCGGCCCCTATGCCAGTGCTCTTCAGTTTCGGCGAACCGCCCGTGCTCGAGGAACGCAAATAGCCTTCGAGGTTTAGCAGCCTGTTGAGCTCGCCGCCAATACCAAGCTGCAGGCCTGCGCCGCTGTCCAGGGGCAGTGCGGTTTCGGGATCCAGGTAGGAACCCTCAATATAAAAATACTTGTCACCCTCGTCTGCCAGCACCGTGCCTGCCAGCAGCAGGCAACAGGGCAGCAGTCTCCGAGCCAGTGTGTTCATCGCAAAACTCCCGCGCCCGCAATGCGGACCATGCGTTTAGTCGTCGACATCCTCGACGTTGATTTGCCCGGTAATCCGTCTCCAGACGTGGGACCAGGACACGCCGATGGCGAGCACCGCGGCGAGACCAATGAGTGAGATCCAGGTGATCGCTGAAACCGATTTGCTCTGCAGCAGGCCGATATCGTAGAACAGCCAGATGATGGCACCGAACACGATCACGGCCAGCGTAACGCCCAGCGTGCCCAACGCGCGCCAGGTTGCTATCCAGAAAATGGACCAGCCGACCAGCAGCACACCGATGAGCAACAGGTAGATCGGCCCGAACTCGCGCGCGCCGATAGCCGATGTAATCCAGTGAAACGCCGAGTGGCCGCTGGGGTTATAGGTCAACAGCACCAGCGCCAGCGCGGCAAGGAAACGCAACAGGAAGCCCAGTGCACTGATATCGTTTGTTGTTTCTTTCTTCTTATCGGCCATGTCTCCCCCGCGTTCTGCGGCACTCGCCGCCGATGCATGCAGCCCGTAGTATATAGGCCAATTCAAAGAGGCGAAATCATGCGTAGGACCCGGCTCGTACTGTTGCTTTGCAAAACCTGTATTGCATTCACGGCACCAGCGTTCGCACAAACGGATCCGCAGGACATCATCGATGAGCTGCGGCAAAGTGCACTGGCCGAACTCGATTCGCAAAGCCTCGGTGCCGGCTATGCGGCTATGGTCAGCTTTGCCGTGAGCCCGGATATTTCTGCAGCCACGTTTTACCCGGATTCGGGCAGCGACGTGCAGGATGCGCGCCTAAAGGCCTATCGCCTGCCGTACCGTTACACCTTCAATCGCGAACGCGAGGGCGGCCATGTGTTTGTCGAAGGGCTGCTGGCCTACCAGACACTGGATGCGGGTTTTGCCATCGATACCAACGAATCAGTGGCCAGCGACTGGCGTACCTGGGGTGGCTCCGTGTCGCTCGGTTACGAAACACCGCTGAGTGAGAGACTGTCCCTGTTCGCTGCGGTCACGGCGGGTTTTGCGCGCCTCGAGAATCGCGCGCATTACGATGGCCTTATTGCCGAGACTTATTTACGGCTCGCGTTTGAAGGCATCGTGTTCGACTGGTTCGCAGACGCCAATATCGTTGGCGGCTCCATCAGCGCCGAATACCAGCGGCCATGGCGCGGCTTCGACCTCGAGATACGCGGCGGCTTCACCGACCACTACATCAGTTCGACGGATGCTTCGAGCCCGACACTGGAATTCAGCGCCAATGTGCTCGCTTTCGATGTCGATTTTTCTGCCGTGCACCCGACCAGTCTCAAACTCGGCAACACCCCGCTTGCCGCGGTGTTCCTGGCAGGCAACACCACTTTCCTGGGCGAGCATCGCAACGCGCTCGACTTCAATTCCTTTTATGAAATCGGCGCTGCAATCGAGGCCGATGTCTCGGCGCGCAACTGGAAAATAAAGAAACTGCGCCTTGGCCTGAAGCTCATCTACGGCGCACACGTAGACGGCTGGAGCATGGTGCTCGGCCACAGCTTCTAGAATTTGCCCATCACGCCCCAGCCACCGAAGTCCTCGCTCACGGCGATCCACAATTCATTGTCACCGCGCCGCAATGGCAACGCCACGGCATCGAACAGGCCGATGGTGCCAAGATATCGATAGTCGCGGCTCTGGTAGTTGTTGTTGCCCTGGTAGATGAGTTCGCCATCGAGGTACACGCGGGCGCGATCGCTGTAACCAAAGCGGAACAACCGCGTCTCGCGTCTATCCGCATGTACCACGTAACGCGCGATGCGCGTATTGGCATCGGCTGTGCCGCCCGGCAGTTCTGCAAGATTCGTGATGCCGCTGCTCTCGGCGGCGAGCGGTGTCCAGCTGCGTGCCTCGATGAACTCATGCTCAATTTCGGTGACGTTTTCGAGTTCACTTTCGGCAAACGTATCCGAGACCTGCCAGCTCTGCACCACGCCCTCGGCATATGGTGGCGGCGGTGAAGGCGGAAATTCGTAGGCATCAGCAAGCCGCGTGTATTTGAAATTGGCAAAATGCGCCGCCGCAAAATTGGCGACACTCAGGCCGATGGCACCACTGCGGTCCCTGCGTTTCAGCGCCGCGATCGTGAGTACCGGTTCTTCCGAGTCGATATACACGCGCGCCTGCGAACCCGCATAAAGCACTTTCACGTGCTGCCACTGGTTGAAGCGGTATCTGACGGGTGCACCGTAGCCCTCGCCGTAATACAACTGCCATGCCGTCGCGCCATTGATGACAGGCTGGTACTGATTGGCATCGGGATTGCCGGACTGGTGCGGGCGGATATAGAAATTCTCGTAATTGTATTCGTCCTGCCAGCGAAACATGAGCCCGGCGAAGCCACGCTCGGGTGTGACAGCGAGGTCGAATTCGACGATGGCATTTTGCAGATCGAGCTCGGGCAGCAGTGCACTGCCATCGCGCAATTTCAGGGCCTTCTGCCCGAGGTAATCGACGAGCCCGTGCTCTGCGCCGTCGACGACCCAGCGCGGGTCGTCGAAAGCAATACTCTCAGGCGCCGGAACTGTAACCATGGGCTCGCCGCTCAGTGCTCGCATCGTCGAAGCCCGTAGCGGGTCCACGAACCATTCCTGGTAGTGAATTCGGAGGTACTCATCGCCGTGCGTAAAGCGCTCTTCGAAGGCGCTGAAATCGAGTGCCGCCTGTGTCTCCTCGGCCGATTTTCCCGAGGCCAGCAGCATATCCCGTTGTGCCGCAATCGAATTCGCGGCCTCGATGAGCAGATCGACGTATGCCGTGTCCCGCTGCACGGGGCCGTGGCCCGGGACGAGAATCGCGTAATTCAGCAATTTGAGATTGCGCAGCGTAAGCGCCCAGGATAAGGGCGCAACATTGTATGCATAAGGGCTTGGCAGCACGACGATGTCGCCGCTCGCCACGATGCGCTCTACGGGCAGCCACATGACGATATCGCCCGCGGTATTGCCCTGGCCAAGAAATTTGAGCTCGATGCGGCGCCCGCCGGTTTCAATCGTGTATTCGTCTGTCATCAACACATTCGGTGGCGTGAGGCGCGCGCGCCGGTACTCCGGCTCGACAATCACACGGTCCGCGAGCATGCGCCGGTAGATATCGCGATCCACCTCGCTGTGTTGCACGCCTTGCGCATCGATGCCTGTCGTGACGATGCGCTCGAATTCTTCCTGGTTGCGCTCGTAGAACCCGGGTCCGCGGTCGATGTAACTGATGCGCGTGCTGTTGATCACATCGGCCGTGAATTTGTGCGCAATGATTTTTACATCGGGATATTCCTCAGCAATGCGCGAGATACCGAAGTGGTGGTCGCCATGCCAGTGACTGATAATGAGATGCGTTATCGGTTTGTCAGTCAGCGAGTGAATTTTCGCCAGCAGCTGCTCGCTCATGAGTGGCATGCCGCCGCCGTCGAATACCACCACGCCCGCATCGCTGATGACAAAGGTGCTGTTGCCCATAACGGGAAAGCGCGGCGCATCCGGGCGAATGCCTGTCCAGACCCCGGGCGCGAGTTCCTCGAACTCGTATAGGAAAGGACCGTCATCCGCCGCATTGAGAGGTCCGGCCATGAGCAGCGTCGCTGCCAGCATAAGATTTCTTCGCATTTTTCCTGCCCGGGACCAGTGCACAGAATCGTGCCGATCTGCTACTTTGAGCGCCCGCGGGCCAGTCGGTTCCGCATTGCAGGGAGATTCATGGTGGCACTGAAAAATACAAGCGAGACATATGGCTGGCCCGCAAAACTGTTGCACTGGGTGGTGGCAATACTCATGGTCTGCCTGGTGATCGCCGGGCTCACCTTCACGGGTATGGAGCGCGGCGATGCGCGCACCGAGCTTGCCAACACGCACCGTTCCTTCGGACTGCTGCTGCTCGTCATCATGCTGGTGCGCCTCGCCTGGAAACTCATGAACCCCACTCCCGAAGATCCTGCCGGCATGCCGCGCTGGCAGGTGCTGTCGGCGCGCATCGCGCACTGGGGTCTTTACGTGCTGATCTTTGCGCAGATCACGCTGGGCATTCTTGTGTCAGCACAACAGCCGATCTGGTTCTTCGGCCTGTTTTCCTTCGGCCCGCTGCTGGCAGAGAACCGTGAACAACACGAAATGTTCGAGGAACTGCACCAGGCCGGCTGGATCATCATTGCCGTGATTGTCGGCGTGCACGTACTCGCGGCGCTGTATCACCACTTCAAGCAGAAGGACAATGTGCTGCGGCGCATGATTACGGGCTAGGCGGCGCGCAGTACCTCGGTTGCGGGGCGGTGCTCGAAGCCGAGATCCTTCGCAACCGCTTCGTAAATCACGCGGCCATCATGAATGTTCAGGCCATTGGCGAGATGTGGGTCGCGAATCAGGGCGTCGCGCCAGCCGTGTTTCGCCAGCGCCTTGACGAACGGTAGCGTCGCGTTGGTCAGGGCGAAGGTGCTGGTGCGCGGCACCGCACCCGGCATGTTAGTAACGCAGTAGTGCACCACGCCGTCAACAACATAGGTCGGGTCCGCGTGGGTTGTCGGCCGGCTGGTTTCGAAACAACCGCCCTGGTCGATCG
>JAOUHU010000012.1 GCA_029884455.1 Gammaproteobacteria bacterium | reverse complement strand
TGCGGACGCGGAAGAACTTCTCGTACGGCTCAAAGTGCACGTCAGACGCACCGCGCTTGATGGCGTCCAGCAAGATCTTGTTGACGAAACGCACCACGGGTGCGTCTTCAATATCGTCGCGAGCAATATCGTCGTGATGGTCTTCCTCGCTCGTTACATCGAGATTCTCGAGGTCAAAATCATCGTCAGCGAGGCCATCCATCCTGGTGTCGACAGCTTCGATGGCTTTGACAATCCTTTGCTCCAGCTTGTCCTGTTCGACCACGATCGGATCGATACGCATGCTGGTTTGAAACCTGATGTCATCGATAGCCTGTAAATTGGTCGGATCGGCAATGGCGAGGAACAATCGCTGGCCGCGTTTGACCAGTGGCAGCACGCGATGCTTGTTGAGCAAATTTTGATCAATGCTGCGAATGACCTCGAGGTCGACGTCGAGCGCGTCGAGGTCCAGCAGTGGCACGCCGAATTCGTGCGATGCCGCCACGGCAATGGCACGGGCATTCGCAAGGTTCTCGTTTACCAGGTAGGCAACCAGCGGCACCTTGTCCTTTTTGCGCTGCTCTTCGGCCTCGGCGAGCTTGTCCTCGCTGATGATGCCATCCTGCACCAGGCGTCGGGGGAGGCCTGCCAGATTGGATTGTGATGCGGGTGCCGCCATCTAGAAATGCTGCTCAGTCTTGCCCGTGAGCGTTACAGTCTCACTGATCTAAGTCCCCGGATCAACTCGATTTTGTGCGGCTTGTCACAGATAGGGAATTTGATTAAGTCAAACCTTCGAATTAGTCCGGAAAGATCATTTTGCAGCCTGACCGAGGTCTTAGTCGCGACAACTGGACGGCAGGTATCGCTCCTGTACCGTGGGCGCGACGTGAGCGGCGGTCACACCTCCGCCGGTCAGTTCGACGGCACCGCCCGGTGCGCCCGCGGCGCCGCAACGCCAGATGATGCTGCCGCCGGGTGTCATATAGGGCGTGAACGAAATTGTTGCATTCTGAATGTCCTGGTGCGCGTCATTGCCAAAAGTAACCTGCACCCGGCCATCGATGACATCCACCTCGCCAACGTATTTGCCCTGGGTATCGGTGGGCGCGGCGGTGAGGCCAGCGGCGGTTCGATCCGCCGGCGGCCGACCTTCCATGTTGTAGGAGTCAACGACCGGCGCCTTGGCACCGGCAGCCATGTTGAGCGCTTCTGCAACCTGTGCGCGCACCGTATAGGTCTGGTAGGCCGATACTGCAATGGAGGCGAGGATGCCGATGATCGCAACCACGATCATCAATTCGATCAGCGTAAAGCCCTGACTATGGTTTTTCATTGCGGTCATGGCGCGTATGTTACTGAATTATTTCGAGCCAGTGAAAAGAAAGCCCCGGGCAAGCCGGGGCTTCCTGACTGGTCACTTAGGCATAAATGCGCTAAGTGCAAAGTCTTACGGGCGGCAAGCGGCCGGCAGGTGCTTCGGCAGAATGCCAACACCGGCGCAGGTCCACTGAACGCTGCCGACCTGTGTCGTATCGGGCGTCAAGGTGATGCTGTTGCCGTTGATGGTCGTGTGCGCAGCTTTGGCGTAGCCCACCGTGATCACACCGGCAGCAACCGTCACACTGCCAACGTACTTGCCCTGGATTGCGGCGGCGGCAGCCAGACCAGCCGTGGCGTTGTCGGCCGGCAGAATGCCACGATCCTGGAAAAACTCGGTAACGGCTGCTTTCGCGCCGCCCGACAGGTTCAGGCCCTCAGAAACCTGTGCGCGGATCGTGTAGTCCTGGTATGCAGGAATAGCGATGGCCGCCAAAATACCGATAATCGCGACCACGATCATCAGTTCGATCAGTGTAAAACCCTGTTGCTTCTTCATTTGTCTGTCTCCGTGAAAATGAACGTTCTTGAATACGGCGTCATCGCCTTGGCCTATTCAAAGCAAGCCGCGTGCCAAGATTGGTGGTGCCACCATAACCATATGATTGAGAAGGGTATATAACGAACACCGTGGTTCGCCGGCGTTGACGAACCGGCCATTTTTGACGCTGAAAACCGACAAGCTTCGTCACAAACTGACAATTATTGTCAGTTCCAAAGGGGTCAGAGCCCTTTTCTGAAAAAGGGCTCTGACCCCCTTTGCATTACTCGATACCGAGCTTCTTGATCCGGTAGCGCAGCTGCCGAAATGAAAGCCCGAGCAGCCGAGCTGCCGCGGTCTTGTTATAGCGGGTTTTTTCCAGTGCTTCGACAATAGCCTGCCGCTGTACGTGGTCCACCTGGTTGTCGAGATCCGAGCCTGCTAATTGCAGTCCGTCGCCGGCGTTGCCCGGCGCATCACGCATGTGCAAGTCCGCTGCGCTGATCCGGCCCGTTGTGCAAAGCGTAACGGCACGCTCGAGCATATTCTCGAGCTCGCGGACATTGCCGGGAAAAGTGTAGTTGACCAGCGCCTTGCAGGCGCTATCGTCCAGCGTCACTGTTGCATTGAGCTTCGCAAGGATGTGTTTCGCAAGCAACACGACGTCGTCGCCTCGCTCACGCAATGCGGGCACATGCAATTCGATGACGTTGATACGGTAATACAAATCCTCGCGAAAATCCCCTGTGGCAACCATCTGGCCCAGGTTTTTGTGGGTGGCCGAAAGAATACGCGTATCGGCGGGCACCTCGGCTGAGGCGCCGACCGGTCGCACCGATTTCTCCTGGATGACACGCAGCAGTTTCACCTGCATCGCCAGCGGCAGGTCGGCGATTTCATCGAGAAACAGCGTGCCGCCATCAGCGCCTTGCACCAGGCCGAGCTTGTCACTCACGGCACCGGTGAAACTGCCCTTGCGATGACCGAAGAACTCGCTTTCCATGAGCTCGCCCGGAATGGCGCCACAGTTGACTGCGACGAACGGCCCGTCGGCGCGCGGTCCGCTGTCGTGTATCAATCGTGCAACCAGTTCCTTACCGGTGCCGGATTCGCCGGATATATGCACTGGTGCCTGCGAGCGAGATACCTTGTCGACCATCTCACGCAGTTCATACATTGCGGGCGATTCGCCCAGCAGGCGCGATGGCCGGTTGCGCGATTTGTCTTCGATCTTCAGCGCGTTCGCGACGATGTTACGCAAATGATTCAAGTCCAGCGGTTTGGAAATGAAATCGAAAGCGCCAAGTTTGAGCGCCTGCACGGCGGTTTCCACGTTGCCGTGTGCGGTAATCACCGCGACCGGCACGCCGGTCGCATGCATTTGCATCCACGCCACCAGCTCGAGCCCGTCTCCGTCCGGCAGGCGCATGTCGGTCAGGCAGATATCATAATGCCCGGCACTGAGCCTGGATTTGGCGTTGGCAACGTTGGCCGCCGCGTCTGTGCGGATCTGCATACGACCAAGCGTCATCTTCAGCAATTCGCAGATGTCCGGTTCATCGTCAACCACCAGTGCACGTGCTTGCCGCATTAAGTGTTACCTGTGTCCCATCGATCCGGATCAGCGAAAACTATGCGAAAGATACTGCCACCACCGGGCCGGTCAAGGTACATCAAGGTTGCCCGGTTCAGCTCGCACAATTCGCGCGAAATGTACAGGCCGAGCCCCGTGCCGCCGGATCGCTCGGTATAAAACGGTTCAAACATCTTGCTCGCAGTTGTGGCCTGCACGCCGCGACCATGATCCAGCACATCAACATATGGGCGGCTTTGACCTTGCAGTCGACCCGCCTCGATCTGTACCAGGATGCCGCCGGTTTCACTAGCATACTTGACCGCGTTATCGCACAGATTCCAAAGCACCTGGCGAAAATGGCTTGGATCCATGCGGACTTCGAGGTCATCCGGTACCCCGGCAACGCTGAACTCACCTTCCTGCAATTCAAGAGTGCGCGAGAATTCGTCCGCAAACTCCAGTAACCATGGTTTGGCCGCAAATCTTTCCGGACGGCTGCTTTCCCGCCGTGACAGCTGCAACATATTGTCGATGATATGACTGACGCGACTCGAGTGAGTCTTGATAATTTCAGTTAGCCGCAGGTCATCCGCGGAGATGTTTTCGCCCTCGGCCAGCAATTGCGCGGCGTGACTCATTGCCCCGACCGGATTGCGAATTTCGTGTGCGATACTGGCGCTCAGGCGCCCGAGCGAGGCCAGCTTGGACTGTTGCACACGCTCGTTCATCAGGCTCGCATCCTCGAGAAAAATCAGAACCGGTCCGGTTCTCACGCCATCCTTGCCCAATGGCGCCAGATGAGCTGTGATCGGCAGGCTGCTGCTCGTTGAGAATTCCGGATGTGATGAAAGAACTGGTTTCGCCCGCCACTCCTTGACGTAGTCCGCGAGTGGTTCGCTTACGCTGCGCAGCGGCATGTCACTGACCTGTTGTGTTGCACCGAGCAACTGCACTGCCGAATTATTGTGTAGCCGCACCTCATCGTTGGCGTCGATGACGATGATACTTTCACGCAGGTGTTGCACGATGTATTCGTTCAGCTGGGACAGGTTGCGGAGATCGACGCCGCGTTGCAGGGCGAGTGCTTCACTGGCCTGTATGCGCCGGCCGAGCGGTCGGGTCGCGAGCGCCATCGCGAATATGACGGCACTCAGAATACCGGCGGCGGCGTAGTTGGTACTCGAGACGAAGCCTGACAGCTGCGTATATATTTGCTCGCCCAGAATGGCGAACGTGGCGAAGGCAGCGATAACCGTTGGAAATCGCAGTGGCAGCACCAGGCTGCCGGCGCCAACAAAGACCACCAGCAGGCCACCCAGGCCGCTTTCAATGCCGCCGCTTGCATGCATCAACACGACGATCGCGGCAATATCGGCCAATGACTGCGCAACCGACTGCACGCCGAGCGGCAACCAGCGCTTGCGCAGGGTCACAGCCGAGCCAGCGGCGAAGATCAGATAGCCGACCGCAGTTGCCAGGAACATTACCGGATACTCGGCACCAAAGACGTGCGCATCGCCGCCGACGAAAAAAAGTCCGATCAGGCCTGCGGCGATCAGGATTCGGGTGATATTCAGGGTCGTGAGGACTCGCCAGGTGAGGTCGAGTTCCTCGGTGGCGCGCTGCAGGAGAGCCTCGCGACCGCCGCGAAAAGTCCTCTTGAGCTGGGATTCAGACGATGCGCGGTTCATGCCGGGGATTGTTGCCTGTTGCAGGCGCCGTGTGCAATTGCTTTTGCGTCCATCTGAGGATTACTCCAAAATACGCCGTTTCGTGCGCCTCGGCGCATCCCTCAGGACAACATCGAAAAACGGGCAATGAACCTCCACGAATATCAAGCAAAGCGGCTGTTCGCCGAGTACGGCATCCCGGTGCCGCGCGGCATCGCGGTCAAGAGTCCCAATGCGGCGGCGGATGCGGCGAAAGAGCTGGGCGGCGATCTCTGGGTGGTCAAGGCCCAGATACACGCGGGTGGGCGCGGCAAGGCCGGTGGTGTAAGGCTCGCGCGCAGCCGCGACGAAGTACACGCAGCCGCCAAGGAAATGCTTGGAAAACAGTTGGTTACGCACCAGTCCGGGCCGGAGGGGCTGCCGGTCAATGTGGTCTATGTCGAGTCCGGCTCGGCCATTGAGCGCGAGCTTTACCTGTCGATGCTGGTCGATCGCGAGGTCAGCCGGGTGGCATTCATCGCTTCAGCGGCAGGCGGCATGGACATCGAAAAGGTAGCGGCCGAAACACCCGAAAAAATATTCACGGTGGCAATTGCCCCCGATGCCGGCCTGCAGGACTACCAGGCGCGGCAGCTTGGTTTCGGTCTCGGCCTGAACAGCAGCCAGTTACGGCAATTCACCGACCTGATAAGGAAGCTCTATCGCCTCTACGATGAATGCGATGCGAGCCTGGTTGAGGTCAATCCGCTGATCGTCACCAAGGCCGGTGACGTCGTCGCGCTGGATGCCAAGATCAATATCGACAGCAATGCATTGTATCGCCAGCCAAGGCTGGTTGAGTTGCGCGACATTACGCAGGAAGACGAAAAGGAGCGCGAAGCGGCGGCCCATGACCTGAACTACGTATCACTGGGTGGCGACATCGCCTGCATGGTCAATGGTGCCGGCCTTGCCATGGCGACCATGGACCTGATCAAACTGCATGGTGGTGAGCCTGCAAACTTTCTCGACGTCGGCGGCGGGGCTACCAAAGAGCGTGTCGCGGAAGCATTCAAGCTGATCCTGTCCAATGACAAGGTCACGGCGATTCTCGTGAATATATTTGGCGGCATCGTGCGTTGCGATCTGATTGCAGAAGGCATCATCAATGCAGTGAAAGAAGTCGGTGTCGGTGTCCCGGTGGTGGTGCGACTGGAAGGTACCAACGTCGACAAGGGTCGCGAATTACTCGCCAGTAGCGGCCTCGCCATTATTTCAGCCGATAACCTCACCGATGCGGCGAAAAAGGTGGTCGCGGCCAGGAGAGCGGCACGATGAGTATCCTGGTGGACAAGAACAGCAAGATCGTGTGCCAGGGCATTACCGGCAGCCAGGGCACTTTTCATTCAGAGCAATGCATCGCCTACGGAACGCAGCTTGTAGCCGGCGTGACCCCGGGCCGCGGTGGCCAGCAGCACATCGGTGTGCCGGTGTTCAATACGATGCGAGATGCAGTGCGAGAAACGGGTGCAGATGTCAGCATGATCCTGGTGCCGCCGGCGTTTGCCGCCGACGCAATACTCGAGGCCGCCGATTCCGGTGTGAGCCTGATCGTGTGTATTACCGAGGGTATCCCGGTCATGGACATGGTGCGAGTCAAGTCGGCACTGCGCGATTACGATTGCCGCCTGATCGGACCGAACTGCCCTGGCATCATCACGCCGCAGCAGTGCAAGATCGGCATCATGCCGGGCTTTATTCACAAGCCCGGACGTATCGGCGTGGTGTCGAGATCCGGGACCCTGACCTACGAGGCGGTGTACCAGACCACCGTCAACGACCTTGGCCAGACGACCTGTATTGGCATCGGTGGCGACCCTGTGCGTGGCATGAATTTCATTGACTGTCTCGAGTTGTTTGAAGCCGACCCGGATACCCACGGCATCATCATGGTCGGCGAAATCGGTGGCACCGACGAGGAAGCGGCGGCCGAGTTCATACAGTCGAATGTGTCGAAGCCGGTGGTCGCCTATATCGCCGGCGTCACCGCGCCGGCAGGCAAGCGTATGGGTCACGCCGGCGCTATTGTCGCAGGCGGCAAGGGGACGGCGGCCGACAAGTTCAAGGCACTCGATGCGGCTGGGGTGGCGACCGTGCGCTCGCCGGCCGAGCTCGGCAGCAAGATGCGGGAGATTCTTGGCGATTAGGCCATGACCAGCTCTGTCTCAATCGCCCTGGCGCAAATCGACCTTGCGGTCGGCGATGTGGCTGGCAATACCGCCAAAATTCTCAATTACGCCAGGCGAGCGCGCAGTGAGCTGCGTGCAGATCTGGTCATCTTTCCGGAACTCAGTATCTGCGGATATCCTCCCGAGGACCTGTTGTTTCACTCCGGACTGCGCAAGCGCATTGAGACGGCTCTTGCAGAAATTCGCGCCAACGTCCGTGATATCGCAATCCTGGTCGGCTTTCCCGAGTACCAGGACGACGATATTTACAACAGCTGCGCTGTCTTCAAGGACGGCGAGGTGCTGAGCAGTTATCGCAAACAATGCCTGCCGAATTACAGTGTTTTTGACGAGGAACGCTATTTCGCGAAAGGCAACAAAGCCGCTGTTTTCCGCCTCAACGGCATTGCACTCGGACTGACCATTTGCGAGGACATCTGGCAGACGGCACCGACGCTGGCAGCGCGGGCGGCAGGCGCAGAATGCATTCTATCCATCAACGGTTCGCCCTACGAATTGCGCAGCCAGCAACGCCGCGAGGCGGCGGCGCGTGCGCGCCTGGCCGAGGTCGGCGTGCCGATGGTTTACGTGAACATGGTTGGCGGCCAGGATGAACTGGTTTTCGATGGTGGGTCTTTCGGCATGCAGGCAAACGGCGATGTCGCGTTTCGCGCCGCCGCGTTCGAAGACAACCTGTATTGCGTCGAGATCCAGGGCGGCAGCAGTGGTGTTTCTATAGTGCGCGGCGCAATAGCGGAGCCAGTCTCCACCGAGGCAACTGTGTACAGCGCGCTGGTGCGTGGCACGCGCGATTACGTCGACAAACACGGATTTCCAGGCGTGATCATTGGACTTTCGGGAGGCATCGACTCGGCGCTGGTTGCAGCAATTGCCTGCGACGCGCTGGGTGCGGGAAGGGTGCGCACCGTCATGATGCCATTCCGCTATACGGCGACCATGAGCCAGGAGGATGCTGCGCTGCAGGCAAGAACACTCGGCGTACGTTACGACGTGTTGCCGATTGGCCCCTTGTACGATGCGACCGTGGCGCAATTGGCTGGATTATTCAAAGGCCTGGACAAGGACGTCACCGAGGAAAACATACAGGCGCGTTGCCGCGGTTTGTTGTTGATGGCGATTTCAAACAAGACCGGTGTCATGTTGCTGACTACTGGCAACAAGAGCGAGATGGCGGTGGGCTATGCCACGCTGTACGGCGACATGGCTGGTGGCTTTGCACCAATAAAGGACTGCAGCAAAACGCTTGTCTATCGACTGGCCAGATATCGCAATTCGATAAGTGCAGTGATTCCTGAGCGCATTATTGCAAGGCCGCCGTCGGCCGAGTTGCGAGCGAATCAGAAGGACAGCGATTCGCTACCTGACTACAACGTACTCGATCCGATTCTCGAAGCATTCATTGAAGAAGACCTGTCCGTTGATGCAATTGTGGCGCGCGGCTTCGATCGTGAGGTCGTGATCCGAATTCTCGAGATGGTGAAGCGCAACGAGTACAAGCGTCGCCAGGCACCGCCGGGAGTGCGCATCAGCAGTCGCGCATTCGGTCGCGACTGGCGCTACCCGATAACGTCCGGGTACCGGTTTCCGGAGTGAGGCCGGTTTCGGCCTGCGCTAGCCTTCGTTGGGAAAGTTGGCCTCCAGAACGCGACGTGTGTCGGCGGCCAGGTCGTGCATGCCGAGTTCCTCGTACGCTTCCACCATGATCTCTAATGAGCGTGCGTTGCCCTCGGCACCGTTGTAATTCTCGAGCGCACTCTTGGCGCGATTCAGCGCCGCCACGTAAGCGCCACGACGCATATAGTAGTCCGCCACGTGGTTCTCATAAGCCGACATTCGATTCTTAAGGAACAATAGCCGCTGTTCTGCGTCCGCCGCATATTCGCTGGCCGGATACCGCTCCACCAACCGCCGCAGCGTTGAGTAGGCCTGGTCGACGTCCTTGGGTGGTCGAACACTGACGTCCTTGTTGAAGCGCCGCTCGATGAAACCGGCATCCTGCTCGTAGTAGGCAAGGCCCTTGATGTAGAGCGCGTAGTCAACGCGATCGTGGATCGGGTTTTCGCGCATGAAGGTATCTGCGGCCTCAATTGCCTGCTCGCGCTGGCCGGATTTGTAATAGGCGTACATGAGTTCGAGCTGCACCTGGCGGCTAATGTCGCTGAACGGATAACGCGCCTGGATCGCCTCAAATATCTGTACGCCGCGCGAGTAATTGCCGCGGTCGATGTTAAGTTGCGCTTCGGCGTAGGCCTCGCTCAGGCTCTCGATCTCGGTTTGCAGCTCATCGTTGCCAGCGCAAGCCGCCAACAACACCAGGCCCGCAGCGAGGGTCGCCACACCGGCCCGGCACCCGCCCAATCGAATCAAAAAGGAGTTCTGTTCCAACGATTTCTTGCCTCAGGCTCGTTCCGGTCGGCGAGTATACCGTAGACTTGGCGCCACCATGAAAGCAGAACCCAAAGTCATGCTGATTCCGGCGCAGATGGCCGGCAAGAGATTGGACCAGGCACTGGCCCGGATGTTTCCCGAGTATTCGCGAAGCCGGCTGAAGGCCTGGCTGCTGTCGGGCGCCGTGACCGTCGATGGCAAATCACCGCGGCCAAGCGACGCGGTCGACGGCGGTGAGCGGGTTGAGGTGCGGGCGGTCGCGGAACCGGCCGTGGCGGCGGCGCCGGAGCTTATCGGCCTCGACGTGATCTATGAGGACGCGGCACTGATGGTGGTCAACAAGCCCGCTGGGCTGGTGGTGCACCCCGGCGCCGGCAATGCGCGCGGCACGCTCATGAACGGGCTGCTGAATCATGCGAGCGAGCTGCAAAAGTTGCCACGGGCCGGTATTGTTCACCGCCTGGACAAGGACACCAGCGGCCTGTTGCTTATTGGCAAAACGCTTGAGACGCATACGGCGCTGGTGCGCCAGCTGGCCGAGCGCGCGATTGCGCGATTTTATGTGGCCGTCTGCAACGGCGTGCTCACCGGCGGCGGCATCGTGGATGAGCCGATCGGCCGGCACCCGGTTGATCGCAAGCGTATGTGCATTCGGCAAGATGGCCGGCCGGCTGTCACCCGGTATACCGTACTGGAGAGGTTCCGCGCGCACACTTATATAAGTGTCTCGCTGGAAACCGGCCGCACCCACCAGATTCGCGTGCATCTCGCGCATCGCCGGCACGCATTGCTCGGCGATCCAACGTACGGCGGGCGACTTGCGCTGCCGGCGCGCGCCAGTGATGCGCTGATCGATACGCTGCGCACATTCAAGCGCCAGGCCCTGCATGCAACGCGGCTTGAGTTTGCCCACCCGGTCAGCGGCGAAACCTTGCGACTCGAGGCGCCGCCGCCGGCAGATTTTGAGGCCCTGCTTGCTGTGTTGCGCAAGGATGCGTCGTGAGCAGCCGTGTTCTTGCGGCAGACTGGCCGGCACCGCCGAACATCAAAGCTGGCACCACGCTGCGTGACGGTGGTGAGTCTGACCTTCCGGGGACGCCGATCTGGATCAGACAAGTGCATGGCAATCGTGCGGTGGAGCTGGGCTCTGCTGACTTTGCGCCGGGAGTGCCGGAGGCCGACGCGATCATAGGCCGTCGGCCAGGCGATCTTTGCGTGGTGCAGACCGCCGACTGCCTGCCGGTGTTGCTCTGTTCCGCTGATGGGCAGGAAGTGGCGGCTGTGCATGCCGGCTGGCGCGGGCTGGCCGCGGGTGTTATCGAAGCAGCGGTGTCGCGATTCGTATGCGCACCGGCCGGTATCCTGGCATGGATCGGCCCGGCGATCTCGCAGTCGGCCTTCGAAGTCGGCGACGAGGTCCGGCAGCAGTTTGGCAGCCTGGGCGCAGGCCCGTCGGCCTTGTTTGTCGCCAACCAGCGCGGCCGCTGGCAGGCGAACCTTGCAGGCCTGGCCGAGGCTCGTATGCGGGCTATCGGCATGCGCTCGATCTATAGTGCAAATGTCTGTACCTACGGCGACGCCGCACGTTGTTATTCTTACCGCCGCGACGGCCAGACCGGCCGGCACTTGAGCTTCATATACCGCACATAAGAAGCAACAAGGTCTTGCAGCGCTGTTGGGCTCTGACCCCCGACACTTGAAAATCGGCGTATCGGCGTTATCTCAGCGGAAGTTTCGGCGCCGGCACGACCGGCAAACGAGAAGCAAATGCGATTAGACAAATTGACCAGCAAATTCCAGATGGCTCTTGCGGACGCGCAATCACTGGCTGTTGGTCGCGATAACCAGTTCATCGAGCCGGTGCACGTCATGCTGGCACTGCTCGACCAGCAGGGCGGATCCGTGCGGGGCCTGCTGACCAAGGCGGGAGTCAACGTGAACCTGCTGCGCTCGCAGCTTGGCGACGCGCTTGATCGTCTGCCAAAAGTCGAAGGTGCGGGCGGCGATGTACATATAGGCAATGACCTGAGCAAGCTGTTTAATTTGACCGACAAGCTGGCGCAGCAGCGCGGTGACCAGTACATAACGAGCGAGCTGTTCGTACTGGCGGCGATGGACGACAAGTCGCCGTTGCGGTCAATCCTGCAACAGGCAGGCGCGGTGCGTGGTGCAATCGAAAAAGCCATTGATGAGCTGCGCGGTGGCCAACAGGTGAATGACCCGAATGCCGAGGACACGCGCAAGGCATTGGAGAAATATACCATTGACCTCACCGAGCGGGCCGAGCAAGGCAAGCTCGATCCGATTATCGGCCGCGACGATGAGATTCGCCGCACCATTCAGATCCTGCAGCGGCGTACCAAGAACAACCCGGTGCTGATCGGTGAACCGGGTGTTGGCAAGACCGCTATTATCGAAGGCCTCGCACAGCGCATCGTGAATAACGAGGTCCCGGAAGGCTTGCGCGGCAAGCGCATCCTCTCGCTCGACATGGGCGCGCTCATCGCCGGCGCGAAATTTCGCGGTGAATTCGAGGAACGGCTGAAGGCTGTGCTCAGCGACCTTGCAAAACAGGAAGGACAGATCATCCTGTTTATTGACGAGCTGCACACCATGGTGGGCGCCGGCAAGGCCGAGGGTTCGATGGACGCCGGCAACATGCTGAAACCGGCGCTGGCGCGCGGCGAACTGCACTGCGTGGGCGCGACCACCCTTGACGAGTACCGCCAACATCTGGAGAAAGACGCGGCCCTCGAGCGTCGTTTCCAGAAAGTACTGGTTGGCGAGCCGACCGTAGAAGACACGATTGCCATTCTGCGCGGCCTCAAGGAGCGCTACGAAGTTCATCATGGCGTTGAGATTACCGACCCGGCCATCGTCGCAGCCGCGACGTTGTCGCATCGGTATATCAGTGACCGTCAGCTGCCGGATAAAGCGATCGATCTCATCGACGAGGCCGCATCACGAATTCGCATCGAGATCGATTCCAAGCCCGAAGAGATGGATCGGCTGGAGCGTCGCATCATCCAGTTGAAGATCGAGCGTGAAGCACTGAAGAAGGAATCGGATGACGCCTCGCGCAAACGACTTGGAGATCTCGACGTGCAGCTGGGCGAGCTGGAGAAGGAATTTTCGGATCTTGAAGAGATCTGGAAATCGGAAAAAGCCGCTATGCAGGGCACCACGCACATCAAGGAGGAGATCGAGCGTGCCCGGCTTGAATTTGAGACGGCGCATCGGGCCAACGACCTGGCGCGTATGTCCGAGTTGCAATACGGCCGTATTCCGGAGCTTGAAAAACTGCTCGCCAGTGCGGCGCAACAGGAGCACGCGACGACGACGCTGTTGCGAAACAACGTCACCGACGAGGAAGTTGCCGAAATCGTCTCCAAGTGGACCGGCATCCCGGTATCGAAAATGCTCGAAGGCGAAAAGGAAAAGCTGTTGCAGATGGAGTTGGCGTTGCAGAGCCGCGTCGTCGGTCAGCATGAAGCCGTGACGGCGGTGGCCAACGCGATTCGCCGTTCACGCGCCGGGCTGTCCGATCCCAAGCGTCCTATAGGCTCGTTCCTGTTTCTTGGACCGACCGGCGTGGGCAAAACCGAGCTTAGCAAGGCTTTGGCAAACTTCATGTTCGACACCGACGATGCGATGGTGCGACTAGACATGTCCGAGTTCATGGAAAAACACTCGGTCGCAAGGCTAATCGGTGCGCCCCCGGGATATATCGGTTACGACCAGGGTGGTTACCTGACCGAGGCCGTGCGGCGGCGCCCCTATTCGGTCATTCTGCTCGACGAGGTCGAGAAGGCGCATGCCGATGTTTTCAACGTACTGCTACAGGTCCTCGACGATGGCCGCCTGACCGATGGCCAGGGCCGGACCGTCGATTTTCGCAACACGGTGATCGTCATGACGTCGAACCTCGGCTCGAATGTGATTCAGGAAATGACCGGCGAGGAAAATTATGCGGCAATGAAGTCCGCGGTCATGGAAATCGTCGGCACACACTTCAGGCCCGAATTTATTAACCGCGTCGACGACGTCGTGGTATTCCATCCGCTTAGCCGCGAACACATTCGCAGGATCGTCGATATCCAGCTTGGTTACTTACACGAGCGGCTGGCGGAGAGGGATATGCGCATTCATCTGAGTGATGCCGCGAGAGACCGCCTGGCCGATGCCGGGTTTGACCCCGTCTATGGCGCAAGGCCGCTAAAACGTGCCATCCAACAGCAGATCGAGAATCCGCTGGCGAACGAAATCCTCGCCGGCAAATTCCGGCCGGGCGATGTAATCGAGGTTGGCGTAGCTGATGGCCGCCTTGCATTCCAGAATGCGGCATAATGCGCCGAACCTGAGGAGCCGTACGCTTGCCAATATATGAATATGCATGCAGCGCATGCGACCATCGCATGGACGCGCTGCAAAAAGTGTCCGATGCCGCGCTGCGGGACTGCCCGTCCTGTGGCGAGCCGGGCCTGCAGCGTTTGTTGTCCGCGCCACGTTTTCGCCTGAAAGGCCAGGGCTGGTACGAGACCGACTTCAAAACGGACAAGCAGCGCAATATTGCAGGCGAAAAAGAGCCCGCGAAGGCCGACGCCGGCAAACCGGACGCCAAGGCCTCAGCCGATTCGGGCAGCAAAGTGGATACGCAGGCGCCGGCAGCCAGCAGCAGCAAAGTCGATACGAAGAGTTCCTCATGATGAAGCGGCTGCGTCGCTACCTGGTGGCCGGCTTGCTGGTCTGGCTGCCGCTTGGCATTACGATATTCCTGTTTCGCCTGGTGCTCGCCCTGATGGACAGGTCGCTGGTACTGCTGCCACAGAAATACCATCCGGAAGTGTTGCTCGGTATGCAGGTTCCCGGCCTTGGCGTCATCCTGACGATCCTGGTGCTGCTGCTTACGGGTATGCTCACGGCCAACATCGTCGGACGCAAGTTCCTCGGCGGCTGGGAGTCTTTGCTGGATCGTATTCCCATCGCGCGTTCGATTTATTCGGCAGCAAAGAATTTCACGGAAATAGTGTTTTCCGATTCGGGCAAAGCCTTCAAGAATGTGCTGCTGGTCGAATATCCCCGCAAGGGAATCTATTCGCTCGCGTTTCTAACCGCCAGCGAGCTCGGTGAAGTACAGGGCAGAACCGGTGAGGACGTAATCTGCTGCTTTGTGCCGACCACGCCGAACCCCACTTCCGGGTTCATTATTGTGGTGCCAAAGAACGACGTCATCGAGCTCGACATGACCGTCGACGAGGCCGCCAGGCTTATCATGTCGCTGGGCGTCGTCGTGCCGACGTGGTCGAAAGAGCGGACCGCGGAATTGCCGCTGAAATTACCCGGAGAGCAGCCGTAAGCCGGGAATTTCTCTCCCTCATGGCTCGCTCCGCTGCGCTTAACTTCGGTCGAAAAACACCCGGCTTACGGCTGCAGGCGCGGTTGTATATTCACCGGGCAGGCCGTAAGATTCCGCCTCTTTTTCAGCCAAATAAATACGAAAATGACAATGCGCAGCCACTATTGCGGAGACCTTGACGAGAGCCTGGTCGGGCAGGAAGTCGAGGTCTGCGGCTGGGTACATCGTCGTCGCGACCATGGTGGCGTAATATTCATCGACCTGCGTGACCGGGAAGGACTGCTGCAGGTCGTATTTGACCCGGATCGTGCCGGGATTTTTGCCGCCGCCGAACGCATCCGCAGTGAGTACGTGCTGGCTGTCAAAGGCCTGGTTCGACGACGCCCGGCAGGTACCACCAATGCCAATATGCGCACCGGTGAGATCGAAGTGCTGGCGCATGAACTGACAGTTCTGAATCGCTCCGAGACACCACCATTTCATCACGACGAAAATGTCAATGAAGAGTTGCGCCTGACGTATCGCTACCTCGATCTGCGTCGCGAAGGCATGCTCGGTAATTTGCGCCTGCGGCACAAAGTGACGATGGCAATGCGCGCTTATCTCGACGCCAATGGGTTTGTCGATGTCGAGACGCCAATGCTGACGCGTGCGACCCCGGAAGGCGCCCGTGATTACATCGTTCCAAGCCGCACTAACCCGGGAAAATTTTTCGCACTGCCGCAGTCGCCGCAGATTTTCAAACAGCTGTTGATGATGTCGGGCCTGGATCGCTACTACCAGATCGTGCGTTGCTTCCGTGATGAAGACCTGCGTGCGGACCGCCAGCCGGAATTTACGCAGCTCGACATCGAGATGAGTTTCATTGACGAGAACGACGTCACCGGCAAGATGGAGGCGATGATTCGTCACCTGTTCAAACAGGTCATGGATGTCGAATTGCCGGATCCGTTCCCGCGCATGAGCTACGCCGAGGCAATGCATCGCTATGGATCGGACAAGCCGGACCTGCGCATCGATCTCGAGCTGGTGGATGTGTCCGAGCTCATGGCAGCCGCCGACTTCAAGGTGTTCTCCGGGCCCGCCAATGACCCTGAAGGTCGCGTTGCAGCGTTGCGTGTGCCGGCCGGCAATGCGCTGAGTCGCAAGGAAATCGACGATTACACGGCGTTTGTTGCGCGTTATGGCGCCAAGGGGCTGGCTTATATCAAGGTGAATGACGTCAAGGCCGGGCGCGATGGCCTGCAGTCACCGATTCTCAAGTTCCTGCCGGATGCCGCCGTCGATGGCATTCTGCAGCGCACTGCGGCGGCGAGCGGCGACCTGATATTTTTCGGCGCGGACAAGGCGCGCGTGGTTAATGATGCGCTCGGTGCGTTGCGCGTCAAGCTTGGTCATGATCGTGGTCTGGTGGCCGCGGGCTGGTCGCCACTCTGGGTGCTGGACTTCCCGATGTTCGAACAGGATCCGGTGAGCAAACGCTGGAGCGCCTTGCATCACCCATTTACGGCACCCTCGATCAGTGACGCGGAGCAGTTGCGCGCGAATCCAGGCCAAGCGCTGTCCCGTGCCTATGACATGGTCCTGAACGGCTCGGAAATCGGTGGCGGCTCGATTCGAATTCACGATCAGGCTATTCAGTCGGCGGTATTCGACGTGCTCGGCATCAGCAAGGCGGAGGCCGATGAGAAGTTCGGCTTCCTGCTGCGCGCACTCGAGTTTGGATGCCCGCCACATGGCGGAATTGCATTTGGCCTGGATCGTGTCGTCATGCTGATGGCCGGGGCCGACAGTATTCGCGATGTGATCGCGTTTCCCAAGACGCAGACCGCGAGCTGCCCGTTGACCAATGCGCCGGGCGAGGTTTCGGAGGAGCAACTCAAGGAAACCGGTATTCGCCTGCGCGCACCAAGGTCGCCGTAGCCATCACGTCATGTCGGCGACGGAGTTCCGCACGCCAGTTTCGGTTCTTGTTGTCATTTACTCTGACGATGGCCAGGCGCTGTTGCTGCGGCGTGTAAAACCGTTCGAATTCTGGCAGTCCGTCACTGGCAGTTTGCGCACTGGTGAGAGCCACGCCGAGGCAGCAGGCCGCGAATTGTTCGAGGAAACCGGCTTGTGCGATGCCGGCAGGCTCTGTTACTCGGGAGTGAGTCGGCAATTCGTTATCGACCCTCGCTGGCGGCACAAATTTGCACCGGGAGTCGTAGAGAACGTTGAGTTCGAGTGGCACTATCGGCTGCCCGCGCCGACAAATATTCGCATCTGCAATAGCGAGCACTCAGAGTACTGCTGGTTGCCAATCGCCGCAGCTGCGCAACGGGTCTGGTCCTGGACCAATCGCGATGCGCTCGTGAACCTGCGATGCTGAGTGGTATCGACACGGTTATCTGCGTGCACGGCTTCTGGTCGCATGGCGCCGGCATGTACCTGATCAAGCGGCGCCTTGAAAACGAGTATGGTATGCGTGCGCCGCTGTTCAATTACCCGTCGGTGCGCGGCACATTGGACGAGAACGCGGCTGCGCTGGCTAGTTTCATCTCGCGACAAGGCTGCGACGGCGCACACATCATCGGCCACAGCCTTGGCGGTGTCGTGGCACTGCGTATGCTGGCGAGGCATGCCGATTTACCGCCTGGCCGTCTCGTCTGTCTTGGTTCGCCACTGACCGGATCACGCGCGGCGCATATTCTTGGCCGACAGGACTGGGCCGAGCCGATCCTCGGGCACTCGTTGCCGAAGGGCGTAATCGACGAGCCGGCGAGCAGCTGGGCCATGCATGTTTGTGCGCTGCGCGAGGTTGGTGTGATCGCCGGTAATTCGCCCATAGGGCTTGGCCAGTTGCTGGCGCATTTCGACGAAGAGAATGACGGCACCGTGAGTGTTTCGGAGACGCAGCTGCCGGGTATTCGCGATCACCTGGTGATGTCGGTCAGCCACTATGGCATGTTGCTCTCCAGCCGCGTTGTCGATCAGGCTGCTGCTTTCCTGCGGCGCGGTGCATTCCTGCGCGACATTTGACAGGGGTCAGAGCCCTTTTTTTCCCAGATATGGTTGCTGTCATATCTGGGAAAAAAAGGGCTCTGACCCCTGTTAGAGGGACTTGAGTCTGTAGATCAGTGCGAGCGCGGCGCGCGGTGTCAGCGTGTCCGGATCAACCTCGGCAAGGACTTCGTGCACGGCGTCGGGCTCTGGCGGCGCATCGGGGGCATCGAACCATAGCTGGCCTTGCGGACCGCTGTCGCCAGCACGCGTGGCCTCGAGCCGGGCCAGGTATTTCTTGGCTCTCTGGATAACCGGTTTCGGCACACCGGCGAGAGCCGCTACCTGCAGACCATAACTCTGGTTCGCCGGGCCGGGTTTTACGGCGTGCAGGAAGACCAGTTCTCCTTTGTGTTCGGTCGCATCGAGATGCACGTTGCGACAGGCGGTCAATTCATCGGCAAGCGCCGTCAGCTCGAAGTAATGTGTCGCGAACAAGGTAAACGCGCGGCACGTCTCGCCCATGTAATGCGCGGCAGCCCAGGCCAGCGACAGCCCGTCGAAGGTGCTTGTACCGCGGCCGATTTCGTCCATCAGTACCAGGCTTTGCGGCGTTGCGTTATGCAGGATCGTGGCTGTCTCAGTCATTTCGACCATGAAGGTCGACCGACCGCCGGCCAGATCGTCGGACGCACCAATACGCGTGAAAATGCGATCGATCGGCCCGATACAGAGTCGTTCCGCCGGCACGAAACTGCCGATATGGGCGAGGATCGCGATCAGTGCGGTCTGTCGCATGAAGGTCGATTTGCCGCCCATGTTCGGGCCGGTAATCACGAGCAGCCGCTGCGCATCGTTCAAGGTGAGGTCGTTGGCAACGAATGGCGCATCAATGACCTGTTCGACGACGAGGTGGCGACCGGCCACGATTTCGATGCAGGGCGTATCGGAGATTTCGGGTTTGCACAAACTCAGGGACCCGGCGCGCTCTGCAAAACAGGCCAGTACATCGAGTTCTGCGATCGCAAATGCCGTCTGCTGCAGAGCCTGAAGTTCGCCGTTGAGCTGGTCGAGCAGTTCTTCGTACAGCAGCTTTTCGCGTGACAGTGCCCGTTCCCGTGCGCCAAGCACCTTGTCTTCAAATTCTTTCAGTTCCGGCATGACGTAGCGTTCGGCGCCTTTCAGCGTCTGTCGGCGTACGTATTCGATCGGTGCTTTGTCCGCCTGCGCGCGGCTGATTTCGATGTAGTAGCCGTGCACACGGTTGTAACCGAGTTTGAGTGAGGCAATCCCGGTACGGGCTTTTTCGCGGGCCTCGAGATCAAGCAGGTACTGGTCCGCGTTGCCAGCAATCGCGCGCAGCTCATCCAGTTGCTGGTCGTAGCCATGTGCGATAACGCCACCGTCGCGCAGCAGCATCGGTGGGTTGTCGATTATCGCCCTTTGCAATAGATTGCATTGTCGCCGGTGTTCGCCAATTTGCGCACGCAATGCGCCAAGCGCTGGCGAGTTCAGTGTGCTGATCTGCCGGCACAGCGCCGGCAGGCGCGACACGGCCTCACCGAGCGCCCGCAAATCGCGCGGCCGGGCGGATCGCAGTGCAACGCGCGCCAGAATGCGCTCGACGTCGCCAATACCATCGATGGATGCCTGCACGGCCTCGAAGTTGCCACCGGCCTGCAGTGTCTCCACCGCCTGGTAGCGCGCCAGCCGCGTGGTCGCGTCACGCAGCGGCCGCTGCAACCAGCGCCGCAGCAATCTCGACCCCATCGGACTCTTGCAGCGGTCCATGATGCCCGCGAGCGTGTGCTCGTTGTTGCCGCCAAGTGACTGCTCGATTTCCAGATTACGCCGCGTTGCAGCATCCATGATTACAGCGTCGTCGTGTCTTTCGACCGCAATCGACTGCAGGTGCGGCAGGCTGGCCTTTTGCGTGTCCTGTACGTATTGCAGCAAGGCGCCGGCGGCGGCGATGCCGCGCGGCAGGTCCGAGCAGCCAAAGCCGCTGAGGTCACGCGTCGCAAACTGCGCGCACAGCAGGCGGCTCGCACTCTCGAGGTCGAAATGCCAGGGCGGACGCCGTGTCAGCCGAATTCCGGCTGCGAGTGAGTCGACGAGGTGAAATTCTTCGTCGACCACGAGCTCGGCCGGGCGCAGCCGTTCGACTTCACCCGCAAGGGCCTCGACGTCGCGTACATCAGTCATGCGAAAGCGCCCGCCGGCCAGATCCAGCCAGGCTATACCAAAGCCGTCCTTGTCCGCATAAATGGCGGCCACCAGGTTGTCGCGGGATTCGGCCAACAGTGCTTCATCGGTCAGCGTTCCCGGCGTCACGATCCTCGTTACCATGCGTTCGACAGGACCTTTGTTGCTCGCCGGATCGCCGATCTGTTCACAGATAGCGACCGACTCACCCTTGCGCACGAGCCTCGCGAGATGCGCCTCGAGCGCGTGATACGGCACCCCCGCCATCGGTATGGCGTTGCCCCCGGACTTGCCACGTGCGGTCAGCGTGATGTCGAGCAGGCGTGCGGCACGGCGTGCGTCGTCGTAAAACAGCTCGTAAAAGTCGCCCATGCGATACAGCACGAGCATGTCGGGATACTCGGCTTTGATGGCCAGGTACTGGCGCATCATCGGCGTGTGGACTGCGGCAATGTCGGCGGTCATGGTTTTTTCTGTTTGGGGTCAGAGCCCTTTTTTTCCCAGATACAGATCTTGCCGTATCTGGGAAAAAAAGGGCTCTGACCCCTGTCTGACAATATAATGCGGCTGATGAAAATACTGCATGTGGAAACCGGGCGCCATCTTTACGGCGGGCCGCAACAGGCCGTCTACCTGGTATCGGCGTTGCGGCAGCGCGGGCTCGACTGCACGCTACTGTGCCCGCCGGATACCGGCGTGGATTCCGCGGCCCGTGCTGCCAGCATCCCGGTGCGTAACCTGTTTTGCGCCGGCGACCTCGACTTGCCGTTTGCCTATCGCCTGACCCAATACCTGCAAGCGACGACTCCAGACCTGTTGCATTGCCACAGTCGCCGCGGTGCAGACATGCTGGGTGGCCTCGCGGCCAGTTTCGCGGCTGTGCCGGCGGTGGTGTCGCGGCGCGTCGACAATACGGAGATGCGCGCCCTGGCAGCGCTGCGTTACCGGCCATTTCGCAAGATCATCGCGATCTCGGAGGCGATCGCGGCAGTGTTGCGTGAGCGCGCGGTCGCGCCGGAGCGCATCGCAGTCATCCGCAGCGCCGTGGATACGGCCCGCTTCGAAGCGCCGCCGAACCGCCACGCGTTTCGTAGCGAGTTCGGTATTCCCCGCGATGCCCTGATCCTGGGTGCAGCCGGGCAACTCATCCCGCGTAAGGGCCATCGTTACCTGCTGGAGGCGGTCGCGGATCTGCGGCACACGCATGGCAATATCCGGCTCGTCATTTTTGGCGAGGGTTACCTGAATAACCAGCTGCGCGCCCAGGCAGCAGCTCTGTCGCTGGGGGACGTGGTGCAGTTCGCTGGTTTCCGCGACGATCTCGATGATTTCATGGGTTGCTTCGATATCTTTGTGCACCCGGCGCTGTCCGAGGGCCTCGGCGTGGTCACGCTCAAAGCCGCTGCCGCGGGCGTGCCGGTCGTCGGCTTCAACGCCGGTGGACTACCCGAAGCAGTGCTCGATGGTGTCAGCGGCATTCTCGTGAGCACTGCGGACGCTGTTGCGCTCAAGGTTGCGATTGCGACCTTGCTGCAGAACAAGTCGCTGCGCCGGAAAATGGGCGAAGCCGGTCGCGAGCGGATGCAAAACGAGTTCTCGATCGCTACGATGGCCGATAAGCACATTGCACTTTACGAGGCGGTTCTGCATGGCTGATCATGACGCGATCGAAAAACTCGCACGGGCGCTGGTCGAGGAACTGACGGCGGCCGGCAAGGCCGTGTCAACCGCGGAATCCTGTTCCGGTGGCTGGGTGGCCAAGGCGATCACCGATATTTCGGGCAGCTCCGCGGTATTTCACTACGGCATCGTGAGCTACTCGAACGGCGCCAAGGAATCGCTGCTTGGCGTTCACAATGAAACGCTGGAACAACACGGTGCCGTCAGCGAAGCGGTTGTCATCGAGATGGCAGAAGGGGTGCTGAACCTGAGTGGTTCAGATATCGCCGTCGCGGTCAGCGGCATCGCCGGCCCGACCGGTGGCAGCGAGGAAAAACCGGTCGGACTGGTCTGGTTTGCCTGGACGGTTCGCGATGGTTCCAAGTTGCGATCGACCACCAGCCGTATGCATTTTGAGGGTGATCGTGACCTTATTCGTGAGTTGACCGTGGTGCACGCCTTGCAGGGTGTCCGCGAGCGTATTGCCAGATGAGCTCGCGGACCCTGCTATTCGCCTTGTGGCCTGACGATCGGCAGCGCGACCGCATGCGGGATTTCATTGTGCCCGTGACCAAGCTTGTTGAAGGGCGCGCCGTCGATCGGCGCGAATGGCATGTCACGCTGGTCTATATCGGCGAGCTTGACGAGCGTTACATCCCGGAACTCCGGGCTGCGGCAGAGGCGATCCGCTTCGATCCGTTCCGGCTGCGGCTGGACCGCATGGAGTTCTGGCCGCGGCCAAAAATTGCCGCGATGGTGCCGCCTGCCGTCCCGGTGGAACTCGAAAAACTGGTTGAGGATCTCAGTGGCATCGTGTTTGCGGCGGGCGTCGAAACCCAGCAGCGCATCTACCGGCCGCACGTCACGGTGGTGCGCAATGCAAGGGCCTTCGAAACCGAGCGCCTGCCGCAGTCTGCGACGACGGACTGGTCGAGTTTCGAATTGCTTGAGGTGCTGCGGGACCGTGGCAGTACGACTTACCGCCCGCTGCTCAAGGACTTCGGCTGAATACCTCACGTTTGTTCAAATACTGGCAAAATTGGCCTGAATAAAAGGCTGACGAAACAAAGTGTTTGTGGAATAATCACTGTTCATTTAAACAGTAGTTCCGGATCCCCGCCTTATTACCACAGGATGGCCTCAGATAATGGATGACAACCGCAAGAAAGCACTCGCTGCAGCCCTAGGACAGATCGAAAAGCAGTTCGGCAAGGGCTCCGTCATGCGCCTCGGCGACAACCCCATGTCGCGTGATGTCGACGTCGTTTCCACCGGCTCGATCGGGCTCGACATCGCGCTCGGTGTCGGTGGCGTGCCCAAGGGGCGTGTCATTGAGATCTACGGGCCTGAAGCGTCCGGCAAGACCACGCTGACGCTGCAGATTGTGGCCGAAGCGCAAAAGGCGGGCGGCACGGCCGCGTTCGTCGACGCCGAGCACGCGCTGGATCCGAGTTATGCGGAAAAGCTCGGCGTGAACGTCGATGAACTGCTCGTATCGCAACCGGATACCGGCGAGCAGGCACTGGAAATCACTGACATGCTGGTTCGTTCCGGCGCCGTCGACGTCATCATCGTCGACTCGGTTGCCGCACTGACGCCGAAGGCCGAAATCGAAGGCGAGATGGGCGATTCACACATGGGTTTGCAGGCTCGCCTGATGTCACAGGCGTTGCGCAAACTGACTGGCAACATCAAGCGATCCAATGCGATGGTCATTTTCATCAACCAGATTCGCATGAAGATTGGAGTGATGTTTGGCAGCCCGGAAACCACCACGGGCGGCAATGCATTGAAGTTCTATTCCTCGGTGCGGCTGGACATTCGCCGTATCGGCGCCATCAAAAAGGGCGAGGAAGTCATTGGCAACCAGACTCGTGTCAAGGTGGTCAAGAACAAGGTGGCACCGCCGTTCAAGATGGCCGAGTTTGAAATTCTCTACGGCATGGGCATTTCGCGCGAGGGAGAGATAATTGATCTCGGCGTGCAGCATGGCCTGATAGACAAGGCCGGATCCTGGTACAGCTATGGCTCAGATCGTATCGGCCAGGGCAAGGAAAATGCGCGTGACTACCTGAAGGCGAACCCGGCCACGGCGGCCGAGATTGAGACCAAGATTCGTGCTTCACTATTGCCGGGAACATCCGCAGCGTTTGTTGCCGCGGATGACGATGCCGAGGACCTCGCGCAGGAAGCCTGATTGGAGAAATCTGTGGCAAGCGGCGATGCCGGCGACATGCTCATCGAAGCTCGCAAGAAGGCGATGGACTACCTCGCGCGTCGCGAGTACGGCTGCGAGGAGTTGATCAACAAACTGCTTCGCGCTGGTTTTGAGCCCGGGGTAGCGGACACAGCGGTGGCCCGGCTGGTGGGTGACCGGCTGCAAAGCGATGCGCGGTTTGTCGAAGCATTTATTACTTCGCGCATCAGCCAGGGCAAGGGACCTTTGCGAATTCGAGCGGACCTGCACGAGCGGGGCATCGCTGATGCCGAGATCACGACCGGGCTGGAAGCCACCAGTCACGACTGGCAAGCGGCGGCGATTGAAGTGCGGCGAAAAAAATTCGGTGCTCGTCGCCCCGTTGATTTTGCAGACAAGGCGCGCCAGATGCGTTTTCTGCAATCGCGTGGATTCGACACTGATCAAATCCAGGCAGCTGTTTCAGCATCTAGCGATTAAGCTTAGAATCCCCCGATGAAATCCATGACCAGCAATCAGCTGCGCCAGTCTTTCCTGGCGTTTTTTCGCGATCGACAGCACGAAGTCGTCGCCAGTTCGCCATTGGTGCCAGGCAACGACCCGACCCTGCTGTTTACCAATGCCGGTATGGTGCAGTTCAAGGACGTGTTCCTCGGCACGGACCCGCGCAGCTACACCCGTGCCGTCACGTCGCAGCGCTGCGTGCGTGCCGGCGGCAAGCATAACGACCTGGAGAATGTCGGCTATACAGCTCGCCACCATACTTTCTTCGAGATGCTGGGTAATTTCAGTTTCGGCGACTACTTCAAGCGCGAGGCGATTCAGTATGCCTGGGAGTTCTTGACCGGCACCCTGGGTCTGCCACCCGAGCGCTTGTGGGTCACAGTCTTCAAGGATGATGACGAGGCCGCCGACATCTGGCTCAAGGAGATCAAGGTCGACCCGGCGCGGTTTTCGCGCCTGGGCGAGAAAGATAACTTCTGGTCAATGGGTGATACCGGGCCGTGCGGCCCCTGCAGCGAGATCTTCTTCGATCACGGTGCCGACATACCCGGCGGCCCGCCGGGTTCGCCGCATGACGACGGCGACCGCTACGTCGAGATCTGGAACCTGGTGTTCATGCAGTTTGACCGCGCTGCCGACGGAAAAATGACGCCACTGCCAAAACCGTCGGTCGATACCGGCATGGGCCTGGAACGCATTGCCGCGGTGATGCAGGGCGTACACAGCAATTACCAGACTGACCTGTTCCGCGAGCTCATCGACGCCGCGGCGAAGTTGCTTGGCGTGCCGCAAGTTGGCTCGAGTTCGCTCAATGTCATTGCCGATCATATCCGTGCCTGCGCTTTCCTGGTTTGCGACGGCGTGCTGCCGGGCAATGAAGGACGGGGTTACGTGCTGCGCCGTATCATCCGGCGCGCCATTCGGCATGGCAAAAAACTCGGCGCAGGCGATGCTTTTTTTTACAAGCTCGTGGCGCCACTGGCCAGGGAAATGGGCGAGGCTTATCCGGAGCTGAAGAAGTCCAGGGCGCACATTGAGAAGGTATTGCATAAGGAAGAGCGGCGCTTTGCCGAGACGCTTGACCAGGGTATGGAAATTCTCGAGGCGGCGATCGCCGGCATGCGCGGCAAGGAAATTCCAGGCGAGGTCGCATTCAAACTTTACGACACTTACGGTTTTCCGCTTGATCTCACCGCGGACATTGCCCGTGAGCGTGGCCTGTCCGTTGATCAGCGCGGTTTTGAGCAAGCCATGTCGGGGCAGCGCGATCGCGCCAGGGCTGCCAGCAAATTTGCCGCAAGCAATGCTGATTCGATCAGTAGCGATGCCGAATCCGAATTTCTCGGTTACGCAGGCACCGATGGCGCGAGCACGATCGTGGCCTTGTACCAAGACGGCGCAGCCGTCGACAAGCTTGCCGCCGGCGACGAAGGCGCAGTAGTGCTTGCGGCGACGCCGTTCTATGCCGAAAGCGGTGGCCAGATCGGTGATGCTGGAATCCTTGCTGACGCGGGCAAGCTGTTTAACGTCAGTGATACGCAAAAAAGCGGCAAGGCGATCGTGCACTACGGGCTGGTTGAGGCGGGCGAACTCTGTGTCGGCGATCACCTTGAAGCCATTGTGGACGCCGAGCGTCGACAGGCGACCCGGCTGAATCACTCGGCGACGCACCTGATGCATGCGGCACTGCGCACAGTCCTGGGCGCACATGTGCAACAGAAGGGTTCACTGGTTACCGCGGAAAAACTGCGTTTTGATTTTTCACATCTCGAAGCCGTGTCCGCTTCCGAGTTACAGGCCATTGAAGAGCTGGTCAATGAGCAGATTCGCAGCAATGTCGCTGCGGTCACCAGGGTAATGAGCTACGACGATGCGATCGGTTCCGGTGCGGTGGCGCTGTTCGGTGAAAAATACGGCGACCGGGTCCGGGTATTGAATTTCGGCGAGTTTTCCGTAGAGCTTTGCGGCGGTACGCACGTGGAAAGGACGGGCGACATCGGCCTGTTCAAGATCGTTTCCGAAGGCGGTGTTGCCTCGGGCGTACGCCGAATTGAGGCTGTCACGGGTAAGGGTGCACTCGACTGGTTAAGCGGTCATTTGCAGATACTGCAACACGTCGGTGCATTGCTGAAAAGCCAGCCGGACCAGCTCGGCGTCAAAGTCGAGCAGCTGTTGAAGCGCAACAAGGAACTCGAAAAAGAACTGGCTGCAGCGAAACAGGCGCTGGTGACCGGCAGTCACAGCGATCGGTCCGACCATGTTCAGGAAATTGCCGGCACCAGGCTGCTGGTGTCCCGCATCGACGGTGCCGACGCCAGGACCCTCAGGGATGCGGTGGACCGCTACAAGGACAAACTCGAAAGCGCCATCGTGGTACTAGGCTCGGTCGACAATGGCGTAGTGCGACTGGCCGCGGGCGTCACCAGGGACAACGCGGACCGGATTAAGGCCGGCGACCTTATTAAGCCGATTGCCGAGCAGGTCGGCGGCAAGGGCGGCGGTCGTCCCGACTTCGCGCAGGCGGGCGGCAATAACCCGGAGGCGCTGGATGCAGCCCTGGGATCGGTCGCGGCCTGGGTGGCCAGGCAGCTACGCTGACCAACTGGTCCAGATTAGCTACATCATCTTTATTACATAATAGGCAGCCGGACCGGAAATAGACTAGTATTACAGCGGTTTACAGACGTATGACGCGCACAAAGGGAAGCGAAGGGGCGGAGCCCCGGCAGGAGTAGGAAGTCATGCTTATTCTGACGCGACGCGCTGGTGAAACGGTGATGATCGGGAGCGACGTGACAATTACCGTTTTGGGGGTCAAGGGGAATCAGGTACGGATCGGGATCAATGCCCCGAAAGACGTAGCTGTGCACCGCGAAGAGATCTACGAGCGAATCCAGAGTGAAAAAGCCGACGGCGAGGCTAGCCAGCCCGGCTGACGGTTGCTTTGCGCCCGATTCGGGCTTTACCTCATGTAACACTGTCAGTAAGATGGCGGCCCCCGCGATTGCCCCCGCAGGGGCAGTTGGCAAGACCGCGTGGAGAGATGGCTGAGTGGTCGAAAGCGGCGGTTTGCTAAACCGTTGTACGGTCAAAAGCTGTACCGAGGGTTCGAATCCCTCTCTCTCCGCCAATGTTTTCAGAAAAAACACGCGCCCGTAGCTCAGTTGGATAGAGTACCTGGCTACGAACCAGGCGGTCGGGAGTTCGAATCTCTCCGGGCGCGCCATTTTTTCGTAATCAGATCAAGCAGTTAGTGCACTATGCGCTAGCTGCTTTTTTCTTTAATACCAACAGTGCGGGACTTTTGCGGGACCCCTGACCTGCAACCTTGTCAACCGCCTCGATGAGGTTGCCGAGTTCGGCCGCAGAGTAGTGGCTCGTTATGCGTCCCGATCGGTGTCCTAACAGGTCCTGCCGATCCTCAAACGAGACTCCCGCTGCTCGAAGCCGTCGCCCAAACGTGTGTTTCAGATCATGGGCAATGCTCAAATAGTGAGCTGATGATTACCGGGTAATCATCAGCTCACTATTTGCACACAAGGTGGCCTAAGTCATTGATTGTTCGCTTAGCCAATACTTGGGGTCGACGTAAATCGCCGAGGCGGTCTATTCACCGATCTCATGCATCAACCCGGGTACGCTGGCGCTATTCGATCCAACGAAGGGCAGCCTACGTCAGCCGAGCTCTCGACTCTGCAGGATTTTCGAACGGTCACAGCGTGGAGTTTCCAGGTTTCGAACTGGCCGTCGACTGCCTGGGGCGCGCACGCGCCGATGGCAGGATTGGTTTTCTTTACGACTGAATGCTCGCTTGCGGCCAAATCCAGCCTCTCGTCCAGGCGCAGGCGAATGACCGCCTCATGGCGGTTGCTGCCCAAATTGCCGCGCAATCAGCGCAACTTCCCTTTGAAATGACGACTTTACCACCGCAGGGCCAATTGCTTCCGGATGCTCGGTGGCTTCGATTAGCAGGCGCTCGACCCGATGGGCTTGCCGGCACGTGTCGCGCGGCTAATCAGGGCCAGATCGCGTAAACATAAATGAAGTATCCAGCAAGCAGGGCTGACCCTTCCCATCGCGCTATAGCCGACGCAATGCCGCTGGTCCTGACCTACAGCCGGGGGATCATCAGCTGTCATCGTAGCAGATACAGCCTGGGCGGCCGAATCCGGCCAGATGCGGTCAATCAAGCTCGGACTACGACTGAGTTGTTTCCAATAGCCGAGTATGTTGTCAGCTTTGGACGTTGCTGTTCTGCTATTGAACCAGATCTGAAAAACGGCAAATCGCGCTAAGCTCAGCTGAAATCGATGGTTAAGGCTATGTCGGTTAAAAAGTGTCGTCCTGTTGTTCAAATACGCGCATCCCGAAATACGTCCAGTCGGTCCTTTGTGATATGAAAAACAGTCGGGAATTTTTTCCGGTTCACTAAGTACTTATGAACAGCCAACGATCAGGCCTAACTAGACGAGAAATGTTGCTTGGTATGCTGGCAGTAGGGGGTTGCGCGCAGCAGCGCCACGTTCCGCCGCTGGCGGAGCTCTACCGAGACGTTGCACCGCCCGAATCGACACCCGTACTTATCGTGATACCTGGGGCTTTCGGGTCGCGTCTCCGCCATAGGACCACAGGCGAGGAAATTTGGCCAGGATCCAATCTATCGCTGATATTTGACAACTATCGGGACATCGAGCTCAAGATCGATCCACGGACTCTGGAACCCGTCGTCGGCGATGTGGAACCTTCGGGCCTCTTCGTTCAAGGATTAGGACGTGATTTTTACGGTGCGATTTTGCGCACGCTCGAGAATATTGGAGGATATCGTCTCGGATCACTGCAAAATCCGCCAGACTCATATGATCGGACGTACTATATATACGACTACGACTGGCGTCTCGGCAATGTGGCGATCGCCCGCGGCCTGCACGAATTCATCGAGGGTATTGCAGAGATCCGCCATGACCCGGGCTTGCAAGTGGACATCCTTGCGCACTCGAACGGGGGACTCCTGGCTCGTTACTATGCCCGTTACGGTACACAGGACGTGCTCACTACCCAGCCGGTGGTATCAAGTCTCGGTGGCAGCAGCCGAATCCGGCGCTTATTACTTGTCGGGACACCGAATCTTGGATCGATGCAGGCCGTGCTGTCCCATGTCAGGGGAGAAGAGATTGGTCTGCGTCACATTCCAGTTGAGGTCGTCGCAACTTGCCCCGGCGTGCCTCAGCTGATGCCGCACCCGGGCCAAAATTGGCTCGTCAATCTTCGCGGAGAACCGATCGAACTCGACGTTTACGATATCGAAACCTGGCGCCAGCTACGCTGGTCGATTTTCAGTGACGAGGCGGCGAACAGAATCGCACGGTACAGCGGCAGCCGCCGGGCAGCCGAAGCGCACAAAGAAGTTCTACAGGCGTTTCTCGCCCGCAGTCTCGAACGCGGCCGACTGTTTCACGAATCTCTCTCTGCAACCGCGCGGCCTGACGAGCCACGCCCCTATGTATTCGGGGGGGACTGTGAACCGACCATCTCACGGCTCGTCATTGAGCGTGACGGGCAGATGTATCACGGCCACGAACGTGCGCAGGACATACGCAACCCGATACCTGGCATGGATTACAAGGCATTGATCAACGAGCCTGGCGACACCGTCGTGACCAGGTCTTCGCTGATGGGCCTTCCTCGACCTGGCGAGCTCGAAAATGTCAAACCGCTCGCGCTATCGCATTCCGTCTTTCTTTGCGAGTCACACCAAACCTTAACCGCAAATTTCAGCTTTCAAGACAATCTGCTTTATACACTCTTGCATCACAGAGAGGAGTGACGCACAACATCGACGCGGGAGCCCACTATCGAGCACGCAATAAATTGGAATGGGTGACAGGAATCGTACCGATGTACTCAGCTTGAAATGCTACCGATGCATTTCTCTAGCCAGAAGTGAACCTCAAGCACAAGGATTTTGTGTCCGGGGTTACGTATATCTGCTACTTGACGATTCGCTGACGCAAGCACAAAGTCGAACTAGATAGCATAGATTCGGACGAATGCCGGGCCTATTGACAGGTCATTCGGAGTTCTGACGATGAGGGAAATAAGCCTGACCTGGGGCGGAGCAATCAAGATTGCCTGGAGCATTGCCTGGCGGTTCCTGCTGTGGCTGATACCGGTGAACTTGCTGGCTGCGGCAGTAGTACTTGGTCTTGTATCCTTCGGCAGCCCCTTCGAGGGGCATGTTCTGTTGCTCGTTGCAGCTTGGTATCTTCTGCGAGTCCTGTGGTTTGCAGCCATTGCGCTGGGCTTCCTGTTCGCGGTCAAGAGTGTCATAGGCAAGTCGTACGCAAGGTCGTCCTTACCGTCAGTTCCAGAGAGCTTCAGGGTTACGCTGGTATCCGAGTAAACGACAATCAATCCACTTTGACACACGCTTTGCTGGTTTGCGGTGTACTTTCGCCTGTCTTGTATGCTGCTTCCGACTTGCTTGCCGGAATGCAATGGTCGGACTACAGCTTCAAGGATCAGACCATCAGTGAGCTGGGCGCCATTGGCGCTCCCACGCAAGCACTCTTCTCGATATTGCTCGTTCCGACCTACCTGCTGTTCATTGCGTTTGGCGTGGGTGTATGGCGCGCGGCCTTTGGCTGGAGAAATTTGCGGATTGCGGCCGGTTTACTGGTCCTCTTTGGCAGCATCGCGATCACGACCGGCCCGTTTGTTGCCATGTATCCCCGGGGCTTCGAACAGGGAATAGCCGGAGCACTGCATTTGATCGAAGGTGCGGTGGAAATGCTCATTCTGCTTGCTGCAATGGGATGCGCAGCGATCGCACTGTGGCGAGCTTTTCGACTCTATACAATTGCCACCGTCGCGGTGATGCTGATATTCGGTGCATGGAGCGCGACAGACATTCCTCGCATCGAAGCAGGCCTCTCTACCCCCTGGGTTGGCGTCGAGGAGCGTATTTACTGGTAAGCCTACCAGATATGGTTTATCAGCCTGGCCCTCGTACTTCTACGAAGGCGAAAAGAGAAATAGTCGCCCCGCAACATCGCGGCATCGATAATTCTACTGCCGAGAGGTTTGCTGCCAGGCGCTACAAATCACGGCAGACCTGCTCGTGGATCGCGAATTCCAAGGCTTTCCAGGATGCGGATGGTGCGCGCTTTCGAATAATCAACGAGCACATCGTCCAGCGATGCTGCGACGACAAATCTTTGCGTATTGATATCGAGACTACTTCCCGGGTAACGCCGGGATAGCCAACGCTGTGCATCTACCGGGGCGGATTGAACGAACAGGCCGGTCACGGAATAGGAGGCGAATTCATCGCCGATCAGCCAGTCGGCTTTTATCTCAACGAGAAGCTCACCAATGTAGTGAGGTAGCGCGGCATCGCTAACCATGAATGCCGCCAGAACCCGCATCGATGCAGGTGTCGCAAGTCCTGCCTCACTGCCCTCGCCACCGTACATATTGTCGCTGACATACAGCAGGTACCTGCCCGCCGGTAATTCCCAGCAAAACCAGCCGTCAGCATCGGGTGCCGGTGCGATATTTCGCTCGTTCGAGTCCACAGCCAGGACAGCCAGTAATGGGCGCTTCAAGGGCGGTGGCCGCGCCTGGATCAGACTTGACGAGCGGCCCATGACCCAGTCGGTATCCCATGGATACTGTTCTTCTCTTTGATCAAGCATTCGAATCCGGCCGACGACGATGCCGAAGCCATCATTGACAGGGAGTGGCTTGCCAGTTTCCGGACGCGTGATCGTCACACACGCCTGCAGTAAGAGTGCAATGGTAACCATACTGACCGCCTGACGAATTGACAGGCGCCGGATCATCGGGAACCTTGATCAATTCGCGGCGCCCGGTCTGCCCTCGATGCACTGTTCTCCTGACGCTCGAGCAGATAGCGCATCATCTCCGGTCCGATGCCGACTGTAAGTACCATGCCATCGGAAAATGCCTCGTCATCCATGATGTACAGAACCATGCGGCGGTCCGTCGTGATACTGGCACAGGTGACAACTTCCCGGTCAGTAATGTTCCGATAATGCACGAGCACGAACCCCTCTTCACCGAACTGATGGCCGAGAAATTCGATAGTCTCCGCTGTGATTTCCCCGTAATGCTGTGCTGCGTCGAAGCGCTCCCACTTGTCTTTGACCCGATCGTAGCGGCCGATCACATTTATGGGACCCTGGAAACCCGACGGCAATCCCGGGACGATCTCAACCTCCAGTCCGGGGCGGCCGCGGAGTTCTGCAGCAAGCTCCTCGATTCCGCTTGGCGACTCCTCCGCAGGAACCGGCATCAGCGCCCCGAAACACAGCACGGCCAGCGATATGCGAGCCAAAACAGACGCCAGGTTCACAGCGTCTTGCACCGGCCTCACCGAATAACCGCTGACTCGAGCACATCCAGCCAGTCGGAGCGAGTTGCTTCGTCCATAGCACCTTTGCGCGTTGCTATCAGCGTAAAGATCTCCTTTTTCCCGTACAGGACCCGATACAGCGCATGCTGACCCTCAAAGGGCTCGCAATCCGACGTGCGCCGTTCAAAGGTCAGCGAATTGTCCGATTGAGCGATGACATGCCACTCACCGCCAGGACAGTTCTGCTCGCCCTGCTCCCGAAATTGCTCGTACCAACCTTCCAGTGTTTTCGGAGAGCTCTTCCGGAGCGTATCGAGAACTTCAAAAGCCTCGATCCAATCATCCGCCGACTCACCCTCAATGACGAAACGAGTCAGAACGTACGCTGGCGTTTTGTCCTCGGTGTAGACAATCGGATCCGCTGTTTCACCGAACATGATGTCGCTGAATTTGCTGTTTGCACTGAAATCCCAGGTAACGCCTTCTGCGTGGATACTCGTCCACGGCATGAATACCAGGACAAGGGGCAAGAGCAGGGAAACAACGCGATGTTGAGCTGCATTCGACATGCAGAAACCCTCCTTCAGGCCCACCGATCGGAGCGCCACGACGGAGGCTGCGCCAAATGTGAGACATCCCCCTTTACGCCGTCGCGACCGGTGGACCCTCATAATAGATATTGAACCGACGCGCCTGGTGCGCCATCAGGATTTCTACCTAGCGCATTGCAGGCGCCGGGCCAGGCGATGGTCGCGCCAGTCAGGTGCCGCTAGGGTTTTGCGGGTTCGGGCTTCCATTCACGCGCCAGTCTCCGTGCCTCCGCAACCTGCTCGTCGGTCATTTTCGCGGCCACGAGGTCTCTGTTTCTCGCCGCCGTCTTGCGCCAGTACTCGTCTTCGAAATGCTCGGCAGCGAGGGCGTACCACAGGTAGGCCTGCTCACGGTCCTGCGGAACGACTCCGGCTATGCCGTTGCTGAAATAGGTGCCAACAATAAACTGGGCGTCCCCATATCCCTGCTCCGCCAAGGGTAAGAACAACCAGAATGCCGTTGCGGATGAGCCTGGTGTCCCGCTCATAACAGCGGCCCACGCGTCTGCGCGATCACCCACTGCACCCTGGGAGAGGTCGTCGTAGAAGTGCATTTGTTGATTTGCATGCTGAGTTGACCCACTTATTGCATCTTACAAATGACCCGACTCAGGTACTGGGGATGGCAGGCTATTAAAGAATTGAGCCTGTGGCAGGCGGGTCAGTTCTCGATGCAAGTAATAGGCGTTCCTGGGTCAAACTTCAGTGCAAATCAATAAGCTCTTATTGCTCGTGCTTGTTCGGGTATGTCAGATCATATTGAGTAACACCGAGTGCCCACTTGATGCCCTCGGTCATGAGCTCGCGAAAACGGGGATCATCCCAGACTTCTTCGCGATGGCCGATGGCATTATTGAACACGCGACCCTTGCCATAATACTTGGCAAACACTTCTGGGAAATCATGGTCCGCGCGCGTTGCCAGTTGTTCCTCCGTCATCCCGGCGGGATCCATGCGCAAAATCACCTCGGCATCGTCGCTGCTGAAATGATCCAGCCAAACGGCGGGCTGGTCGTTGAGCACGAAATGCTCGGCAAACGCATTCGCACCCGGGAATGTGGACGACTCGCGTATGAACTGAAATTCGCCGGTCCGGTATTCACTGGCCATGAATGAGCCAATCATGTCGAGGTAGTCCTGCCAGTCATACCAGGCCACGCTGGCGGCATGACCCAGAATGATTGCCTTGCCATCGTCGTGGACAAAGGACAACAGTGCGCTCTTCTGTTCTTCGTTCAGAGTGCCTTCGCCGCTGGCAAGAACGAAAACTCCGTCAAAGTAGTTCAGGTTTCTGGCGTTGACGCGCCGGCCGCTATAGCGACTGCCCTGGCCCAGGATTTCTTCTTTGGTGATCAATTGTGAATCCGTGCGCAGGATCGTTACCCAAGCCCCGGACTCTCTGCCGAGTTGCTCGATCACACCCATCGCGTGATTGATGGAGTCGTGATGAAAGCCGGTCTGGACATCAGCAATGACCAGCAACTTCTTCATGTCCGGCCAGGGGTCGCCGCCCTGATTCTGTGCCTGAGCTATTGGAATCAACAGCGGCGTGATTGCCAGGCCCATCGCCAGCATGTGCATCAGTTTCATCGTCATTCTCCTTCTGCTCGCCGGCCTGGAAACCAGCCGGGCATCTGATTGTTTATCAATCCGGTAATCTGAAAGCCACGACACTGTCGGACATTCTTGGTGCTTCGGGCGCCCGCCCTATCGACGTGCCGCCCCCGGCGGCAATAACTACGTATTGCCTGCCGTCACTTCCCTGGTAGCTAATTGGCGTTGCATGACCACCGGCAGGCAACTCAGCCTCCCACAATACATCGCCGTTACGTGCATCAAAGGCCCTGAAACGCCGATCGTTGGTCGCCGCGATAAACACAAGGCCCGAGGCAGTCGCCAGGTTGCCACCAAGATTGCGAGTACCCATGTTCCTTGCAATGTCGCCAAGATCCTCGCGGAAGCCCAAGGGGACTCGCCACGCAATTTCCAGCTTGCGCACGTCGACGGCGACCAGTTCACCCCATGGGCCTGCTACACACGGCAGGCGATCGCCCTCGTAGTCGAAGCTGAAGGAAAATCGTTGCCCGCCGCCGGATCCGCGCGTCGGTTGCGCCATTGCCCCGGGCGCTGCGTCCAATGGCCGCGCATTGTCCGGAATCCGTGACCGGGTGACGAATTCGCCGGGCGACGTGGTTGGCAGACTGAAGCGCAGCTGATTCTGCGTGTTGATGAAAAAGTAACCCATCGCGGAGTTGTAGGACCCGCCACCCCAGTTGGGACCGCCTGTGGCCCCCGGCCCGGATACAACGGCGCGATCGCTGAGCGGCAACGCATAAAGTCCTGGCGTCAGCGGCTTGTACTCGTCCCAGATCGCCTGGCAATGCTCTTTCATGCCGGGCACCATGTCCGGAATTTCGTCGCGGGTCATGCTGTTGCGCGCGACCGGTTCGGGCGCTGCAGGGAACGGTTGGCTCGGCCACGGCTCCACTCCCGGAATGTTGCTGCGAGGGGTTGGACGTTCTTCCAGGCCATTCAGCGATTCACCGGTCAGGCGATTGAACAGGAACACGAGGCCGTGCTTGCCGGTCAACAAGAGGGCAGGTACTGCGTTGCCGTCACGCTCGAGGTCCATGAGCACCGCTGGCGTCGGCGCGTCCCAGTCCCACATGTCCTTGTGCGTGATTTGCTGATACCACATCAGCTCACCCGTGGTGGCTTTCAGTGCGACGATGCTGCCGGAAAAGAGTTCCGGACCGCGGTTGCGCGCATTGAGATCACCGAGCGGCGCGTACACGATGCCATTGACCGGGTCCAGCGTCATCGTGGTCCATACATTGGCGCCAGTCACGTCGTAGTTTTCTGCCGGGTCGGGTACCAGGTCGGCGTGCGGCTCTCCTGGCTGCGGTGCCGTGTGGAAAGTCCATGCGAGACGCCCGTCGCGCGCGCTGAAGGCACGCACGTCGCCGCGCGGGCCGGGCGGACCGGCCTCGCCGGGGCGGGCCCCGGCAATGAACAGGTCACCGAAAATGGTCACCGGATTCGGCACGGTGTACTGGTCGCGGCGACTCTCTCCCACGATCTCGGACGCGACCCCGACATAGGCATCGATCACGCCGTCGCGACCGAACCCTGGTGCCAGTGCACCCGTGGTGACGTCCACGGCCATGATGTAGCCGCCGGCGGTCGCAAATATTATGCGCGGAGCGGTTTCCTGGTCGCCGGGCCAATATGCAATACCCCGGCCGTGTATGTTGTAGGGGGATTCGAACTTCCAGACCAGCTCGCCGGTTTCGGGTTTCAATGCGGTAATCGTTGCGCGCACGCCCGCAGCTGCCGGGGAAGCTGGCGTGGAAAAGTACATGACATCGCCTATCAGCAGGGGCGTCACTTCAAAGCGATAGTCGATGCCCTGGTCGCCCATGTCATGCTCACCGGTGCCGTAACGATACGCCCAGGCGAGCTCCAGACCGCCGACATTATCCGGGTTGATCTGGGTCAGTGGCGAAAAATTCTGGTTCAGGGGTCCGCCACCGTAACCGGGCCACTGCGATGCGCCGTTCGGCCGCGCATACTTCGGTTCGCCGCCCACCGGGGTACCGGCCATCACAGTTGCAAAATCCATCGGGTCCTGTCGCGGCGGAAAATGTTCGGCAAGGTAGCGTTGAATGGTCGTGCCGTCGTCACCCGCGATGTAGGCGCCGAGTCCGCGCATTCTGTCGATCGTTTGCGACCAATCGTCAGCGGATCGACCGGTGGCAATAACAAGCCCGAGTGAATGACAGTTACCACAGGTGCTGGTCACAATTTCTTTGCCCTCAGCGTCCGGCAACAAGACGTTGACATCCTGCGCGCCTGCAGAATTGACGGCTGCTGCAGCCAGAGCTGCAAGGAGATAAGCTAACTTGGGCATGTGCATGTCAGTGCTCATTGTCGATTCCGGGTCGTTATTTTCAGGGCAGGCGAAACGCCACGAGGCTGTCCGACATGTGCGGCGCATCGGCCCGGCCCACTGAAGTACCGCCACCCGCTGCGATGACAACATACTGTTTGCCGTCGGCGCCCATGTAACTCACTGGCGTCGCGTGTCCCCCGGCAGGCAAGATGGTATCCCAGAGGACGGTGCCCGTCTGGCCGTCGTAGGCACGAAAATGGGCGTCGTTACTGGCGGCAATGAAGACCAGGCCCGATGCGGTGCTGATGTTTCCGCCGAGGTTCCTGGCGCCGGTTTGCATTCCGGCTGCTCCGAGCTTCGGTGTCACACCGAGCGGCGCCTTCCAGGCGATCTTCTGGTTACGCACGTCGACCGCGACCAGCGCGCCCCAGGGCAACGCGCCACAACTGAGCGTCGTACCGTCCGGCATCGTGAAATCGAAACTGGTCCGGTCGCGTTCGTTGCCGCTGCGCACCGGCCCCTGGATGCGCACCCCTTCCTGGACGTTGATGAAGTAATAACCCAGGTTCGGATTGTAGGAACCGCCGCCCCAGTTCGGGCCGCCCGTCGAACCGGGCACGCGAATGATGGCGCGATCGGTTTGCGGCAGGCCGTACAAGCCTGGATTGATCGGATCGTACCGGTCCCAGAGCATTTCGCAATTTTCTTTCATGCCTGGCACGAGATCGGGAATCTCGTCACGCCTCATGGTGGTCCGGGCCACAGGTTCCGGGGCTGCCGGGAAGGGCTGCACCGGCCAGTAGTCCAGGTCCGGCACGTCGGTGCCGGGTACCTGTCTCAATTCGTAGCCGTTCAGTGATTCTCCGGTCAGCCGATTGAACATGAACACGAGGCCCTGTTTGCCGGTCAACAGGATGGCGGGCACGGTGTTGCCATCGATGTCGAGGTCGAACAGTACGGTCGGTGTTGGCAGATCCCAGTCCCACAGGTCCTTGATCGTGATCTTGCGGTACCAGGCCAGTTCGCCCGTGTCGGCGAGGAGCGCGAGCAGCGTATTGGCAAACGGCTCCGGGCCGTCGACCGGCGTGCCGCGACGCGGTCCGTTGATGTCGCCGGTCGTCGCATAAAGCAGCCCGTTTTCAGGATCCAGTGTCATCGTCGACCAGACGTTGGCGCCTGTCAGATCGGGGACTCCGGCCGGCTGTAATTCGCTGGCGTTCGGCTCACCGGGGCGCGGCAGCGTATGGAAGGTCCATTGCAGGCGGCCGGTGCGAGCACTGAAGGCCCGGATGTCTCCCCGCGGACCGGGAGGGCCGGCTTCGCCGGGGCGAGCACCCGTAATCACGAGGTCTTTATAGATGGTTACCGGATTCGGGATCGTGTATGTGCTGCGCCGCGAGTTGCCGACCACCTCGGATACCACGCCGATGTAGGCATCGATCCGGCCCTGCAGGCCGAAGTCGGCGGCGGGTTCCCCGGTGGTAGCATCGATAGCCAGGATGAGTCCGCCATCGGTTGCGAAGAAGATTCGCGGGGCAGTTTGCTCGTCGCCCGGCCAGTAGGCGATGCCGCGACCATGGATATTGTAGGGGGATGCGTAGCGCCAGAGAACCGCGCCGGTCTCCGGCACCAGCGCGGTAATCGTGGATGGCACGCCCGGGGCATTCGGGGAACTCGGCGTCGAAAGGTACATCACGCCGCCGACCAGCAACGGTGTGACTTCGAAGCGGTAATCGAGCCCGAGGTCGCCCAGATCGTGTTCCCCGGTTCCGTAGTTGAATACCCAGGCAACGCTCAAATCAGCGACATTGTTCTTGTCGATCTGGACGAGCGGGGAGAAATTCTGGTTGTATGGCCCGCCACCGTAAGTCGGCCATTGCCCTTCGGGGATGCCCAAAGTCGTTCGGTCCGGTCCGGTGGAGGCCACTCCTGTGTCCCCGCCTTGGCATGCGGCCAGTACGATGACCACGACTGCAGTTGCAACAACCTTGTGCCAGCGGTCCTGGTGAGCGATGACAGTCCTCATATCTCAAACCCCGCATTGCGCAACGCAGTCTTGTAAAACCTGACGTCACGCGCCAGTAGTGAAATGAAATAGTCCCGTGGCACTTCAAGTTGCCATTTGCCGTAATTAGTGCCGAGCATGTTGAGTCTATCCTCGGATCCGGGTATCGGCGCCGCATACTCGTGGTATACCTCCATCGGCCCGGTGAAGTTCGTGTCGTAAAAAAAATCGAACACATCGGCAAAAGGAACCATGCCGTCGCCCGGCGGCACGAATTGCCTGTCCCAGGGCCACCCGCCGCGTCCGCCAGATTCATCTCTGCGCCACGCCACCACATCCTTCAGGGAAAGTGACTGGATGTACTCCCGGGCCGCACGAGCGATATCGCGCCAGCCGACTCCGGTTCGGGCCATGATATGACCAATGTCGAAATTGATGCCGATGTAGCGGGGATCGCAGTCGCGCATCAACATCCACAGATCCCAACCCACCCCGCCAAGACTTCCCGGGCTGGAATGAGTGTGGAAACAAGCCGTAACGTCGTATCTCGCGTTCAGTTCCTGAAGCGCATCGAGGTTCTGCCGAAACTCGTCAAACTGGTCGGCAAAACTCCGTGAGTAATCGTAGCGCGGTGTCCCCGCGCGGTAGCGGCCTATGCCAAGTGATGCGAAGGTCTCGAGCATCGGTTCGATATGCGGCTCGCCTGCATCACCGATTCGAGTGATGATCATAGGCACTGCCAGGCCCGCCTCGCGGGTGGCCGACACGATAGCGGGCAGTTCGCGAGCAACGTTTTGTGGCTCAACGTGGGCGCCGCCACGCACCGACCAGATAATTCCGGGATACCCGGTCTCTATTGCAACTTCGATGCCCTCCTGCCAACCGGTCCACTGCAGGTGCCTCGAAACGATCGCGAGATACGCTCGATGCGTGCGTTCTTGTTGCGCCCTGGAGCCTGCAGTGGCGAGCGCAGCCGGCGCGGCCGCCATGGCCTGCAACACGGTTCGTCGTGATACGGCATCAAAGAATGGAGCAGCGCTGTGCGACACGTTCTTTGTCTGTTGCATAGCAGTCCTGGTGTTCATGCATTCCCCGTTATTCGAATAATTGCACATGAGCTGGTTTCAGTTCTCTACGTTGGTCGCCGTCTCTGCGCCCGCGCCGCAGGCAAACAACGCGTGGAAGGACTGCATGGCCGCGGCGGCCACGGCCGCCGGGTCCTGCAGTTTATACTCGTCATTGAAAACTTCGATGCTGAAATAGCCCGTGTAGCCGCGATCGGTAAGTCGCCGAACGACATCCGCAACCGGCCATTCTCCGTCAGCGGGGAAAAGCCTGTGGTGCCTGGCAATCTCGATGGGCGGCAACGGCATCGCGATGGCGTTGCTCAACTGCACCAGCAACAGCTTGTCGATCGGGATATCGTCGAGTACGTCGAGCGGTGTACGCCGGCTGAATAAGTGAAACACGTCCAGAACAATCCCGAAGCCGGCGTGATCGACGGCATTTACCAGTTTACACGCCGCGGCATAGTCATTGATCCATTGACTCCATGCGAGCGGTTCGAATCCCACCCGTATGTTCCTGGATTCTGCGAGATCCGCGAGCTGTCGAAGATCGTCGATTTGCGCAGCCCAAACCCCCGAACTGCCGGGATTGGTGTTGGCGCATAACAGCAAAGTCGGAGCGCCAAGCACCTGCATGACATCCATCAGGCTGGCCGCTTCGTCCATCTTCGCCTGCCTGGCCGCACCACTGCCCTCGAAATCACGCAACAGCTGAAACGTCGGTACCTGCAAGCCGGCCTGCGCAAGCATTGATGCCGCAGCTGCTGCTCCGCCCGGCAGGTTCTCGATGTCCGCATTCCACACTTCCAGTCCGACAAAGCCGGCCATGCGCGCCGCATTTGCAATCATTGGCAGGGGCGCGGAAAAGGTTGCGGTATTGGCCGCAACGAGCACAGAGCTAGCCGACATCCGCTTTCACCAGGAATGCGCAGACGGCGCCGAGCACAGTGGGTACCGCAAACACCAGGAAAATGACGGACAATGGAAAATCTGCCTCAATTAACACGCCCCCGGCGAGCGGGCCGAGTACTGCTCCGGCACGGCCCACGCCCATGGCCCAGCCGACTCCCGTGCTCCGCACCTCGGCCGGATAAAGCTGTGTTGCAAGCGGATAGATGCCGTTAAATCCGCCCATTTGCAAAAAGCCGATGATGAAGGCGACCAGCAAGGTGATCGGCAGGCTGAAACGAAATACCCCATAGAACACCATGGCTGCCGCTGCAGCGACCAGGAATGTCAGGATCGTCGGTTGCAACCTGAGACGGGCGGTGATCAGTCCGAGAGAGACCGTGCCCACGAATGCGCCAGCGTTGAAAACTGTTCCCACATAAATTGCGGCGGTCGAATCGTGGCCGGCCATCGACGCCAGCTTGGGAATCCAGCTTATCGTGAACCAGAGTGCGGCGTAACCGAAAACCATCGCGAGCCAAAGCAACACCGTGCTCATCGCCCGCCCGTCGACGAAAAGGCCGGCAACGCCAAGCGCCGAAGGCGCCTTGTCGGGCTCCGGTAATACGGTGACAGGTGGACGATTCAGGCGAACCAAAATTGCGTTCAGTCGTTGCAACGCGTTGTGCGGCCGTCGTTTTGTAAGAAATTGCATCGACTCGGGCAAATAAAACCAGAGTATTGGCAGCATGGTGGCGGAAATTCCGCCCGCTCCCGCCAGCGTCGCTTTCCAGCCGAACTGGGGAATGGACCAGGCGGAAATAAAGCCCGTGATGATTGCGCCCAGCGGATAACCGGCGTACAGCAGGCCCACAGCGAAGTTTCGGTATTTCGGCGGGGCAAATTCAGCGACCAGTGCCGCCATACTCGCCAGTACGGTTCCAATCCCGAGACCGACGAGAAAGCGCAATGTCATCAGCTGCGGAATGTTGGCAACCAGGCCGCTCAATAGCATTGCGGCCGTGGACGTAGCTAGCGCTGCAATAATGATGCGACGTCGACCGAAGTAGTCAGCCAGTTGGGCCAGGCCAATGCCGCCCACTGCCATACCGAGTATGCTGATGCTGAACACGACGCCCAGCTGATCCGACCGGATTCCCCAGTCTTGCTGCAACGCCGGCGCTATGTAGGACATAAGTAGAACGTCCATGCCGTCGATCATGTTCACGACGCAGCATAAGCCGACGACGATCAGCTGGGTGCGCGACCAGCGATTAAGAAGTACCGGCAGGTGCTCCGGATGGCCTGCATCGTTTGCCGTCCGCGAATGGACGCCGGTCGCCGCGTTGCTCACGAATCGTTAGTCTTTGCGGAGGCCGTGAATTTCGATGGTACGGAATTCGGTAACGCCGGAACCGATCTGCAACCCGACATAGCCACCGCTTTCCAGGTTGGCGACATTGTCTCCTTCGGCCACGAGCACGCCATTGAGCGTTACGCCGACGCGGCCTCCGTCAACATCAACGACGACGGTCTGCCACTCCCTGTCGCCGCGGTAGGCGTCGAGCACCATGCCGGTATCGACACTAGCTCGCCCACCCGCTGTCCCGTGGCTCAGTAGCGTACCAAACCAGCGAGGATCTCCGGCTGCCCCTGTCGGTGGCGGCACGCGCTGGGAAAGTATCTGTGCCTCATCGGTATTCTGCGGCCATCCCGACGCGTCGGTCGTATCACCATACGCCCTGAGGAACACGCCAGAGTCCGCACTGCCTTCCGGAAAGCGAAACTCGGCACTCAGGGTGTAGCTGGTATACATGTGTTCGGTTCTCAGCCAACCACCGCTTCCCTGGAGTCGAAGCAGTCCGTCGTGAATGGTCATGTTGTCGGCGTATGCAGGATCGGCCAGACTCAATTCGCCAAGCTCACCGTCTTTGAACAGCGGCACAATCGTATTTGGCGTCCAGGTGTCCTTTGCATGTTCCATGATTCGGACGTTGCGGATCTCAGTGATGCCGTCCTCGATCTGGAAGCCTACATGCCCGTCCGGATGCGCAACGTTGTAGGCTGTGCTCAGCCACTCGCCGTTGAGTTTTGTCCAGATTCGGTTGCCATGAGCGATGACCGTGACCGAGTTCCACTCACCGGTCGTTCGATAGGCGCGCTGTGCCGCCCCGATGTCGAAACGAAATTTTCCGGCCGGTGCTCCGGGCTGAAGCGCCAGGACGGCGCCGTTCTTGGCGAAACCGCCTCTGCGAACCTGGTCCCACAGTTCCATCTCGAAACCGCGCCCGGGCCAGTTCCGACCAGAAATTGATACTTCCGGACTGCGAAGAATCAAGCCGTTATTGGCCGCGGGACTGCGCCCGTACATCTCATCATTGGCGAGAAAACGGATTTCAAACTGAATCGTAAAGTCCGCGTACTTGCGGTCGGTGCGTAGCCAGCCACCGTCCGTGGAGCCGAAAATCCGCACTACGTCATCGTGTATCTGCACGTATTCGGACTGGCTTCCCGGATCGACAACCAGTCCGTCGCCCGGGAACAGGACTCGCCAATGATCGGCGGCCGGCTCCTGAGCCAGTGCTGCCACAGACACTGCGGCAAGCAAGATCACGGCGCCCGGAAGTGTTGTGGCGCGCCAGCGTGTAATGTGCTGATCGATTGGTGCCTGGTTGCATTGACGACTATCGGTGACTTGCCCCATTACTGCTCCTTTCTGGCGCTTGCCGCGATGGGGCCGCGCCTCCTATCATACGTGCCATGTCAGTGTACTGACTGGTTAGTGTAGTGCAAACAGCGCCGGCGCCGCCACGTTTTGCTCCAGGCCGGCTGTTTGCATTCCAAAACCAGTCGCTCGAAATCGAGGTGTAGTCATGTCACGAAATTTGAACACGATAATCGGAATGGTGCTCGCTGCCGGAGTCATGCTTGCTGCGGCACCGGCTCCCGGCCAATCACAACGAGCCGCGGGCCTGGCCCACATCGAGGCCGCCAGGCACGCCGCCAAGTATGACAATGCGGTCCTCTTTGACCACACCTGTGCGCGACTGCTTGTCGGTGCAGATTTGCCGTTCGGCCGGATTCCGCGACCCATCGACGACAGGGATCCTGCCAATTACAAAACGGATCCTGTGAGAGTGTTCGACAACCTGTACTACGTGGGCGAAAAGTTGCAGTGGGGTGCCACGCCGTCGGCCTGGGCCGTGGTCACGTCGGAAGGGATTATCCTCATCGACACCATGTTCGAGGATTCTATGCATGACCTCATTCTCGGCGGATTCGAAAAACTGGGTCTCGACCCGGCGGACATCAAGACCATTCTTCTCACACACGGGCACTCCGATCATGTGGGCGGCGCCAGGTACCTGCAGGAAAACTACCATCCGAAAGTGATCATGGGAGGCCCTGACTGGGACCAGATGGAGCAAAGTGAGCGCTTCAGGGGGCCAAAGCCTGCGCGCGACGCGTCGGCAGTCGATGGCCAGAAGCTCACACTCGGCGATACCACGATTTCGATCTTTCTGACGCCCGGACATACGCCAGGCACAATTTCCTTGCTGATTCCTGTGACGGACAACGGTACTCCGCATCTCGCCGCTTTGTGGGGAGGCACAGGGATGCAATACGATGCGGCGGAGTACAGCAAGCAGGCGGCACGCTTTCGCGGCATCGTCGCCGAGGCTGGCGCCGACGTCATCCTCTCGACGCATCCTCAGCTGGACAACTCGGACGTCAAGTTACCGCTGGTTAAAAAGCGCAGGAGCGGCGATCCCAATCCTTACGTCGTCGGCAACCAGGTTGTAGAGGATTACCTGACCGTCGCCCACGAATGCGCTGCCGCCGCTACCCTCATGCCGGATGAGTACGCAGCATACCTGGGTCGATAACAAGAGCAGAGGAACCGCATCATGCGAAACCCGTCCGGATACATTTGGGTCACGACGTTGATCAGCATGGTTGCCTGCGCACAGGAATCGCCGACACGCGGATTCGCCTCCCTGTTCGATGGCCGCACCCTGCAGAACTGGTCAGTCGATGACGCCCGGTATGCCGCGAATTTTTCGGTGCGCGATGGGCTGTTGCACGTGGAAGGGGAAGGCGGTTGGTTGCGATCGGCAAGAAAGTACACTGATTTCACATTGCGCATGGAATTTCGCTACCTGACGGAAGATCCGGGTCGAGGTCGCGTGGGTGTGAGCGGAATCTTTTTGCGGACTCCTGCAGATTCCAGCTACGACTCCGGGTGGCCGGACAACAGCCTAGAAGTGCAGCTGGCGAATCGGCAGGGCCACCGCCCGGCCATTCCCGGGGACGCGCGCTGGGGAGGGGCAGTGCTGCGCCACGGAAATCCGGGCGGGCCGACGTCTTTTGACACCGGCACTGCATTGCAGGCATATGGCCCGACCGGCGCATGGCAGACTCTGGAAATTCAGGCCATTGGCGATGCCGTGCACGTGACACTCAACGACCACTACCTGGGTGTTGCATCAGCGGGCGGCAGTAGCGAAGGCTACATCGGCATCCAGGCTGAAACCGGCGGCATCGAATTTCGATCAATCGACATCAATGAGGGCGTCGAGGGCTTGTCGAGTTCTGGCTCGAACGGTTTCATTCCGCTGTTCGATGGCGCAACTCTGAATGGCTGGAGGATGGAGAATCCCGCGGGCGCCGGATTTGACGTTGCAGGCGGTGCAATCGTAGTCCGCGGTCGCCCATCGGAAGGAGAGCGCGGCGAGCAGAATTGCAGTGGTGGGCTCTGGACCGATAAGGCCTATGGCGACTTCACGCTACGCTACCAGGCGCGGTTCGAAACCAACGCTTCGGTTGGTGGATTTTTCGTACGCAGTCCTTACCCGGGCAGCGGCCCCGGGTGGAACCAGGTGGAGACGCGGGCCATGGAAGATAAGCTTTTGCCCTGGAACGGCATCCTCATGCGTGGCGGAGAGGTTCAGCAGGGCAACACGATGTTTGACTACCGCGCTGCGCGTCTTGCCTATGCGGCAACGGCGGACTGGACTGAAGATTGGGTCAACTACGAAGTTCAGGCCAAAGGATCCCGCATCACTGTTTGGGTCAACGGATTCCTGCTGAGCCAGGCCGACGACGTCGCTCCGCTGGAGGGTTACTTTGGCATCCAGTGCGAGCGAGAAACGGTCGAGTATCGGAACATCGAGATTCGAGAGAACTATCCGTAGGCGTTACAACGCTCGAATACCGGACGACTGCAGCGGCCATCGGTATTACGGTGATTTCGGCTGCAGTTCCATTTGCAGCAGGCATCCAAGCTTCGGCGAAAGATTCCGGAGTCAATAACAGCTGGCGCATCAAGCGCCAGCTGTTTTTTCTTTCACAGCAACTGTCGAGCAATGGCTTGTGATTCGCGCCGCACTAGTTGTTCGGCGCACCGTCACTGATCCACTGCCGAACCATGTCGATGGTTGCCTGATCGAGGAATGGTCCGCCTTGTGGCATACGATTTAACACGATATTTGGTCCGCCCTCGAGCTTGCGAATCAGGTAGCTGTTATCCGGATTACCTGGCTCCACACGATCGAGCGCCACCTGCAGGCTCGCAACGTTCACGAGTGCGTTGAAACTGGCGTTGGCGTTCGACAGATTCATGCCTGACGGCAGCACATTGCCTGTTGGGCCGGAGTGGCAGCCTGAGCAAACCGGGGTGAAAACACTGGCCTGAATCTGCGCCAGGGTGACGGCCGCCGCATTTTGCACCGTTACAATGACATCGGCGGACACGCCAATATTGCCTGTTGCGTCCTCGGCTTCGGCGGTCAAGGTAACGTCACCGTTGGCGGCTGTGGTCGTGACCCAGTCGAGCGAATATGGAGCGGTTGAATCGCTGCCGATGACTGCGCCATTGACCAGGAAGCGCACCAGGCTCACACCCTGGTTATCGCTGGCATCGGCCGTCAGCGTTACTGTGCCGCTCACGGGGGAGCCGGGCGAGGCCAGGGTAACGGTGGGCTCGATATTATCGAAATCGGCCGCGTCGGGCGGAATGATCTGGCCGCGGATTTCGCCGCCCGGATTCGTCGGTGTGTGTACATTGACGTACAGCCCACCGGCCTTGTAGTCGCCAAGGGAGGCTGCATCGAGCGCTGCGCTGGCCGACCAGTGGCCGAGATTGCCGGCATCCTGTGTCAGCGGCACGAGCACCGGGCCATTCTGTCCCGCGGCAGCCGTGTGAATATGAGATGCGGTCGCCTGGTCGACACCGGTCGCCCGAACGTGCAGTGTCAGCACGCCCGTGTCGCGATTCATGGTACTCGCGGCGATGCCGGTAGCGGCGGTCGCGACTGCCGGCACTTCCTCGGCGCCGCTCATGCCGGTGAACAACACTTCCACCGGTGGTGGCGCAATCTGGCCGCGAATTTCGCCGCCGGGAAAAGCCGGCGTGTGCAGATTGACGTAGAGCTGCCCGTCCTGATAACTCATCATGCGGGCCGCGTCCAGTTGTGCGCCCACAACCGACCAGTGACCCGGATTGCCGGCATCTTTGCTCAGCCCAATCTGTACGCCGCCGTTGGTGCCTGCAAATCCAAGGTGAATGTGCGATGCCGTCGCATCGTCCACGCCGGTCGCGTTGACGTGCAGTGTGATGGTGCCGGTTGCAAGATCGACGGTGCTGGCAGCGATCGCACTTGCAGCGCTGGCGTTTGCCGGCACTTCCTGGCCGCCGCTCATGCCAGTGAACAGCACCTCGATCGGCGACGGTATTACCTGGCCGCGAATTTCGCCGCCCGGATAAGCCGGTGTATGTACATTGACGTAGTATTGCCCCGCGCCCAGGGCGGCGAGTTGTGCTGCGTTGACAGGCGCATTTACGGCCGACCAGCGCGCGACGTTGGCAGGATCCTGCGTCAGCCCGATCGTGACGCCGCCATTGGTCCCTGCGTAGCCGTCATGCAAATGGGCCGCGGTAGCATCATCGACACCGACGGTGTTGATGTGCGCGACGACCGTGCCGGCGGCGGGGTCGGCGGTGACGGCGTAAGTGCCGCTGGCCGATGTGGCGATCGCGGGTACTCGCTGGCTGCCGTCGAGCAGGCCGGTCGCGAAAACGATGCCCTCCGGAATTACCTGGCCGCGAATCGCGCCGCCCGGGTGCGCAGGGTTATGCACATTGATGTACGTACCACCGGCAAGTATCGCCGTTAATTGTGCGGCACTGAGGACTTGCTGCTCGACGAACCAGTGTGCAGGATTGCCGCCATCCTGGGTGAGGCCGATTGCGACGGGTCCGTTCACGCCGCCAAACGCGCTGTGCAAGTGTGCAGCGGACGCATCAGCGAGGTTGCGGGTATTCACATGCACGGTCAGTGACAGGCCCGCTTCATCCAGTGTCAATGTCGCGAGACCGTCGGCGTTCGAATCGAAGCGCGGCACTTCCTGCGCGCTCGACAATTCGGCAAAGAGCACCACTATCCCCTCGGGCAGCAACTGCCCACGAATTTCACCACCGGGGTAGGCCGGGCTGTGTACATTGACGTACAGCTGGCCGTTGTCAAAGGCTGTTAAGCCTGCGGCGTTCAGCACGGCGCCTTCGACGGACCAGTGTCCGGGATTGCCCGCATCTTTGACGAGACCGACCAGCACCGGTCCGTTTGCGCCGGCGTAGGCCTGGTGCACGTGCGCCTGGGTGGCATCATCTAGCCCGTTGACCTGGGCGTGTACAACGATCGCGCCGCCTGCCGTATCAAGCGTCACTGCGGCTCGTCCGCTGGCAAGTGTATCGATTTGCGGCACCCTGTTTGCGCCATTGAGATCGCTAAAGCGCAGCACGAAACCGTCAGGCAGTATCTGGCCGCGGATTTCGCCTGCAGGTGACGTGGCCGAGTGCACATTGACGTACAGGGCACCGGCCAGCAGCCGCTCGACGCCGGCCGCATCCAGCATTGCGCCGCCGGCCACGGCAAATAAATTCGGGTCGACGGCGTCCTGCGCGAGCGGAATCAGCACCGGGCCATTCGTGCCGGCAAAGGCATTGTGGATATGGGCTGCTGTCGCGGTCATACCGCTGGTGGTTACGGCGCCTTGCACCGCACCGCTGGCGACGTTAATGGTCAGGTTAGCCTGCGCGGTTGCTGTCGAGCCGGACACCGGCATCTCTTCGTCGCCGCTCAAGGAGACGGCGAATACCAGCACGTTCTGTACGGTCACAATCGCTGCGGCCGAGGTGCCGATGTTACCCGCAGCGTCTTGCGCCTCGGCAGTCAAGGTGTGATCGCCTTCGGTCGCGGCCGAGGTGTCCCATGCGATGCTGTACGGGGCCGTGGTGTCGGTGCCGAGCAGCACTCCGTCGACGAAAAATCGCACGGCCGTCACGCCAACGCTGTCGGTCGCGGTTACGGTCAGGGTCACGGTGCGATTGACGTTGGCAGCAGGCGCCTGCACCGCGTTGACCACCGGGGCCGTGGTGTCGACAGGCGGTGTTGGCGGCTTCTTACCGCCGGAGTTGCCGCCGCCACAAGCCGCCAGCAAGAGCAATGTGAAGACGGCCAGTACTTTATGCGACAAACTGCGTTGGATGGTCATAGGATAATCCCCCGGGGCTTTCGGATTGTGAGCTGCAATTGCGCAGGTTCGTTTACCCGGTAAGTAAGCGTTGCGCGGAAAATGGTTCAAAAGAACCCGTGCAGCTCGATAAAAAATACGCGTCGGTTCTGTGGTGCGGACTGCGGTACGCCGTCATACAGACGGTAGCCCACTCTTGCCTGGACAAACTGCACAGGCGAGTGCTCCCAGACCAGGCTGTAGCGCACCTGGTGGTCTTCCCTGACATCGCCATCCGGATCGAGATAGTCGTAGCTGAATTTCAGGTTGCTGCCGGCGCGCAGCGACCAGTTCGCTTCCAGGAAAGCTGCAATCGCGTCGATAGTCAGGCCGGGGGATATGTCATCGTTGATTCTGTCGATCTCCGCCAGCCAGGCAACAGGACCGGTTTTCAGACCGGCGAATAATCCGAGCATGGCGCGATCTCCGGCATCGTCATCATTGACGTTGGCGCTGACACCGACCCGCCAGTTTGACCGCACATGGCTGGTTACCAGGCTGACCTGGCGATCCGACGCGTCATCACCGTCACCACGGGTTACAGACGCGATTGCGGACCAGGGCCCGGCAACATAGCCGCCTTGTACGCCGCGGCCGGTGTTGGCGAAATTGATGCCCGATGCCTGTCGCACAAAGGCGGTGTCGTCCTGCAGGCGCAGCCCATAGGGCAGATAGAATTCGCCGCCGGCCACGAACCATTTGGTGTTCTTGCTGTTCAGGCGAAGGTAGAGCTCGCGATTCTCGAGACCGTCCGGAGAAAATTGCTCGTCGACGTAGATGGACAGCCTGTTGGGCACGATGAACGCTTCGACATAGAAAGTGCCGCGCCCAAACTCCGTGTCGGCGGTGCTATCGCGTTGCGGCATGTCGACGTCCTCGAAACTGGCACGCAGGTCACCGCCGACAGAGAGCCATTTTGCAAGTTCACCGGTCCAGAACTTGCCATCGCCGAGTCGGCGGGCAGGCAGTTCCGACTGTGCGAATACATTGCCGTATGCGGTGCGCTTGCCGCCACCGGCGGGATTGCTGTGACACATTGAACACTGCAAACCTTTTTGCACGGCCAGGTAGGGTTCCGCCAGTGCGCACTCTGCAGCCGCGAGCAATGCAAGTGTCGCAACAAGCAGCGACAGGAATTTGGCAGCTTTCATCTAGCGATTCGCTCCATTGGCGATCCAGTCGCGCAGGTCGTTGATCAATGCCTGGTCCAGCATTCCGCCGCCAAGTGGCATCCTTGCGCCGCTCGCCGCAGTGCCTTCGATCTTCTGCACCAGGTAGCTGTTGTCCGCGTCGCCGGCCGAGACTCTGGACAACGCAGGCTGCTGCAGGCTCGCAACGCCAACCAGGCTCGCAAAACTGGCGTCGGCCGAGCTCAAGTCCATGCCGGTGGGCAGGGTATTGCCGGTCGGCCCGGTATGACATCCGGACACGGCGCAGCTTGGCGTGAAGACACTTGCCTGCAATGCGTCCAGCGTTGCAGCGCTGATTGGCACTGCGACCGAAAACTGCGCCTCGAAATCACCGCCTTCGATGTCGTTACCGGATGGCAACACTCCGGAAAACTCGCCATCCAGTGCATTGGCATCGAGATCCATGATGAATGATGCCCCCGAGCCGAGCAGGCGCACCCGGTAGGTATCGTTGGCCAGTGCGACTCCGGTCAAATCCAACGTTGCGCTGGTCGCCGTGGTCGTAATACGGCTCGCATTGATGCTGGATTCGTTGCCGTCACCGAACGTCGTGTCGCCGCCGCTCGCCTCGAGCAGGAATGTCATGTCACTGACCGTCGAGACATCGAGTTCGCGATCGAACATGGCCACGATGCTGGTTGGTGCCACCGTGAGTGTGGAACCGGGATCAGGCAACAGCGACGTTACCCGGATCGGTTTCGCCGACGGGAGCCGGTCGTCGATCGCGCCGTCGCTGATCCACTGACGCACGACATTGATCGAAGCCTGATCCAGCGCCGGCGCGCCCAGTGGCATTTGTGCGCCGACCGAGGCGGTTCCTTCCAGCTTCCTGATCAGGTAGCTGCTGTCCGGGTCACCGGGCGCAACGCGCAATGTCGAAGGGGATTCCGCACTGGGTATGCCAACGAGCATGCCATAGCTGTTGGCGCCATCGAGCCGCAATCCCTGGGGTGCGCTGGCACCCAGATGGCATCCGGTTGTCGCACAGTTGGGTGTGAACACGTTTGCCTGTATTGCGGTGAATTTCGGATCGAAGGCCCCGGGCGGCGCTATCGGCGGCAGGCCGCTGCCATCGCCGCCGCTGCAAGCAGCGACGAACAGCGCGAGGAACGGGAACACAGGGGCAAAGCTGCTGTGGCTGGGTTGTGATGGCTTCAATTCGGGCTCACTATGATTGCTATGGCATGTCGTGCGGATATGAGCGGTATGTAGGCTTTGCGAGGCATAAGGTTCACGGGCGGCAAAATGAACCTTTACGACAGATACCGACACCTACCGATACTGGCAGGCTGATTCGATGGCAGATGGTGCAGGACTGGTGCAGATTTGACCCCGGTTAGGACAATCAAGTCCGGAAGCGACAAGGGCGCCGCGGAAATGTCGCTGTTGCGGCGCGTCGCGGGCGGCGATCGAGAGGCTTTTGGAACACTATTTGAGAATTATTACCCGCGCGTGTTTGCATTCCTGTTCCGCTTGACCCGATCGCACGGCGTGGCAGAGGAACTGGCAAATGATGTTTTGCTGACAGTCTGGACGGATGCCGGGCGATTCCGCGGCGAATCGAGAGTATCGACCTGGATATTTGGCATCGCCTATCGACAGGGACTGACCCACCTTAGAAAGCGCAGCTTGAAGCTGGTTTCGATTAGGGAAGATGACGCCCTGGCTGACGCGAGTGATATGCAGTTCGAGCGCGAGGACTGGGTTCGGCAGGGCATTGACGCACTACCGCCGAAGCAAAAACTGACCGTGATGCTGGTGTACTACCTGGGTCTGTCGTGCGAAGAGACCGCAAGTGTGAGTGGTGTGCCTCTTAGTACGGTCAAGACGCGGATGTTTCACGCGCGCAAGAAAATGAAGGAATTTCTGACCGCAAGCGGTGTCCCTGCAGAATGGCGAAAGGACGATACCAATGACTAAGCCTGCTCAAGACCGGAGTTGCAAGGCAACCCGGGAAAATATTCCGTGGTATGTGAATGGTACGCTGTCGAACCCGGCGGCTGCCGAGATTCTCCACCATGTCAGGGACTGTAGCGAATGCCGGGCCGATCTTGACCTGCACGCGGACATGTGCGCTGCGGTGCGCAGTCAGGAGCTAATGCCGATAATACCGGCAACCCGGCCGGAAGCCATCCTTGACAAGCGCTTTGGCGCCGACCGACAGGCCCGTTCGCCAACGCATTCCTTACGCATCATGGCTGCTGCGGCCAGCGTCGCGATTATCGGCCTGGCATTGTTGCTGCATCTGTACGAGAGAAAAGACACAGAGACTGGCAACCAGTTGTTTCAGACTGCGACCTCGGCGGGTACGTCTGACGGCATAGACTACGTTTTGCAGCTACAGCTCGATGCAGGCATGACCCCTGCCGACGCCGCACAAATAACGTCACAGCTTGCAGGCGTGACGAGGTGGACAGTCAACGAAAACGGATCGTACGAGGTGCATGTGCGACTTGCCGCGGCCTCGTTGCAGGACTTGCAGGAATATGAGAGTCACGCAGAGACAATACGGGGAGTACAATCGGCGAAGTTCACAGCGCTCCAGCTACCGATCAGGTAAGTATCATGTGGAAGCTCAGCATTGCGCTCGCAACGATGTTCTTCGGCTGTGCGGCCATCGCCGCTCCGGAGCAAACGCCCGATGCAGCGCGCGACATACTGGTCACGTTTAGTAACGGTGCAGCAGAATCGACGAGTGCCGGGTTGGGGCCGCCGTACATGCGTCGCAAGCGCTACACAATCTCGCGGCAGGCGCGCCAGGATGCCGCCGCAGTCGCGGCAGAATACTCTCTTACGGAAATCGACCACTGGCCGATTCAGTCCCTTGCCGTTTACTGTTTTGTGTACCGCGTGCCGGAGGGCACGGATCGGCAAAGCATCATAGCGAGATTGAATGCTGACCCTCGCATCGAGTCTGCGCAGCCACTGCAGATTTTCGAGGTCAGCACTGAGCGGCAGGACACGTTGGAGCAGTCCTACGACGATGCTTATGCGAACCTGCAGTATGGGTTGGATATTCTGCACGTTGCTGCAGCACACAGGACCACACGTGGCGCCGGTGTTCGCGTCGTAATCATTGATAGCGACGCCGACAGGGATCACGAGGACCTGCGAGGCCAGATCAAACGCATTCGTGAGTTTTCCGGCAAAGGCCAGGTGGCGGACCGAAACCATGGCACCGCCGTTGCCAGCATTATTGGTGCACGCTCGAATAATTCTTTGGGAATAGTAGGCGTAGCACCGGAGGCAACGCTGGAGGTGTATGTATCGTGCTGGAGTGCCGGCACGGGGAACGCTGCGATATGCGATACGTTTTCACTATCCAAGGCCCTTGATGCGGTGTTGGAAAATCCACCGCATGTCCTAAACCTGAGTTTGACCGGACCATATGACCCATTACTGGAGCGCTTGCTGCAGAAAGTTTTTGCTGCAGGCGTGGTGGTAATAGCGGCCGGGTCGGCCGGCGCTAACCTGCAAAACAGCTTTCCGTCCAACATGCAGCAGGTAATAGGCGTAGATGCAACGCCGACCGAATCCTGGACCAACGGCAAATCGAACGACACGCTGTTTGCGCCTGGCGATCGCATACTTGTTGCACTGCCAAGCGACCGCTACGACTTTCGGTCAGGCAGCTCGCTGGCCGCCGCGCACGTGAGCGGTGTCGTTGCGCTGGTGCTTGCGGTCGCACCGCATAGCTCGTCCGACGCGATAAGCAGTATTTTGCTGCAATCGCAAAGCACGTCCGCGGGATCAATCGTGTCCATCAACGCGTGTGTGGCGCTTTACCTCACCGGATCAGCGCAAAACTGCAACGACTGACCGCAGCGACTAGAACGGAATTTGTATCTTCAGAACGAGGCGCGCTTGCGCATTGTCCGGTGTGCTGATGATCGGCACCCACGTACTACTGTCGTGTACACGCAAATCGATCGCCGCCCATTTCAGTGTGGCGGTGACGCCCAGTTGCCAGTACAGGTAGGAACTGCCGGTGAGGCTTGATGTATCGTAATGCCCGGCACCGCCGCCGAAGGCCCAGACGCTGTTCAGAGGGAATTCGGCATAAAGATCAATATTTGTTGTGGAATAACCGCTGTGATACAGGTCCGGAGAATAAGCGACATCCAGCCAGACTCGATCGTCAAAACTTCCGCCCAATGAATACTCGACGTAATCGTAGTTGAAGTTCCCCGTCTGTCCCGGATAGTCGTAAGCAACCACGCTGGCGGATATTTGCCACCTGTCCGACAGGTCGAATGTTCGGCCCAGGTAGTAATTGAGCTCCAGGTCACGCTGGCGCGTGGGTCCGTTACTGATATCGACCGTCGAGCCCCAGCTGCCAACATAAAAACCGTTCTCGAAGCTGAGTTCCAGACCCAGTTGCAGCGCGCCGTCGCCATCAGTCTGTGAAACACCGCGTTTCACGTAGTCAGTAGCCAGGGCCAGGTAGCCGCCAAATTCGGCGGCCAGGCACTGTTGGCCAGTGAGCAACAGGAGAGTGACAAGAATTCTATGCATGCCGCATGATTTCACATGCATGTCGATTTGGCTAAGAAAGTCGGTGCTTGCGGCGAATTCGGTCAAGCCCTTACATACTTGTTGAACCAGTCGATGGTGCGTGTCCAGGCTTCGGTCGCTGCCGCCTCGTTGTAGCGTTCAGGCGTCGCATCATTGAAAAAGCCGTGCACGGCGTTGGCGTATATGTGGCCCTCGTACGTTACGTTTGCGTCCCTCAACGCCTGGTCGTAGGCCTGCCATCTTTCGATATGTCCGGTGTCAAGTGCTCCATGATGCACGAGGACCGCCGCCCTGATCTTTGGCACGTCCTCGATTGGTGGCGGCCCGCCGTAGAAGGGTGCTGCGGCAGCGAGTTCCTCGCCCAGTCGTACGGCCATCTGGTTTGAAATGCCGCCACCGAAGCAAAAGCCAGTAATGCCGATCTTGCCGCTACAATCCTGCCGATTCTTGAGCCACAAGGCGCTGGCCACCATGTCTTCAAATACCTTGGCCCTGTCCAGCTGGCTGAACAGCTGACCACCCTGGTAATCGTCGGCCGGATAGCCGCCGACCGAAGTGAGCCCGTCCGGCGCAAACGCCATGAAATTGGCCAGCGCGAACCTGCGGGCGACATCTTCAGTGTGCGGATTGAGGCCGCGATTTTCGTGCACCACGACGATGCCCGGAAGTTTGGCCGGCGTTTCGCTGCGACTGTCGGCACTGAACGGGCGCACCAGGTAGCCCTTGATGAAGCCGTGACCCTGCGGTGACGGCAGCGTGACATAGCTGGCCGTGATGCGTTCGTCGTCCCGCGAAATCTGCTGCCCCATTGCGTAATCGGGCATCAGTGCCTGCACGATGGTACCGGCCGTCAGACCCAGGACCGCATATTTTTTCGCACCTTCGAGGAAGTCCCGGCGGCTGATTTCGCCGTGAATGTAGTCGTTATAGAGTCCAATTGCTTCGGGCGGAACGGTGCGTCGTTCCTTGGATGACATGGCACATCTCCTCGTGCGGTTGCTTGAGTGGGCAAGAGTAGCATCAGAATCCGGCCGGTCCAAAAAGTCAGGAAGCGGCAATGGCTACTGCATTAACACCCTGAAAATAAAGGTTACGGACGGCGACCCGGCCCCGGCATTGGCCGCAAATTCGCCGGTCGGGTTGATCTCAACATGCGTTACGGATGGATCGCATCCGGAGGCATCTGGTGTTGGTGTGTAGCTATAGCTAAGTCCGCCGTCATTCGAGAACGCAATGTCGTCGAGCAAACTGCCTAGCGAGATGAACGAATAGTTGAGGTTGCTTCCCGGCGACCCGTCAACGAAGGAGACCGGTCCGGACCCGGCGCCGGCAATATCGGTCACAATCATGCAGCCATCGTTCGGGATGGAATCAACTATGACGGCGGCATCCGCATCCACGGTTCCTGCTCCCTCGTTGGCAACCATGATTGCATACGCAACGACGCTACCCGGAATCGCCCTGGGGTTTGTTGTCAGATTAACCGGATCCGAGAGCGTCGTCACATTCTTGCTCACCACCAGGCGAGGTCCTGGAAGTGCGGCAATCGTGTCGGTCACCGCATCGTTCGCCAGTGGCTGAAAATCCGACGCCGCCGTGCTCACGACCGTTGCGCTCTCGCCAGCTGCGGCGGTTGCTGGAACACCATAGGCGACGAGTACGGTTATCGATGCGCCCGGCGCGATCGGCGCCGTATTCGGCAAGGCGTCCCCATCCGTATCCGTCAGCAAGGTATCCGCCGCCGTCAATGTTCCGCTGCCATCCGTGTCCTCGTAGTAACTGACGCTTGGCGAGAAGTCACCACTTTGGGTCGCGGAAAAATCGTAACTGTCATTGGCATTGCCGTCATTCGTCAAGGTATGAACGCCGACAACGGTTTGCCCGATAAACCCGGTCAATGATCTGTCTGGTGTGAAAGTCACGCCTGACTGCACCATCGTGCCGGGGCCGCCGCCGCAGCCGCCGAGATTGTCGTCAATCTGAGCCGTGAAACTGTTCGCGCCCAGCGACGCGTTGGAGCTGGCGATGTGAAAAGAAAATGGCGTGTTGGGCGCCAGTCCGAGTTCACTCCAGGTAACGTAAAATTCCATCTGCTGCCCACTTGTTGAACCCCATGCACCAGAGCGTGTCGGGTTACCTGTGGCAGGAACGTTGGCGAATGAGCCAGGCAGCGTGTAGCCGTCGCCGAAGCCATTGTTGTCGATCATCGGGTCGCCGGCTGGTGCCTGTGCAACATAGGTAAAGACGTACACATTGACCTGGCGGTTATTGCCACTCCAGGTCACACCGATTACGGGTTCATTGGTCTCCATCAAGCCATCGTTGTCAGTATCTGCGTAATAGGCGAAGGACTGTACATTCGACGTCGAGCCCGCTCGTTCAGTGAACAGGTACACATTCGAGTTATCGAAGGTAAAGGCAAAGTGCGCAAGATCGCGACCCGTCGATTGCACGGGCGCATCGCGGTCCACAAGGCCGTTGGCCGGTCCGTCACAGACATTGTTGTCGAGATCCGCATGAACGGGTAACCAGTCGGCCATATTGCCGTCGGTGTTGATCGACACCAGGGTGAACTGGCCGTCACCAAATCCGCAGTTACATACTGCCCATACGATTCCAGGTGGCAGGACAGCTGCTACAAAAATCGCCAGCTTCGACCAGCGTTTTCGCGCAATTTCGGTCAACTGCATAGTGCCGACTCCTTGGATATACCGGCCGTATCTTAGAGGAATTACGATCATTTGTGCGGCTGCCAGTAATCCAGACGAGCTCCGCCCAGCCGAGGTTATTATCTCGCCACTTTTCTGCTGGTCCATATTGCTGGCGATTCTTAGTACTGATGCAATCCTATCTTGCTACACTTCCGGGTACTTTCCCTCTCGACAACGACATGTCAAGCAGTGAGTAAGCAACAAGCTTAAGTTAATCGGCGGGTGTTATCGAAGCCTCCGCAATGCTATCTTGCGTCGGCTCTACCGTCCTGAATTCGCTTGAGTTTGACATATGCAACTGACCCATCTGCAACGCCTTGAGGCGGAAAGCATCCAGATCATGCGCGAAGTCGTCGCTGAGACGCATAATCCGGTCATGCTGTATTCCGTGGGCAAGGACTCGGCGGTCATGCTGCACCTGGCACGGAAGGCGTTCTTCCCATCGGTGCCGCCATTCCCGCTGTTGCACGTCGACACCACGTGGAAGTTCCAGGATATGTACGCACTGCGTGACAAGGCGGCCAGGGACGCGGGCATGAACCTGCTCGTTTACCAGAATCCCGAGGCAGCGGAGCGCGGCATCAACCCGTTTGATCACGGTTCGCTGCACACGGACCTGTGGAAAACCGAGGGCCTGAAGAAGGCGCTGGATCAATACGGTTTCGATGCGGCCCTCGGCGGCGCACGGCGCGATGAGGAAAAGAGCCGTGCCAAGGAACGCGTGTTTTCGTTTCGCAGCGCCAAACATCGCTGGGACGCCAAGAACCAGCGACCCGAACTCTGGAAGCTCTACAACGCCCGCAAGGCCAAGGGCGAGAGCATCCGCGTCTTCCCGCTGTCCAACTGGACCGAGCTTGATATCTGGCAATACATTCACCTGGAAAAAATCGAGATCGTGCCGCTGTATCTGGCGGCGGAGCGGCCAACTGTCGAGCGTGATGGCCTGCTCATCATGGTCGACGACGATCGATTTCCATTGCGCGATGGCGAAAAGCCCAGGCAACGGTCGATTCGATTTCGAACCCTGGGCTGCTATCCGCTGACCGGGGCCGTTGAAAGCAAGGCGACGACGCTCACCGAGGTCATCCAGGAGATGCTGCTGACAACGACCTCGGAGCGCCAGGGTCGTGCTATCGATCACGATGCCGCCGCGTCCATGGAAAAGAAAAAGCAGGAAGGGTATTTCTGATGAAAGGGAAGGAGCAGAAATACAAGACGGATGCGCTGATCGGTTCGGACATCGAGGCATACCTCGAGGCGCACCAGCACAAGTCGATGTTGCGCTTTATTACCTGTGGTTCTGTTGACGATGGCAAGTCGACACTTATCGGACGGTTGCTGTACGACTCAAAAATGATTTTTGAGGATCAGCTCGCCGCTCTGGAGGCGGATAGCAAGAAAGTCGGCACGCAAGGGCAGAATATCGATTTCGCATTGCTGGTCGACGGCCTTGCGGCCGAGCGCGAGCAGGGCATCACGATCGATGTTGCCTACCGCTTCTTTGCCACCGAGAAGCGCAAGTTCATCGTCGCTGATACACCGGGACATGAGCAGTACACGCGCAACATGGTTACCGGTGCATCCACGGCAGATCTCGCGGTGCTGCTGATTGACGCGCGACAGGGTGTGCTCACGCAGACGCGCCGCCACAGTTACCTTGCGCAGCTGGTCGGCATTCGCGAGATCGTGCTGGCCGTAAACAAGATGGACCTGGTCGGCTACGAGCAAAACCGCTTTGAGCAGATCGTTGCGGATTACAGGAAGTTTGCACACAGCATTGGTATCAACGAATTTATCGCTATTCCGATTTCAGGTTTGGCCGGCGACAACATTACACAGAGATCTGACAATACGCCCTGGTATAAGGGGCCGTCGTTGCTCGAGCACCTGGAAAACGTGGAACTCGACGTCACGCGGGACCAGGACAAGCCTTTCCGCATGGCCGTACAGTGGGTCAACCGGCCCAACCTCGATTTTCGCGGCTTCAGCGGCCAGGTCGCGAGCGGTACCGTCAAGCCAGGCGACCCGATTCGGGTGGTGCCTTCGGGCAAGACCTCGACCATAAAACGCATTGTGACTATGGACGGCGACCTCGAGCAGGCGGTGGCGGGGCAATCCGTAACCTTGACGCTGGCCGACGAAATTGATTGTTCGCGTGGCGATGTGCTTGCAGCGGCGGATGATCCGCCGGAAGTGGCCGACCAGTTCGAGGCCGCCATCGTGTGGATGGCCGACGAACCGTTGCTGCCGGGCCGCAGTTACTGGTTGAAGATCGGTACGCAGACGGTAGCTGCTCACGTGCAGCAGCCGAAGTACCGGGTCAACATCAACAACCTCGATCAACTCGCGACCAAGACGCTGGAACTCAACGATATCGGCGTCGCGGAGGTAGCGACCGACAAACCAATTGTGTTTGAGCCCTACAGCACCAACCGGGAGATGGGTGGCTTCATACTGATCGACAAGATTACCAATGCCACGATTGCCGCGGGCATGCTGCATTTCAGTTTGCGGCGCGCCAAGAACGTGCATTGGCAGGTCGTCGACATCGACCGCGATGCGCACAGCCGGCTCAAAAACCAGAAACCGTTTGTACTCTGGTTTACCGGCCTGTCGGGCTCGGGCAAATCAACAATTGCGAACGAGGTGGAAAAACGCCTGCATATCATGAATCGACACACCTTCCTGCTCGATGGCGACAACGTTCGCCATGGCCTGAACCGGGACCTCGGTTTCACCGATGCGGATCGCGTGGAAAATATCCGGCGAATTGGTGAGGTTGCGAAGCTCATGACTGATGCCGGACTGATCGTGCTGACCGCATTCATTTCGCCGTTCCGGGCCGAGCGCCAGATGGTGCGCTCGATGCTCAAGGAAGGTGAGTTCATCGAGGTGTTTGTCGATACGCCACTGGCCGTTGCGGAACAGCGCGACGTGAAGGGGCTGTACAAGAAAGCCAGGGCGGGACAGCTGAAAAACTTTACCGGTATCGACAGCCCTTACGAGGAACCGCTGAATGCCGAGATCCGCGTTAATACGACGGAAAAGACTGCCAAGGAGGCAGCGCAATATATTGTCGACTGGTTGTTCGACCTGGGCGACTCCCGCTAACCGCCTGAGATGGCGCCGACGATCATGAACGCCTCTGCGCCGCAGGCAATACTTGCCGGCAGAACGACGTCCGGGGACTGGTGCGATACGTCCTCGCCGGCGGCAAAAAAACGCACGCGCGGCCGCCGCTGCAGCGTCACGTGCTCGCGCACCGTGCCGCGCAACATCGGGTAGCGAGCTTCGAGCGCATCCAGCACACTACGTTGTGTCACCGGTCCGGCCACTTCAACCACGACCTCGCGATTGCAATTTGCCAAGGTCTGCAAATGATGCGGCAGCGTGATACGAATCATCAGATCGTCTGCACCTCGACCGACAGTACGGCCGGCAGGTCGCGCACGATCGCTGTCCAGTTGTCGCCCTCATCATTCGATGCATAGACCTGGCCGCCCGTAGTGCCGAAATAAATGCCGCAGGGCTGCGCTTTGTCGACGGCCATGGCGTCGCGCAAAATGTTGACGTAGCAATGCTCCTGCGGCAGGCCGTTGGTCAGCGCCTCCCACACCTCACCGCCGGTGCGGCTGCGATAGACGCGCAGTTTTCCCTCCGGCGGATAGTGCAGGGAGTCGCTCAGGATGGGGACGACGTAAATCGTTTCCGGGTCGTGCGCATGTACGGCGACCGGGAAACCGAAATCGCTAGGCAGGTTGCCACTGACTTCGCGCCAGGTATCGCCACCGTCGTCACTGCGCATCACGTCCCAGTGCTTCTGCATGAACAGTGTATTGGGTTTCGTCGGATGCACCGCGATGCGGTGCACGCAATGGCCGACATCGGCTGTCGGATTGGGAATGTATTCCGAGTGCAGGCCCTTGTTGATCGGTTTCCAGGTAATGCCGCCGTCATCCGAGCGGAATGCCCCCGCCGCGGAAATCGCGCAAAAAATTCGATTCCTGTTGTCCGGATCCAGCGCGATCGTATGCAGGCACATGCCACCCGCGCCCGGCATCCAGTTCGGCCCCGATTCGTGGCCCCGCAAACCCGCCAGTTCGTGCCAGGTGACGCCGCCATCCGTGGTGCGAAACAGTGCTGCGTCCTCAACGCCGGCATAACAGGTGTCGGGATCGTGCAGCGAGGGCTCGAGATGCCATACGCGCGCGAATTCCCAGGGATGCTGCGTGCCGTCGTACCACTGGTGCGTGGTCAGCGGCTTGCCGGTTGCCTCGGACGTGTCATAGACGAATTTATTGCTCTCACCTTGCGGCCTGCCGTCTTGCGTCGCTTCCGGTTTGCCGCCGGATCCCGGCTGCAGCCAGGTTTTGCCGCCATCGTCGGAGCGCTGGATGATCTGTCCGAACCAGCTTGAGGTCTGCGACGCATACAGGCGGTCCGGGTCCGCAGGCGACCCGTTCATGTGGTAGATCTCCCAGCCCGCAAAATGCGGCCCGTCGATTCGCCACTTCTTTCGCTTGCTGTCGGAAGTCAGGATGAAGGCGCCTTTGCGGGTGCCAACCAAAACACGGATAGCTGACATGATTCTTCTCCTGCTTTAAGACCCTATGTATTTTGCATAAATACTGCGCGCCACGCCGGCATCGTTGGTGCCCTTGATGATGGCGCGACCGTCATGAAACAGCGTGACTTCGTACGGTTGATCATTATCGGTGATTTCAGTTCGCAACATGAACTCGTTGCTTTTGACTGTGCCCTGTTTTGCAAGGCGCGCCGCCATGGCGGCGAGGTCGACCCTGCCGGCGGTCTGGCGATGGCGCAATTGCACCGCGTTGCGCCCGCACAGCGATGCGGCACTCGATCCCGTTGCGCCCTCAAGATATTCGTAGTTTTGACGCTTGCAGCACGGGCAATCGCCGTCTTCCCGCGCGCCGCTCACCTTAAGCTGCAAGATCTCATTCGCCCATAGATCGATGGTCAACAGCACCCGGCTCACGCGGTCGAAATTAGCGGTGAGTATTTTCAGCGCTTCGGCGACCTGGAAATTGGCGATCACGCCGACGGCCGGTCCGATGACTCCGACCGTGTCACAGGTAGCGCTGCTGCCGGGTGGCGGGGCTTCCTCGAATACGCAACGCAAACAGGGTGTTGCGAAATCGTCGGTTCGTTCCCACGCGCTATCTCCCTGCAAGGTGTGCGGCAGAATTGGCATCGCCATGCCGGTCGTGCCGACGGCGGCACCGTAGATGTACGGCCGGCCCGTTTTCACCGCCAGGTCATTGACCAGATAGCGCGTCTCGATGTTGTCGAGGCCATCGACGAACAGGTCAACGCCGCGCGCGTAGCCTTCGATATTCGAGAAATTGAGATCGTCAACGATTGCGGTGACCCTGATTTGAGAATTGATGCGGGCGATACGCCGCCGGGCGGCTTCTGCTTTCGGAATTGCATCGGCGACGTCGCGCTCGTCAAACAACGGCTGGCGTTGCAAGTTAGACAATTCAATAAAGTCGCGGTCGACTATGACGAGGTGACCGACGCCGGCCCGCGCGAGCAGGTCGGCGATTACGCATCCGAGCGCGCCACAGCCCGGAATCATCACCGTGGATTCGAGCAGCCGCCGTTGTCCGTGTTCACCAATGCCGGCGAGTAACATCTGCCGCTGATAACGCGCAAGGTCCGGGTTCATCGGCAAGACATTATCACGAACCGCCGCGAATTCTCGGAACTGCGAGCCAGCGCACATTTTATTGTCCAATGTCGTTGATTGGAGACGGATAATTCCTTGTCGCGGGCGCGATGGTTTGCTTAGCTGGGGCTTCTCCAGGCACCAGCTGAGGAAGCCGATGGACACTCTCAATCGTGTGTTTTGCTTGTCGATTCTTACCTTGCTGCCGCTCCTCTCGGCCGCCGACGTGGTCGTGTCGCATTTCGAGCCTCTGCAAAAGACCGAACTCTCCGCGAACGCGGTACGCTTCGATGCGCTGGGCCTGAGCTTCGATCTGCAGCTGCAAACCAACGATCGCGTATTGTCTGGCCTCCACGGCACCGGCCAAATGGCCGGAATTGGTGTATACCGAGGCCAGCTGGCGAACAAACCCGGTTCCTGGGTACGCATCGTTGTTTATGACGGCATGCCGCGCGGCCTGATCTGGGATGGCCGCGAAATGTTCGCGATCGAAGCGCCGGGTGATGGTGAACTGTCCGCCGATACGGCGGTTATCTATCGATTGGCGGATTCGTACATCGTACCGGGCAGCATGCAATGCGGTACGCAATCACTATCCGGAAATACCGCTGCGGTCTGGAAAAGCCTGGCCGCCGCCGGCGAGTCAGCCATCGCGCGTGCCCCTGGTGCTGTTTCGGAAATCACGATGAGCGCCATTGGCGACTATGAATTTACGAATGATAAAGGCGGCGACGCGGGCGCGGTCGCGGCCATCACGACACGGCTGAACAACGTTGATGGCTTCTTCAGCGAACAGGTCGGTGTGCAAATCAACGTGCAGCTGATCGAAACGCATAGCGATCCGAACGATCCTTTCGGCGACACCCTGGTCTCCGACGAGCTGCTGGACGAATTGTCGGAATACCGGCTACAAACGCCGGCGCACAACTCGAGAGGATTGACACACTTGTATACCGGTCGCAACTTCGACACCACGACCGTCGGCGTCGCATGGCGCGGAACCCTGTGCCAGAACTATTTCGGTGCCGGCCTGACCGAGGGCCGAGGCAGTGCCCTTAATGACAGCCTGATTGCCGCCCACGAAATAGGCCATAATTTTGGCGCCGAGCATGACGGTGAGGCCGGTACACCGTGCGCCGCGGACACTGCGCCATACATCATGTCGCCTTCCATTAACGGCAGCCAGCAGTTTTCTGCTTGCAGCATCGGCATCATGCAGGCCGAAGCGGCCGCGGCGTCCTGTGTTGTCGCCCTGCCAACCGTCGACGTCAGTATTGCACCGCAGGGTCCGGGATCCAGTGTATTGCTGGGCGCCGTCACTGATTTCAACTACAGGGTCACCAGCAACGGTACCTTGAGTGCGTCGGCCGTGATTGCGGACTTCACATTACCGGCGACACTGACACTGGATTCCGTTACTGCGACCTCGGGCAGCTGCACCAGCGGTGCCGGAACGGCAAGCTGCAGTCTTGGCGACCTTGCCGGACTCAGCAGCCAGACGATTACGCTGCGTGCAACTCCTGCGTCGGTTGGCACCGGCTCGCTGGTCGCAGCAGTCAGCACCAGCGATACCGACGAACGGCCTAGTAACAACCAGGATAACCTGTTGCTGACGGTGAGCCCGGCGGTTGACCTTGTCGTCACGACGCTGACGACGGCACCCGTGTTCGTTAATGACGCTACCGTGATCAGTGCGACCCTCAATAACCTGTCGATCCTCGATGCGACCAGCGTCACGCTAAGCGTCACGCTGGAAGCGGGCTTGCAGGCGAACACCGCGAGCTGGTCGCTCGGTAGCTGCACGGTTGCCGCGCAGCAAATCGACTGCCAGGCAACTACGTTTGCGGCACAGTCGAGCTCGTCGTTGAGTATCGCAGCCACGGGTATCACCGCCGGGCGGCGCGATGTCACGGTGTCGCTCAGTTCGTCGCAAGCGGACGCAAACCCGGGTAACAACTCGGCGCTGAGCGAGGTCCAGGTCGTATCCCCGCAGGACGAAAGGGACGAGGGTGGTGGCGCCACCGGACCGCTGGCTTTGCTATTGTTGGCAGGCGCTCTGGCGCGGCGACGGCGGCGAGTGCAGTACCCGTACGCATTAGTCCCGATTGCGCCGACAGGGGCAAAGGTTTAAAAAAAGGCCTATGAGCAGCAGGCGAACATCGCGACGATCCTTGGGCGTATTGCTGGTCGCATGGCTCAATCTGACGATGTTGCCTTGTGCCCTCGCCCTTGGCCAGGCAGCGGACTCGCCGGGCGGCCCGGCCCGGCAGGAACAGACGGACGCATCGCACCATGGCCACGCCAGCGCGACGCAGATGCCAGGTTGCCCGACGCAAGTCGCCGAGCTCGACTGCTGTGACGCTGTTGTACTTGCCATCGGTGACAACGGCCAAAAGTTCGACACAAAGCACAGCGACAATGCGGCTGCTTTTGTTGCTTTCGATCACACCACGCTCAACGCCCCGGACCTGCAGCGACACCAGCATCCATCCGATGCCCCGGACATCTGCAGTAACTCGCCACGCCTGCACGTCTTTTACTGCGTCTATCTGGATTAGCCAGCTCCGCGTAACAAACCGTTTGTTGTCAGGTTTTTTACCCAGGAGTTGCACCGGTGATTCTCAAATACGGGCACACGCCCAATCGTTCAATAATTTGCGGCACATTGTTGCTGGTGCCGCTGCTATCTTTGCTGGCAGGCGCCGCTTCTGCAGAGTTGCCGGTTCCGCTGACCTTGTCGGAGTCCGAAGACCTGGCGCTCGCATCCGAGCCGGGTCGGCAGGCAATGCAGGCGGGCGCCACGGCGCTGACGGCGCGCGCCGTTGTTGCCGGCGAACTTCCGGACCCGACTCTAAGAATCGGCCTGAATAATTATCCGATCGAGGCCGGTGGCTTTTCGACGGAAGCGATGACCAACGCCGGCGTCGGGGTGCGGCAGGTATTTCCGGCCGGTGCAACCCGCTCCATCAATGCCAGGCAACTCGAGCTGCTCGCCAGTGAGATGCATGAGAACGCCGATGCACGAGGACGGGACGTGCTGACGGCCGTTCGCATCGCATGGCTCAGCCTGTATCAATGGGAAAAGGTGCACGAGCTGGTCTTGGAGTCGCGGCCGTTTTTCGACGACCTCGTGACAGTTACGCGGTCGTTGTATGCGGTCGGCCGCAAGAGCCAGCAAGACGTATTACGGGCAGAACTCGAATTGAGTCGCCTCGACGATCGGCTCATTGATATCGAGTGGCGGCGCGCGCAGTCACATGCAGCGCTCAGCAAGTGGATAGGAGCGGATGCCGCGCGGCCGATTGCGCCGGGGTTGCCCGGCTGGAGCATGCTGCCGCCATTCGACGACTTGCAGAATGCGTTGCAGAGTCACCCGGCATTGCGCGCGGCAGATGCGCAGGTCGACGCGCGCGGCGCAGGCGTCGAACTCGCGCAGCAGCGTTCGAAGCCGGGCTGGGCGCTGGATATGGCTTACAGCTACCGCGAAGGCACCGAGCCGTCCGGCGATCCGCGCTCGGACATGATCAGCCTGAACGTCAGCATCGATCTGCCAATGTTCAGCAAGCGCTCGGTGGACGGCTCGCTGACGTCAGCCTTGCAGGAGCGCAGCGCCGCCAGATCGCGGCGTGAGCAAATCCTGCGTGAACTGCAGAGCCAGCTCAGCGCAGAGCATGCTCGCTGGCAGGACCTGACACGGCGCCTGGACTTGTACGACTCGCGCATCCTCGGTCAGACGAGCAGTAACGCCGCAGCGTCCATGCTCTCGTATCAAAGTGACCGCGGTGATTTTGCTGAAGTGATGCGGGCCTGCATCGATGACCTGAATACCCGCATCGATTATGTTCGATTGCAGGTGGAGCGCGCGCAAAGCTACGCCGTGCTTGCCAATCTCGGAGGACTGCCACGATGAAAATCAAATGGACTCATGTCGCCGGTATTTTTGCCGCTATCGTCATTGGCATTCTCATCGGGCGCAACTGGACGGGGGGTTCGGACGATACTGCTGCTGGCGCCAGCATCGAGGAGCGGGAAATTCTGTATTGGGTAGCGCCGATGGATCCGAACTATCGACGTGATGCACCTGGAAAGTCGCCGATGGGAATGGACCTGGTACCGGTGTATGCGGACCAGGCAGGCACTCAGCCTGGCGAGGTTTCGATCGATCCGACGGTCGTCAATAACCTCGGCGTACGCACGGCGGAGGCAGAACTCGGTACCTTGTCGAGGCAGATCGAAACAGTTGGTTATGTCGGCTATGACGAAGACACATTGCATCATGTGCATACGCGCGTGGATGGCTGGATCGAAAAGCTGGTAACCAAGTCGACCGGCGATCCGGTCAGGAAAGGGCAGCTCCTGTTCGAACTGTATTCACCAACATTGGTCAATGCCGAACAGGAGTACCTGACGGCCCTGCGCAGTGCGAACAGCGTCCTATTGAGCGCGTCGAAGGACCGATTGACAGCGCTCGGTGTGGGCAACGACGAAATCAATCGGCTCAATCGGGAGCGCAGCGCCAGCCAGCGTTTTCCGGTATACGCCGCTGCCGATGGTGTCATTGCGCACCTGGGAGTCAGCGAGGGCGTCTTCGTCACACCGTCGACCGAGGTGATGTCGGTCGCGAATCTTGATCGCGTCTGGATTTTCGCCGAGGTTTTCGAGCGCCAATCGGCCTGGGTAGCGACCGGGCAGACCGCCAAAGTCGAATTGGACTACCTGCCGGGCGTGACCTGGAACGGTACCGTCGACTACGTGTATCCGGAGCTGGATGCTGTCACGCGCACCGCAAAAATTCGCCTGCGATTCGACAACGAGTCAGAGGCACTTCGACCTAACATGTTTGCGCGCGTCACGATTTACGGCACAGGTACTGCCGAAGCAGTGCATATCCCGCGTGCAGCATTGATCCGCGGCGGATCGGTCGATCGCGTGGTAGTTGCGCTGGGCCAGGGTCGGTTCCGTTCGCAGCCAGTCACGGTCGGTATCGAGTCCGGTGATCGCGTGGTCATCGAAAACGGGCTGGCTGCCGGCGCTCGCGTTGTCGTTTCGGGCCAGTTCCTGATCGACTCGGAGTCAAACATCGATTCGGCGCTGTCGCGACTGAGTGAAGCCGAATGATCGCGGCGTTGATTCGCTGGTCCATTCAGAACCGGATCCTGGTATTGATCGCAACGAGCATGCTGACCGTCCTCGGTATCGCGGCGCTGCGTCAAACACCGGTTGACGCTTTGCCTGATCTCTCCGACGTACAGGTCATAATCAAGACCACCTTCCCGGGCCAGGCGCCGCAGGTTGTCGAAGACCAGGTAACCTATCCGCTGAGTACCGCGATGCTCGCCGTGCCCAAGGCTGTAACCGTTCGCGGCTATTCGTTTTTTGGCGATTCTTTCGTCTATATCATCTTCGAAGATGGTACCGATCTTTACTGGGCGCGATCGCGAGTCCTCGAATACCTGAGCCAGGTGTCGGGTCAATTGCCGGATAGCGCAAAGCCAACACTTGGTCCCGATGCGACCGGCGTGGGCTGGGTCTACGAGTACGCCTTGCTGGATCGGACCGGTCAACATGACCTGGCGCAGTTGCGCAGCCTGCAGGACTGGTTTCTCAAGTACGAGCTGCAGACCGTGACCGGTGTCGCCGAAGTAGCCACGATCGGTGGCATGGTCAGGCAATACCAGGTAGTCGTCGATCCTGACAAGCTGCGAGCGTTCGGCATTCCATTGGCGAAACTCAAATCCGCAATACAGCAAGGCAACCAGGAAACCGGCGGCTCTGTTATCGAGATGGCCGAGGCAGAATACATGGTGCGGGCAACCGGCTACCTGCAGAACCTCGATGACCTGCGCGACATACCGCTGGGCATGAACGCGCGGGGCACGCCGCTGTTGTTGTCGGATATCGCAGAGATCCGGCTCGGGCCGCAGATGCGCCGTGGTATTGCGGAGCTGAACGGGGAGGGCGAGGTGGTCGGTGCCGTCATTGTCATGCGCAGCGGTGAGAATGCCTCGCAGACGATCCGTGCAGTAAAGGCACGGCTGGCAGAGTTGCAACGCAGCTTGCCTGATGGCGTCGAGATTGTGACCACCTATGATCGTTCCGGATTGATCGATCGTGCCGTCGCGACGCTTAAAGGCAAGCTGGTCGAAGAGTTCGTCGTTGTGGCGCTTGTTTGTGCGCTGTTCCTGTTCCACCTGCGATCCTCCATTGTCATCATCCTGAGTCTGCCGGTCGGCATACTCGTGGCATTTATCGTCATGCGGGCGCAGGGAATCAATGCCAACATCATGTCACTGGGCGGTATTGCGATTGCGATCGGCGCGATGGTCGATGCGGCGATCGTCATGGTCGAGAACGTACACAAGCACATAGAAAAGGAAGCACTCACCGAACACAATCGCTGGCGCATCGTCACCGACGCCGCAACTGAAGTCGGGCCGCCGTTGTTTTTCTCGCTCCTGATCATTACTTTGAGCTTCCTGCCGGTCTTCACGCTTGAAGCGCAGGAAGGTCGCCTGTTCGCGCCGCTCGCGTTTACCAAGACCTACGCAATGGCCGCGGCGGCTGGCCTGTCGATTACCCTGGTGCCCGTACTGATGGGATACTTCATTCGCGGCGACATCACGCCCGAACGCAGGAACCCGATCAACAGTATTCTGATGGCCGCGTACCGACCGGTTATCAAGCTGGTCATTCGATTTCCGCGCCAAACGCTGGTGCTGGCTGGCATGGTCCTGCTGGCTGGTGTGTGGCCGGCAACCAGACTCGGCTCCGAGTTCATGCCGCCGCTCGATGAAGGTGACCTGATGTACATGCCGACCACCTACCCGGCGCTGTCGATCGACAAGGCGCGCGAGATTCTGCAGCACACCAACAAAATGATTCTTTCGGTTCCGGAGGTGCAGAGCGCATTCGGCAAGATCGGGCGCGCCGAGACGGCAACGGATCCTGCGCCCCTGACCATGATGGAAACCGTAATCCAGCTCAAGCCGCGTGCGCAATGGCGCCCTGGTTTGACCACGGATGAATTGCGCAGCGAGCTGGATAAGGTCGTGCAATACCCGGGCCTGACCAATGCCTGGGTGATGCCAATCAAGACCCGTATCGATATGCTGGCCACCGGTATCAAGACACCAGTCGGTATCAAGGTCACAGGGCCCGATCTCAAGGTCATCGAGATGATCGGCCGTGAGCTCGAGCGTATTCTCGCCGCTGTTGATGGTACCGCGTCAGTCTGGTCAGAACGTGTGGCGGGGGGTCGTTATGTCGACGTCGACATCGATCGCAAGCGCGCGTCGCGATTCGGGCTCAATATAAATGACGTGCAGGACGTTGTGCGCTCCGCGGTAGGTGGCATGAACCTCACGCAAACGGTTGAGGGGCTCGAGCGCTATCCGGTGAATGTCCGCTATCCACAGCGCTATCGGGATTCAGTGGAACAACTAAAGCTCCTGCCGATCGTTACCCCACAGGGCGCGCGAATCGCCCTGGCAGACGTCGCCGACGTGCGCATCGTCGACGGTCCCCCCGCAATCAAGAGTGAGAATGCGCGCCTTAATGGCTGGACCTACGTTGACATCGCCGGGCGCGATCTCGGTTCCTACGTTGCGGAAGCACGAAATGTGGTCGCCGCAGGTATTGAACTTCCGGCAGGCTACTCACTGGCCTGGTCCGGTCAGTACGAGTACATGGTGCGTGCGAAGGAACGTTTGTCCGTCGTCGGACCGATCACTTTGGGCATCATCATCTTGCTGCTGTACCTGAATTTCCGGCGTTTCGCCGAAGTCATGATTATTGTCGGCACTTTGCCGATGGCACTCGTCGGTGGACTCTGGCTGCTGTACTGGCTCGACTTCGAACTATCGGTCGCCGTGGGTGTAGGATTTATCGCGCTGGCTGGAGTGGCGGTTGAGATCGGCGTGGTCATGCTTGTGTACCTTAATCAGGCTATCGGCCATCACGAGCGCGTTGCGGAGACGGAGGGACGCGCGCTAAGCATGGATGACGTGCAGCAGGCTGTGGTCGATGGGGCCGTGTTGCGGGTACGGCCGGTCATGATGACGGTTGCCGCGATCGTCGCGGGGTTGCTGCCAATCATGCTGGGGACAGGTACAGGCTCCGAAGTCATGCGCCGCATCGCGGCACCGATGGTCGGTGGCATGATCAGCGCGACGCTGCTGGCGCTGATCGTCATTCCCGTGCTGTTTCTGTTTTGGCGCGAACACCGTTTACAGGTGAACCAATCATGAGCGAGCACAAACCACACGATCAGCCCTGCTGTCACGGGCATGTGGCGAACACCGCGGAAGTCGCCGATGAACGCCACAACCGGGTACCGCCCGGCTTCACCGGTACCGTCTATGTGTGCCCGATGCACCCGCAGGTGCGCGATATCCGGATCTCCGCCTGCCCGATCTGCGGCATGTCACTTGAGCCGGACCGTGTTGTCGCCGGAGTCGAGGACCGCTCCGAGCTTGAGGATATGACGCGCCGCTTTTGGGTCAGTGCCGCACTGACACTGCCGCTGTTTATCTATGCGATGGCTGACATGGTCGCGGGCCATGCCTTGCATGGCTTCATGCAAAGCGACAGGTCAAGCTGGTTACAGCTGTTGCTTGCGACGCCGGTCGTTGCCTGGGGTGGCGCACCGCTTTTCGTACGTGCCATCCAGTCGATCAGGTCGATGCATGTCAACATGTTCACCTTGATTGGGCTCGGCGTCGGCGTCGCGTTTCTCTATTCGCTTGTGGCAACAGTGTTACCGGACATTTTTTCGGCCGCGTTTCGCAGCATGTCCGGAGAGGTCGCCCTGTATTACGAGGCGGCCGCCGTAATAACAACACTGGTATTGCTTGGCCAGGTGCTGGAGCTGCGTGCCCGCAGCCGGACGTCCGGCGCCATCCGGGCGTTGCTTGAACTGGCACCGCCGATCGCAAGCCGCATTAACAAGGACGGTAGCGAATCCGAAGTATTGCTGCAGGACCTGGCGGTGGGCGATCGCATTCGCGTCCGGCCCGGCGCCAAGGTGCCCGTGGACGGTACGGTCGAGGAGGGTCAGAGCAATGTCGACGAAGCCATGATCAGTGGCGAGCCGACGCCGGTGACAAAGACGAAGGGCGACAGCGTCATCGGCGGCAGCGTAAACGGCACCGGGGGTTTTATCATGGTGGCGACGCAGATCGGCGAGGCAACAGTGCTTGCGCAGATCGTCAGTATGGTGACCGAAGCGCAACGCAGTCGCGCGCCGATCCAGCGTGTGGCGGATCGCGTCTCCGCCTGGTTTGTGCCGGCGGTCATGCTGGTGGCTGTCGTCACGTTCGTAATCTGGGCCTGGCTCGGCCCGCAACCGCCCATGACCTACGCCATAGTGAATGCCGTTGCGGTGCTCATTATTGCGTGTCCGTGCGCGCTCGGTCTCGCCACGCCGATGTCGATCATGGTCGGTACCGGCAAGGGGGCGCAAAGCGGTATTCTCATCAAGAACGCGGCGGCGCTCGAAACCATGGAAAGCGTGGATACGATCGTTATCGACAAAACCGGCACCTTGACTGAAGGTCATCCAAGGCTGGTCATGGTCAAGCCGGAGGCGGGCTATAGCGACGCGGATCTGTTGCGCGCTGCAGCTTCCGTGGAGACGGCCAGCGAACACGCGCTGGCGGGTGCCATCCTGGCCGCCGCAGAGGCGCGTTCCCTGCGGCTGGATGCCCCGCAAGACTTTCAATCGGTATCGGGCCAGGGTGCTACGGCGCTGGTATCGGGACGCGAAGTCGCCATCGGCAATGAAAAACTGATGCGCACGGTCGGCGCAATGGATGCGCGTTTGTCGGCACAGGCCGAAGAGTTTCGACGCGCCGGGCAAACGGTCATGTTCGTGGCGATCGCCGGCCAGGTGGCGGGAATGCTTGGCGTCGCCGATCCGATCAAGGCGACCAGCCTTGAGGCAATCACGCGACTCCACGCTGCGGGCCTGACTATTACCATGCTGACCGGCGACAGCCTTGTTACGGCGAGTGCTGTTGCGCGGCAAATCGGGATCGACAGTGTGCAGGCCGATGTTTCGCCGCAGGACAAGCACCGTATCGTTCGCGAACTGCAGGCACAGGGACACAAGGTCGCCATGGCCGGCGACGGCATCAACGATGCACCGGCGCTGGCGCAGGCCGATGTCGGAATCGCGATGGGCACTGGCACTGACGTCGCCATAGAAAGTGCCGGCATCACGCTGTTGCGCGGCGATCTGCTGGGCCTTGTGAGGGCACGCGCCCTGAGCAAGGCGACGATGCGCAATATTCGCCAGAACCTGTTTTTCGCGTTTGCCTATAACCTGGCAGGCGTACCGATCGCTGCCGGTGTCCTGTACCCGGTTTTCGGCGTGTTGTTGAGCCCGATGATTGCTGCTGCGGCAATGAGTCTCAGTTCAGTTTCCGTGATCGCGAATGCCTTGCGACTGCGAAGCCTGAATTTCTAATGTTGATAGCACGGCATCCCGTGGTTTAATGCGCGTTCCAATTCAGGAACGAAATAGCATGACCAGTCCCAGCGACAACACCTGGAGTGTCGAAGACGCAGCCGATCACTACCGGATCGCCGCGTGGAGCGATGATTTTTTTGCCGTCAATGCCGCCGGCAACATGGCGGTGCAACCCCTGGACGACAATTCCCTGAGCATCGATATCATGGATGTGGTTGCGGAGCTGCGCGGCCGTGGGGTCCGGTTTCCCGTATTACTGCGATTCCAGGACGTACTGCGCGCGCGCGTGCGGCGGCTGAACAGCGCGTTCTCCGACGCCATTCGCGATGCGGGCTACAAGAACGTCTACCAGTCCATTTATCCGATCAAGGTCAATCAGCTGCACGAGGTGGTCGAGGAAGTATTCGATGCTGGCAAACCGTACGGCCTGGGACTTGAGTGCGGGTCCAAGGCCGAGCTGGTGGCTACCGTCGCGCAACTTGAATCCGACGATACCCTGTTGATCTGCAACGGCGTGAAGGACCAGTCGATGCTGGCGCTGATCCTGTCGAGTCAGCGCCTCGGCAAGAACGTCATCCCGGTGATGGAAAAATTTGCGGAATTTGAGGATCTGATAGCGCTGGCCGATGCAGCCAGTGCAACGACACAATTTGGTGTGCGCATCCGCCTGCGAACCGCAGGGGCCGGCAAATGGGCGGATTCGGGCGGCTACCACTCAAAGTTCGGCATCTCCCTGCCGGAACTCATGCAAGTTGTGGCTGCACTGCAAGCCAGTGAGGCCGGTCACAAGCTCGTGCTATTGCATTTTCACCTTGGCAGCCAGATTTCGCACATTAACCAGTTGAAACAAGCTGCCAGGGAATTGACGCAAATCTATGCGGAGCTGATCAGTCTCGGCCTGCCCATACGTTATATCGATATCGGTGGTGGTCTCGGCGTGAATTACACCGGCGCGTTTGAGGAGGGCAGTATTCAGTACAGCCAGCAGGAGTATGCCAATGCCGTAGTGTACGCAATCATGGATGTATGTGATGCGCGCGGCGTGCCGCATCCGATTCTGCTCTCGGAAAGCGGTCGGGCGATGACCGCGCATCACTCGGTGCTGGTTGTCGAGACGCTCGGCGCGTTCCGAAAAGACAATGTGGATAGTGGTTACGCGCCGCCGCTCGAACAGCATCGCCTGGTGAAGAACCTGGCTGACATTCTGCAGCGCCTGCGAGAAGCTGCGCATGGCGCGATTGATGTCGATGCGCTTATCGAGGCGTATCACGATGTCGTCGATATTCACCAGGAAGCGTCGACGTTGTTTTCGATGGGCTATTTCCCGCTGACGCAAAACGCGTTGATCGAGCGCCTGTACTGGAGCAGCTGTTCTGCAATCATGCGTCATCTGCGCGCCTTGCAGCCGGACCCGATGCCACCGCAGTTTTATGTC
>JAOUHU010000108.1 GCA_029884455.1 Gammaproteobacteria bacterium | reverse complement strand
AAACCGATGCCCTTGCCAATTGCAATGCGTGTGACTAACGATGGATTTGCGAGCATATCTTTCTCCTCGGGACGAGTTGACAGATGAGTGCTAGGCTAGATTGTAAATCGGACGCATCAGCAGAGGAATCAATGAGTAAGGAGTTTCCGGGCGAAAAGACCCGCGCCATGCTGGAACGCGGCATCCCGCTGTTTCGTAATGGCCTCAAGTTCGACGTTGAAATGCAAAAAGCTGGGCGGCGCGGCTTTCGCGCGGCGCGCCAGATTGTCATCGACAAGGCCGAGGGCGATTTTATCTGGGACCTGGACGGCAAGCGTTATATTGATTTTCAGAATGGCTGGGCGACCAACCCGGTGGGTAATGCGCACCCCGAGGTCATTGCAGCGGTACATGCGGCACATCAACGCTATGGCTTTCACTACGACCATCCCTTGCGTTACGAGCTGGCCGAGAAACTGCTGGCGATCATGCCGGACAAATCCTTGTCACGATTCAACTACGAGGTGTCCGGCACCGAAGCTGCCGAGGCTGCTGTGCACCTGGCCCTGACCTATACCAAACGACGCTATGTCATCAGTTTCAGTTCGAGTTATCACGGCAACAGCATCGCCGGCAAACTTTTGAGCGGCCTGGGCGGCTCGTATAACCGTTATCTCGAGGCCTGGACCGGCGGTGTCATTCGTGCGCCGTACCCGTACAGCGAAAGCATGCCGGCGAACATGTCGGAGGAGCAGTATGTCGACTACTGTCTCTGGTACCTCGACAACCACATACCGAACAGCTTCGTGCCGCGTGACAATATCGCGGCGATCCTGATCGAGCCAGGACTTGCCGAGGGCGGCAACTGGATTCCATCGAGCGATTTCGTCCAGGGCATACGTGCGCTCTGCGACAAGAACGGCTGGCTGATGATCTCTGATGAAGTCCTCACCGGCATGGGGCGCACGGGAAAAATGTGGGGCATCGAACATTACGGCGTAGTGCCTGACATACTCGTCGTCGGCAAGAATCTCTCGGGGGGCATCGAGCCCTGTGCCGGGATTGCCGCGCGTAACGAAATACTTGGCGACAACGATGCATTCTCGTCGGGCTCGACGTTTGCGGGCACGCCAGCCGGCTGCGCGGCGGGCATCAAGACACTGGAACTCTACGAACGTCTGCACCTCGTCGAGAATGCGGCGCGCCTTGGACGCATCGCGAGCGAGGTCATGAGCCGCTGGGAGCAGTACGAAATCGTGCGCCAGGTACGCGGCAACGGTCTGCTGCTCGGCGTGGGCTTTGAAAACTGGATCGTTGCGCGTGCCGTGCGCGACCAGATGTTGCAGCGCGGCGTCTGGGCGATCAGCGATCGCGAAGATGCAATCCGCATGTACCCGGCACTCAACGTCGACGAGGCCGTGCTGCGCGAGGGACTCGACGTCATGCACAACGCCATCCGGCACGTCGAAGAACACGGCCAGGACGTCGGCGATTCACCGCCCTGGCCCACCGGTGGCGCGGGCTTCTGATTACACGTTCAGCAGCAGGTGCTCGCGCTCCCACGGGCTGATTTCGCGATGGAACTGGCGCATCTCTTCACGCTTCACTTCGCCGTACACCATGCAGAATTCCTCGCCGAGGATCTTGTGCAGATCGGTCGACTCCTCGAACAGCGTCAATGCTTCGTCCTGGGTGAGCGGAATCGCAAGTTCCTCGTCTTCGACTTCGCCGGTGGCCGGCTCGCCGGCTTTGATTTTCTTCGTCATGCCGAGATAACCGCAGGCCAGCCCGGCGGCGATTGCCAGGTAGGGATTGCAGTCCACACCGATGATGCGGTTTTCGATACGCCGGTTTTGCGGCGACGCATTCGGTATGCGCAGTCCCGTGGCGCGGTTGTCATAGCCCCAGCCAAAATTCGTTGGCGCGCTGGAATTTTCATCCTCAAATCGTCGGTAACTGTTCACATACGGAGCCATCAGTGGCAGCGCCTCCGGCAGGTATTTCTGCAAGCCGCCGATGTAATGGAAAAAGTGTTCGCTGGCATCGCCGTTGGCATCGCTGAATATGTTTTTCCCGGTGGCGATATCGACAATGCTCTGGTGCACGTGCATCGCCGATCCCGGCTGGTCGCGCATCGGTTTTGCCATGAAGGTTGCAAACATATTGTGGTCGTAGGCAGCTTCGCGAATGATGCGCTTGAAGTAAAACACCATGTCAGCCAGCAAGATCGGGTCCCCGTGCGTCAGGTTGATCTCCACCTGGCCGGCACCGTCTTCCTGAATGACCGTGTCGATGTTCAGGCCGGCGACTTGCGCAAAATCGTAAATCGTATCGATCACGGGGCCATAGTCGTCAACGGCCGACATTGAATACGACTGTCGCCCGGTGCGGCGCCGGCCGGTACGGCCCATCGGCGGTTGGATCGGTTCATTGGAATCGACGTTCGGATTAATCAGGTAAAACTCGAGCTCCGGTGCGACCACTGGCCTCCAGCCCTGCCTGGCGTAAAGCGCGACGACATTCTTTAATACCTGCCGCGGCGCAATGCTGACGGGCGTGCCATCGCGCGTATACAGGTCGTGAATGACCTGCAGCGTCGTGTCTTTTGCCCAGGGCACCGCCTTCGCGGTAGACATGTCGGGCCTCAATACCAGGTCGCCCTCTGCCCACTGGTTGGGGATATCCATTTCCACATCCTGCCCGGTGATGGTCTGGTAAAAAATGGAGACCGGCAGGTAGGTCTCATACTGCGGGCTGAACTTGTTGCCAGGCATTGCCTTGCCACGCGACATGCCGGCGAGATCCGGCACTATGCACTCCACATCATCGACATCGCGTCCGGCCCGATAGGTTTTAAAAGCCTCTGGCAGGTCGTCGAGCCAGCTCTGGTCACTCTTATTCATACCGCTTCCTTGTCCTGTTCAATTAGCCTTGCTGTCCAGAGCCAGTGCTAGGACGGCGAGCTACACTTCCCATTCTAACCGAAGGCTGGCAATGGTTTTCACGCTATGATGCGGCGATGAACAAGTCTCCGAGCGTGTCACGGATACTGTATCTCTCGCACGGCGGCGGGCCGTTACCGATACTGGGGGACGCGGCGCATGCCGAATTGCGCCAGCAACTCCGGGTGGCTGCGCAGCGAATCGGCAGACCATCGGCGATACTCGTTGTCAGTGCGCATTGGGAAGCGGCGCGGGCAACAATCAGCTCTGCCGCCAGACCAGACCTTATTTACGATTACTACGGGTTCCCCGAAGCGGCCTACCAGATCAAATACCCGGCGCCGGGTACGCCGAAGCTCGCCGATCGCGTGCTTGAATTGTTCAAGGGCTGTGATATCAGCGCGCAGCTCGACGCAGAACGCGGTTTCGATCACGGCCTCTACGTACCGTTGTTGCTGATGTATCCCGACGCCGACATTCCCTGCCTGCAGCTTTCGCTGCTCAGCGGTCTCGATCCCGCAGAACACATTCGCATGGGCAACGCGCTGACCGGGCTGGCGGACGAAAATGTCCTGATCATTGGTTCGGGCTTCTCGTTTCATAATATGCGCGCGTTCGCGGAGTTGCCCACAATGGAAACGCGATCCATGAACCATGCATTCGAATCGTGGCTGATCGATACCTGCGCCAGCACGGCGATCAATGAAAATGAACGCAACAGGAGGCTGGTGCACTGGGAGTCGGCTCCGCATGCCCGTTATTGTCATCCGCGTGAGGAACATTTGTTGCCGCTGCATGTATGTTACGGTGCCGCGCGGCGCGCCTGTATTGAGCATGTTGCACTCAACATCATGGACCGACAGGCAAGCCTCTATTTCTGGTAGCTACGACGCATGAGTTCTTGAAGCTTGAGGCAGAAAAAAGGTACGGCACAAGTGCCCGACGGGCCCGTTGGTCAGGATCTCTTCACCCGAGCAGGGATAACCAGTGCTCGCGCCGCAGGCGCTGCATCTGGCTGATGATCCATTGTTGTCGTCCGCGCAGGTAATTTGAGGGCGCATCGACCCGGAGCTGCACGGGATTTGGCAGTACTGCCGCGAGCAGCGCTGCTTCCCGGTCGCTGAGCGCTTTTGCAGGCTTGTGAAAGTAGTAGCGGCTTGCAGCGCCGACGCCGTAAATGCCCGGCCCGAGCTCGACGATGTTGACGTAGATCTCGAGAATACGCCGTTTGGGCAAGCAGATCTCAATGACGACGGCGAGCCAGGCCTCGATACCTTTGCGCAGCACGTTGCGATTCGGTGTCAGGTACAGGTTCTTCGCCAATTGCTGGGAAATTGTTGACGCACCCCGCAACCGGCGGCCGCCCTCGGCGTCGTCGATGGACTTGCGAATGGCCCGCAGATCGAGGCCAAAATGTTCGGCGAATCGCTGGTCCTCCGCGGCCACTGCCGCCAGGGGCATGGACTGCCCAAGCTGCGGCCATGGCTGCCATTCGTGCAGAATCGGCTTGCGGCCGCTGTCGTCCTGCAGCATGAAAGCGGAGGTAACCGGGTTGAACCAGCGTAGCGGCAGGACCAGCAGCAGGCTGATGATGACCGGCAGTCCCAGCGCGAGCGCGATCCAGCGCAGCCTGCGGCGCAGCTTTCGCTTCTTATGCCGCACGAACGTTACAGCGCCGTGCGGACTTGGCTGCGCACCCTGGTTTTTCGGCTTTGCTCATGTGCTGGCCGCGGCTAATGGCGCTGGTGATTCAAGGGGGCGCGGAGCATAGCATCGGCATGATGGAACGCAAGTGCCGGCGCAACGACCAGCGGTCGTTTTCAGGTGACCAGCGGCAGGTGTCCGACGAACGGCAGGAAAACCCCGACCAGCGACCAGGGCATGCGGGCGGTTATTCGCTAGGATTGGCCTGTGTCAGGCAATTGCGACGGAACCCCATGGCAAATGAATCACGCACATCGAGAACGGTAGCCGGCCGCGCCCCGGACATCCGCTTCAAAAACGGCGATGCTGCCAGCGACAAGTTGA
>JAOUHU010000107.1 GCA_029884455.1 Gammaproteobacteria bacterium | reverse complement strand
GCAAGCGTCTGCCCGAGCGTCTCGCACTCCTTGAGACGTTGCTCATCAAACTCACCGACGATCAATACCGGCTCCTGTACTTCACGCACAGCCAGCCCGGTCAAAATGCGGCGCATACTGCTGACCGCCCCGGAGCCGTCGTTGCCGGCACGCACGAACAGCGCAAACGGCTTGCCATTAATCCTGTTTTCACAGCGGTAGTAGACGCGATCAAGAAAGTATTTCATGGCGCCGCTCATATAGCCGAAATTCTCCGGCGTGCCAAGGATGAAGCCGTCCGCCCAAAACAGGTCCTCGGCGTCCGCATCCAGTGCTGAGCGGACTCGGACCTCGACGTCGCTAATGTCCTTATGTGTTGCGCCAGCGATAACTGCGTCCGCCATACGCGACGTTGTTCCGGATTGTGTGTGATATACGATCAGCAGGTGTCTGGGCACCGCGACAGTGTACCGCCATGGCGTCGGCAGCGACATTTTTGACTGCTAGACTGCGCAACATGGAACCGACTCCAAGCACGCACGTGCAACGCGCTCCGCCGCCCTTGCCGCCAGAGTTGCGCGATATCGCGCTGCGCCAGCTCGATCGCTATGCCGAGGCTGCGGACCGGCCGCCGATTCCGGATGATATGCGCGATCCGCTGCTGCGGTTACTGGCCTGCAGCGAGTACGCAGCCAAGACTTTCCAGCGCGAATGGGCATGGCTGCTCGCGCGGCGCGAAGCGTTGCAGGTGCCTCCGGATGTCGCAGAGTTGGCGGCATTCGCGGAGCGCATTGCCGCGAGCAAGCTTGCGCCTGACGAGGTCAAGGCAGAAATCCGCCGTTATCGTCATCGTTACCTGCTGCACGTATTGTGGCGTGAATTTGCTGCAACCGCAGAGCTCGCAGAAACATTGACATCCCTGTCCCGGCTTGCGGACTACCTGTTGCGAGGCGCTGCGTTGTACGCACACGCGGTCGTGGACGAGCGTTTCGGGCGTGTCCTTGATGGCCAGGGTGAACCGGTATCAATAGTCGTGCTCGGCATGGGCAAGCTTGGTGGCGGCGAGCTGAACTTTTCCTCCGATATTGACCTGATATTCCTGCACCCGGGCGGGTCAGACAGCGACGGTCGAAAATCGGTGAGTGCGCACGAGTACTTCGAGCGCGTCAGTCGCATTACTATTGCGCTGATCGAGGAAGTTACGGCGGACGGTTTTGCTTTCCGTATAGACACGCGTCTCCGGCCCTTCGGCGACAGCGGGCCACCGGTCACCAGTTTTGCGGCGCTGGAGTCGTATCTCCTGCGCCATGGTCGCGGCTGGGAACGTTATGCCTACGTAAAAGCGCGCGTCGTCGGGCCACCGCCACCTGAAGCTGTCGCAAAAGACCTGTATGACAACCTGATTACGCCGTTCGTATATCGGCGCTACCTGGACTTCGGCATCTTCGAATCCTTGCGCGAGATGCGTGAATTGATTGGCACAGAAGTACAGCGGCGTGAACTGGCCGATAACATCAAGTTAGGTCCAGGCGGCATTCGCGAAATCGAATTCATGGTGCAGTCGCTGCAGCTGGTGCGCGGCGGCAGCCGGCGGGATTTACAGTGCCAGGAATTGCAAACGGTATTGCCGCGACTTGCCGGGCAGCAAGGCATCGGCGATTCGGAAATTGCGGCGCTGCAGGCCGCCTATACGTTCCTGCGCCGCCTCGAGAATTTCATGCAGGCCATCCGGGACCAACAGACACATGAGTTGCCTGCGGATGCGCTGGACCAGGCCAGGCTGGCAGCGGCAATGCGATTTGCCGACTGGAACGAATTGCGGCGCGCACTCGATGCGCATCGTGCCGAGGTCGCAAGGCAATTCGAGAAAATGGTGTTTCGCAGGCAGGGTGAGGACCCGGGCGCAGTACCACCGGACAAATTGGCGGAGTTGTGGGACACGGCGGCGACACGCGCGGAATGGGAGGCCGCGTTGCGGGCTGAAGGTTACGCGCAGGCGGATGCGATTGCCGCCGCACTGGAGGGCTTCGGCGGTGTCGCTGTTCACGCGGACCGGGTCTCGGGCCGGCGATTGCGACAGTTCATGGTCAATTTACTGCTCATGCTCAAGGACACGGATGAGCCCGTCCTGGCGCTACAGCGCATGCTGACGGTTGCCGAGCGCGTCATGCGGCGCAGCGCATACCTGGCGTTACTGAACGAGAACGCCGCCGCGATGAAAAGGCTCGTCAGCCTGTGCGCGCGTAGCGCCTATGTCGCGCGCGAGATCGCGCGATATCCGGTCTTGCTCGACGAGTTGCTGGACCCTGGAGTCCACAACACGCGCATTAGCCGCGAGGGCCTGCAAGCGGACCTTGCAGCGCAGATGCAGGCTGTCAGTCCCGGCGACCGCGAAGCACAGTTGGAATTGCTGACAAAATTCCAGCGCGCGAACCAGTTCCGCATTGCGCTGGCTGACTTCAATGGCAGCCTGCCGATAATGCGCGTCAGCGATTGCCTGACCTACCTGGCTGAAGTTGTCCTGGCTCACGCGTTACAAGTCGCGTGGGCTGATCTGACCGCCGTGCACGGCGCACCCGGCGACGCCGGCCTGGGCATCATCGCCTACGGCAAGCTTGGCGGTCTTGAATTATCTTACGGCTCGGACCTGGACATCGTATTCCTGCATGACTCGGCCGGTGCCGGCCACCTGACGAACGGCCGCAAACCTCTTGATCACAGCATGTTCTACACACGGCTGGTGCAGCGAATCGTACATATTCTGACCACGCAAACCGGTTCCGGAATGCTCTACGAGATTGATATGCGGCTTCGGCCTGACGGCCAGTCAGGCCTGCTCGTAAGCAGTGTCGACGCGTTCGAGCGTTACCAGGAGGCGAACGCCTGGACCTGGGAACATCAGGCGCTGTTACGTGCGCGGCCGGTGGCCGGCAGCGACCGGATTGCGCAGGCATTCGAGCGCATTCGCTACGCGACGCTGACGGCCGGCCTGCATCACGAGACGTTGCGTAAGGACGTTGTTTCGATGCGCAAACGCATGCGGCAGCAGCTCGATCGCAGCGACGCGAAGATTTTCGATCTCAAGCAGGGCCAGGGCGGGATCGGCGACATAGAATTTCTGGTGCAGTACCTCGTGCTCGCCAATGCCGCCGCTCACCCGGAGGTGATTCACTACTCCGACAACATCCGGCAACTCGACGCACTTGCCGCGAGCGGATGCCTGGATGCGTCGACCGCGGTGCGCCTGCAGTCGACTTATCGTGACTACCGTCAGCGCGTACATCGACTGCTGCTCGATGATCAGGTGGCGCTGCTCGCACAATCCGAGTTCGACGCAGAGCGCCGGTTTGTCAGCGAGGTCTGGGCAAGGCATTTCGACGACTAGTCGCGCGTGGCGGCGTTGACCGGGCTGTGCGTATAATCCGCCGCAACGCGCGAACGCGTAATCAGCTACCCGGGAACTCATTTTGAATCGCAGATCAGGCAACGTCGACGAAATCCTTATCCCCGCCAACGCGCAGCATCGCTACCAGGTCCGCAAGCAGGACCTGCCGCTGTCCTGCCCGATGCCGGGTATGTACCTTTGGAATTCGCATCCCAAGGTCTATCTGCCAATCGCGGAAACGGGCGAGGCCAAGTGCCCTTACTGTGGTGCGCAATACAAGCTGTCCTAGGCTCAAATCCTTAGCAAATGTGCCGATAACCAGTCAAAAATCGGCGAAAAAGCTTATAAATGCGCAGAAAATCGACTATTTGTTTTGTGATGGTCGCGAGCTTCCTGCCGCTGCCAACTCTTGGTCAAAAGTTTAGAAAATTAGAATTATTGCAGGCAAAATGATCGAACGTCGGTAAAAACCCATAAATGAGCGAGATCTGGCCAGACTGTGACTGAAACTGTCGAAAAAACCCGAAACGGTGCAATTCTGTACGACCGCCAGGTGATCAGCGAAATCAGCGAGGCGCGTTTCGCGGCCGCAAACTGGCTGCACTCGGAACCGGTCGGCGGCGTATTGGGCTCGCAAGGGCGGGGCAACACCATGTTCGTCGGCAATGTGCCGCGGCAATTTGTGCTGCGTCATTATCAGCGCGGAGGGCTTGCCGGCAAGCTCATCGCCGACGTTTACCTCTGGACGGGCGCCGATTCGTCGCGGCCATTTCGCGAGTGGCGCATGTTGGCAAAGATGGCGGACAACGGCTTGCGAGTGCCGCGCCCGGTCGCAGCGCGGTATTGTCGCCGCGGCCTGCTGTACACCGCCGACCTGATAACGGTGCGCATACCAAACGCGCGCTCGCTGTCGACCCGCTTGCACGAACGCGCCGGCGGTGAGGTCTTCTGGCGCGGCCTTGGCGCGGCGATTCAAGAGTTCCATGCGCATGGCGTATGTCACGCGGACATGAGCGCCCACAACCTGCAAATTGACGACTCCGGATACCTATGGATGCTCGATTTCGACCGTGGCCGACTGTTGCCGCCAGGGCAGTGGCAGCAAAAAACACTCGCGCGCCTGCACCGTTCCTTGCGCAAGATTAAGCTGGCTACTCCGTCAGTGCATTTCGACGCGAATGACTGGGAAATGTTGTTGCAGGGCTATTTTGCGGCGTCCAGGTCGGCATAACTGTCGTCGTACCCGGCGGGCAGGTCTTTGAACTTGCGGTGAATCCAGAAGTACTGTTCCGGGCAGCTGCGGATATGCTCCTCAAGCAGGCTGATATAGCGTGCTACATCCTCGACCGGATCGTCACCAGGAAAATTATCCAGCGCCGGCAGGAACTTCAGGACGTAGCGCCCCTCGGGCGTGCGGCGTGGGAAAAACGGTACGACCACTGCCTGACCGAGTCTTGCGACGGTCGAGGTGGCAGTCGTGTGCATGGTTGGCACACCGAAAAACGGCACCACGACGGCACCCTTGCGCTTGTAACTCTGATCCGGTGCATACCAGACCGCCATGCCGTCGCGCAGGCGGCGCACCATCTGTTTGATGTCGCGTTTCTCGATCGTATT
>JAOUHU010000106.1 GCA_029884455.1 Gammaproteobacteria bacterium | reverse complement strand
CCAGGAGCACAGCGTGAAAATTGTCCTGGGTTCCACAAAGCGTCTGCAGAGCGACCAGCATGTGTTTGTCATTGACCAGGATTGCGGTATCCACCGCTGCAGTCTTCAAACCCGCATCTGCTGCACCTGAGCCGACAAGCCACCGTCCAGCACCCATAGCTGGCCCGACGCATAGCCCGCCTCGTCACCGGCAAGCCAGTTGACGAGGTTGGCGACATCCTCCGGTGTGCCGTAACGGCGCACCGGGTGCACACGCCGTGCTTCTTCCCGAACGTCTTCGTCGTCGCCATTCGGGCCGAAGAAACTTTTCAGCATGGGGGTGTCGATGTATCCCGGGCAAATCGCGTTGACGCGGATGCCTTCCGGACCGTGGTCGCAGGCCATCGCTTTGGTCAGTGCGTGCACGGCGCCCTTGGTTGCGCAGTAGGCAGCAAGCTTCGGGTCGGCGATAAAACCGTCGTAGGAACCGATGTTGATGATTGAGCCGCCGCCCGCCGTGCGCAGCAGCGGCAGCGCGTGCTTTGAAGTCAGGAAAGTGCCTGTGACGTTGATCGCGAAGATTCGATTCCACTCCTCGAGCGAGGTTTCTTCTGCGGTCTTTTCGATCTCGATGCCGGCGGCATTAACAACGATGTGCAAGCCAGCATGTTCCGAGGCAATCCTTGCCATGAGCCTGATGGAACTCTCTTCGCTGCTGACGTCGTGCTGGTGAAAGCTGACGCCGGAAGGCAATGCGCGTTTCGGCGCCGAGATATCCGTTGCGTACACGCGCGCGCCTTCACGCGCGAAACGGGCACAAATTGCAGTGCCGATGCCGCCGCTGGCACCGGTAACGACGGCCACGCGTCCTGTCAGTTTTCCGTTCGCCGGTGCGCTCATGCCACGCAAGCTCCGCGATACGCGTCCAGGACTTGGCGGTGAAAAGCATGCACAGCATGTTCGCTCATTCCGGATCCCTCCGGGTCCACCATGTATCGACCCTGCTCGAATGCCGGCGTGCGCATGCCGCGCTGTACGCTTTCAACCAGGCCGATGTCCTCGGGCTGCAGCACGGTATCGATATAATGAATTGCCTGCAATTCCATCTCGCTCGGCGTCGCACTTTCGAAAAAGAAGTCGAACTCCTCGATCGTCTCCTCGGCGCTGACCGGAATAAAACGCCAGACCATGAAATTACCGCGGCCCGGATAGCGCAATAATGCCGTGTTTGGCCAGAGGTGCCACACCGCATGATCGGTGACACTCGCACCGGCAACGGTATAAGCGCTGTTGGAGTTTTGCCCGGCTTTCGCAATGTGGCTTGAGTATCGGTCGTGCACCGTTACTTTGTAGGTACTCATATCCACGAGCGATACAAAGTCCCGGTGCGCCACCGGGCAGTGATAACACTCGAGAAAGTTATCGACCACGACTTTCCAGTTGGCCCGGACCTTGTAGTGCAATTGATGCGCGTGCTGCAAGGTCGCAAGATCGGGTGCATATGCCATCACCTCGTTTTGCAGTTCGCCACTTTGCCCAGCCAGCGGCGCTGCATCCGGATCGAGATTGACAAAGACCAGATGACAGAACACCTCGACCCGCACCTGCCGCAGGCAGATGTCATTGATCCTGAAATTCTCCACCAGCTCGGAGCGGTGAGCACGACGCAAACTGCCATCAAGATTGTAGACCCAGGCGTGATACGGGCAGGTGATGAAACGCGTATTGCCGTCGCCCTTCAGCAGCTCATGCCCACGATGCCGGCAGACATTATAGAATCCGCGCAATTCACCCGCCGCATCGCGTGCCGCAAAAATGCTCTGCCCCTGGATCTCCGTCGCAACATAGCTGCCTGGTTCACGCAGCTTTGTTTCGTGACACAGGTATTGCCAGGACTTGTAAAAAATCTGCTCGCGCTCGATCTCCAGGAACCTGGGATCCCGGTAACAGGCTTTGTTGATGGAAAAGGATTTCGAGGCGACTGGATCGTAACCACTCGCGATGAAATCAAATTCCTCTCGCTCCAGACGGATAAGACTTGGCCTGCTTTGCCCTAGAAATTGTATTTAACGGTGGCTGATACCCAGCGTGGCGGTGCAAAAACCTGGATCGTGTAGCCGACGATATCGTAGGTATACGTCAGGATTTCTTCGTCCGTAAGGTTGTTTACCGAAGCGCCGAGCTCCCACTTGTCATCCGCGGTCACATATTGCACACCGGCGCTCACGTTGGTGTAGGAATTGCCAGTCGTGATCTCGGACTGAATCGTATTAAACGACCGTTCGTCGCTGTAATTCGCCGAAACCTGCCCGGATATGCTGCTGCCACCCGCAAGGTCCCAGGCCTTCCTGATCAGCACGTTGGCCGTGAGATCGGGAGCCAGCGCCGCGTTCTGGTTCACCACACCGCGATCCGAGTTGTCGACGTCGGTGTCCATGACACTAACACCGAACAGGAAGTCCCAGCCGCCGGTCGTTGTATAAATCGCCTCGACTTCGGCACCATTGAATTTCGCTTTCGAATTCAGCAACAGGCTGGTGGTGCCTTCAAAAAAGAACGCCTGGAAGTCATCGTAATCGTAGCTGTAAACGCTGCCATTGATGCGCAGGTTGCCAAAATCCGTCTTCGCGCCGATTTCATAGGCGGTGAGAATCTCCGGATCGAAGCCGACTTCTTCCAGCGTCGGCGCCTGGACTCCGTAGGTGTCGGTATTAAAACCACCGCCCTTCACGCCCCGGTTGACGCCCGCATACAACAGCACATCGTCGGTCGCCTGCCAGTCCAGCTGCACCTTCCCCGACCATTCCTCGTCGGTGCGAAAAATCCTGTGCCGCTCGCCGTCGTTCAGCAGGCCGCTGCCCGGCGTAAAATCTTCGACGAACAGGTAGTCGATATCCTTGTCGTCCTGTGTCCAACGCGCACCGACCGTCAGGGTCAGGGCGTCACCCAGTGCATAGTCGATCTGACCGAACGCCGAAATCGTCTGCGTGCTGTTGGTTGCCTCGAAGCGCGGCACGAAACCGGCACCGAAAGCCGGGAACTTGAAAGCACCGTAGAAACTGTTCTTGATATCAAGGAAATAGACGCCGGCAATCCATTGCATGGAATCCGTGTCACCATCAAGTCGAAGTTCCTGCGAGAACTGGTCGATATCGGCACCGGCCTCATAGGTCGCGTGCTGCGTGACGCCGTCGTTAAGGTACGTCGAGTTGGTGCTGTCGTCGTCTTCGCGATAATCCTTGTCGCTGGTGGTGAAATCCGTCACCGAGGTCAGGCCCATGCCATTGGACAATTCGGTCTCGAATATCGCCGTGATATTGGACGCGGTGCGATCAACACCGCTGTCGAAGTCGAAAGCACCGGCATTGATGTCGCCATCGCCGTCATCGATACCCGCCAAACGCGTCGGGTCGCCCTCGAACAGGCTCGCGAAATTGATCTGGCCATCATCCACCGCATCGTCAAAACCGAAAATGCCGTAGGAACTGTAACGGCAGTCATAATCGGACGGGTCGGTCGTGCAGTAAACACGGTCGGCAACGTTCGAGCCTGCCCCGGTCGAGGCCACCGAGTTGTACACGCCACCGGTTGTGTCGAGCTCGGTGAGCTGGCCAATCAGCAGCAACGAACTTGAGTCACCAATATCGAAATTCAGCATGCCCCGGACCGACATCGTGTCATCGGCCCGCATGTCTTTGCCAACGCGGTTCTTGATGTAGCCGTCATCCTGGTTGGAATAGAAGGCCAGGCGTCCCTGCACGGTGTCACTTAGAGGGCCGCTCAGCACGCCGGTGACGCCGATCTGGCCATAATCACCTGCCGTAACTCCTAAATCGCCTTCAAATTCTTCAGTTGGTTTATTGCTGATGAAATGCACCAGCCCGCCGGTTGCATTGCGCCCGTAAAGCGTGCCCTGCGGGCCCCGCAGGACTTCGATGCGCTGGATGTCAAAGATCGGCGCGCCCGATGCGCCGGGCGACGATACATAGGCTTCGTCGCGATAGATCGCAACCGGCGCCTCCTGGCCTTCGGCAAAGTCGAGCTGGCTCACGCCGCGAATCGAAAACAATGCGATGTTACCCGGGTCGCCAGTGTTGGATGTGGTGGTCAGGCCCGGCGTCTGGTCGGCCACATCAAGGCTGTTATCCCAGCCCAGCGCTTCCATCTGGTCGCCGGTAAAGGCCGTGATCGATACACCAACGTCCTGCAGGTCCTGCTCGCGTTTCTGCGCGGTAACGATGATTTCTTCGAGTGTCGCGGCGTGCGAAACGCCGGAGAGCGCCAGTGCGACACCTATAGCAACGGTCGACTGTATTGGACTGGTAGCTTTCATTTGTGCATCCCCCTGTTATCCTGATTCAGTTGACCCGAAGCTATTGTTTTTCGATCAACTCGATGACGCAATTTACCCTATCCGCAAGGTTTATTGGACACAATTCATTGGCCGAACCACCCGCGAGTCAGTACACCGGTACGTTTCTGAATTTGCTGGAGAAATCCGGCAGGAGCCTGGTGTTATCCACCTACCAGGCGCGGAAGCTGGTGCTGCTTCGCGTGCAGGGCACGGACCTCAATACGCACTTTGTGAACGTAAAAAAACCAATGGGCATCGCGTATCAAAACGGCAGGCTCAGCGTCGGCTCCGGTAACAGCGTTATCGACTATTTCAACTCGGAAAATGCCGCAGCGAAAGTTCCGCCTGCAAACTCCCACGACGGCGCTTTTTTGCCGCGCCGAGCACACATCAGCGGCGACATCGATATTCATGAGATGGCGTTCGACAACAGTGGTGAACTCTGGATCGTCAATACGCGCGTGTCCTGCCTGTGCACTCTCGATGTGGGACACAGCTTCGTGCCGCGCTGGCGCCCACCGTTCGTCAGCGCCTACGACGGCACGGACCGCTGCCATTTGAATGGTCTCGCGATGCGCGATGGCAAACCCAGGTATGCGACGGCGCTGGGCACGACCGATACGCCTGGCGGATGGCGAGATCACAAGGCAACGGGCGGTGTGCTGCTGGATG
>JAOUHU010000050.1 GCA_029884455.1 Gammaproteobacteria bacterium | reverse complement strand
ACATGATTCAGTAACCATTGCACCGGTCGTTGACCGGTTGCCTGTACGCATTGCTCAACTTCGGCGCTTTGCTCGGCTATGTGCAGGTGCATCGGCAGGTCCTGCTGCCGTGCGTAGTCCGCGACCGCTGCGAGCGACGCGGCGCTGACAGCACGCAAGCTGTGTGCACCGATGGCAACCGTGGTCAGCCCGCCGGCTTTGGCCATGCAACGCGCATGGTGATCGAGAAAGGCGGCCGTCGACATCACGAAGCGCTTTTGCCGCGCGTGTGCCTGCTGTGCCGCGAAGCCGGCGCGCTGGTAGAGCACAGGCACATAGACCAGCCGGATACCCGCATTCATTGCGGCGGCACGCAAGGCGAGGAACATCGCATCACCATTACCGGCCGGTTCGTCATGCAGGTAGTGAAACTCGGCAACCGCCGTGTAACCCGCCATCAGCATCTCGCTGTAGGCCTGGGTCGCAATTACCGTCAGCTGTTGTGCCGAGACGCGATTCGCGAGCGCGTACATGCGTGTGCGCCAGCTCCAGAAATTGTCCTCGCCTGCAGGCGGACGCTGTTCGGTCCTGCCGGCAAGGGCGCGCTGGAAAGCGTGACTGTGCGCATTGCAGATGCCCGGAATGACCAGGTCCACACGTTGCGACGCATCTGCCGCGGTAGCAACCGCCCCTGGCTCGATCGCCGCAATCCGACCGGCATCGATGCGCATGCGCACGTTCGCGGCCCAGCCCTTTGCCAGCAATGCTTTGCGTGCGAACACCGTCGTCATGGGCGATCCGTCAAGTTGTATATACAGGTTACAGCATGATACCGTCGAACCGGCCGCTGGAGCAATCAATGCCTGACTGGGACCTGTTACTCACCGACGCTCGCCTTGCAACCCTGCGCAATGGCGCGCGCGACTACGGTGTGATTGAAGATGCCGCGATCGGCATCCAGGACGGCGTCCTCAGCTGGCTCGGGCCGCGCGCTGCATTGCCCGCTGTCCGGGCGAAGGAAACGCGCTCGCTTGCCAACCGCTGGGTAACCCCGGCGCTGATCGACTGCCACACCCACCTCGTGTTCGCCGGCGATCGTGCCGGCGAATTTGAGCAACGCCTGCGCGGCGCCAGTTACGCCGACATCGCCCGCGCCGGGGGTGGCATCATGGCCACCGTGCGCGCCACGCGCGCGGCAACGGCTGATGAATTGTTTGCATCTGCACTCGCAAGAGCCCGTGCCCTGCTTGCTGACGGCGTGGCCACGCTTGAAATCAAGTCGGGTTACGGACTCGAGCTCGAGAGCGAAATGAAATCGCTCGAGGTTGCACGCCGCATCGCTACCGTCACTGGCCAGACCATTCGCACCACACTACTCGCCGCGCACGCCGTGCCGCCTGAATTCAGCGGCGATGCCGACCGTTATATCGAGCTCATCTGTGAGCAGTGGTTACCGGCGATTGCGGCGCGCCGGCTTGCGGACGCGGTCGATGCCTATTGCGAGACGATCGCTTTTTCGTCGGCGCAGATTGCAACCTTGTTTGCGCGCGCGCGGCAGCTTGGGCTGCCGGTCAAGTTGCATGCCGACCAGTTGAGTGACGGCAATGGTGCAGCGCTCGCTGCCGAATTCTCGGCGCTATCGGCCGACCATCTCGAATACACATCGGCAACCGGGGTACAGGCCATGCGTGCGGCTGGCACGACGGCGGTGCTGTTGCCGGGTGCCTATGTGTCACTGCAGGAAACCCAACTGCCGCCGATTGCCGCATTGCGCAAAGCCGGGGTGCCGATGGCGGTTGCAACCGATTGCAATCCTGGCACCTCTCCACTGCTGTCGCTGCGCACCGCGATGGCACTTGCAAGCCGCGTATTCGGGCTGACAGCTGAAGAATCACTGGCAGCTGCAACCCGCAACGCCGCCCGCGCACTCGGTCTTGCGGATCGCGGTACGCTGGAACCCGGCAAGCGCGCCGACCTTGCCATCTGGAACATCGACCATCCACGCGAGCTGAGCTACTGGCTTGGCGCGGACCCGCTGGCGAGCTTGTTAATCGCCGGACAGGATGCGAGCCTGCGCCGATCGTGAGCAACAATGGTTCAGTATTGAAGCCAGGCTTCGTTATTACGCTTGGCCTGCTGACCGGCTTGGCCGCGCTGACTGTCGATATCAGTCTGCCGGCCGTACCGGTGATGGCGATGGCACTTGCGGCGAGCCTGTCCAGCAGTCAGCAGATTGTCGGCGTGTTCATAGCGGGCATGGCCGTCGGACAGATCCCGGCCGGCCTGGCGTCCGACCGCGCCGGGCGGTTGCCGGTGCTGTATGCGGGCATGCTGCTTTTCCTTGGCGGTGCGGTTGCCGCATCCCTGGCGAGCCGGGTCGACGTGCTGCTGGCCGCGCGCTTCGTGCAGGGTATCGGTGCCGCCGCGGCCATCGCGCTGCCGCGCGCGATTGTGCGCGATATCGCCCGCGGCAAGGATGCAGCCAGGCTGATGTCGTTGATGACGATGATCTTTACCGCCGTGCCGGTGATCGCGCCGAGTATCGGCGCCTTGTTGATTACGCAATGGGGCTGGCGCGCACCGTTCATCGCAATTGCAGCTCTCGGGCTGCTGCTTGTGTTTGCGATCCGCAGCAACATCCACGAAACGCATGCGCCAACCGAGACTCGCCACCCGTTACGCCAGCTCGCAAGTAGTTTCGCGGAGTTTTTTGCACACCGTCAGAGCATCTTCGGGCTGCTGCTGATCGTCCTGCCGCCCGCCGGGTTCATGTCCATGATTGCGCTGGCTGCATCGCTCGTGGTCACTATTTACGGCTTTTCGATTGCCCAGTTTGGCTTCATTTTCGCCGCCGCAGGCGTGTCCATCCTGCTCGGCGCCACGCTCAACCGCATTCTGGTATCGCATTTCGACGCCCTGCGCCTGATCGGCATCGGCATCGCGCTTATGGGCATCAGTGCCGCGCAGCTGCTGCTCATCGCCGCACTGGACCAGGCTCCCTTCGCCTGGCTCTGGAGTTGTGTCTGCCTGTTCATGTTGACCATTGCGCTGACCATGCCCAATGCCACCGTGATCGCGCTCGACCCGCTGCCAAAAATCGCTGGTGTCGCGTCTTCCATCATCGGCACGCTGCAAAATATTTGCGGTGCTGCCGGTGCGATCATCGGCGCGACGATCTATGACGGATCGGTGCGCAACTCGGTCATCATGATGGCTGTCGCCGGCAGTTTGACGGTTCTGGTGTACCTGTTGCGAGCGTTGTTTGTTCCGCACGGCATTGTGCGCCACCCGGATGAACTGGCACGTGACTAGGGCAGCTCGACCAGTATGTCGCCGACAGTTTTGCGTTGCTGCGTCGGCGTAAGTTTCGGGTAGCCGTACCAGATCAGGCCGACGACATCCGCCGCGTCCGCATCGAGACCAAGTATGTCGAAAAAGCGTCGCTCCCGGGTGATATCCCCGGTTGTCCACTTGGAACCAACACCCGCTTTCCACAGGTAGAGCATGAAATTCTGTATTGCCGCAGCACAGGCTGCATGGTCTTCACGCTGTAGCAGCGCATCATCGGACTTGCGGCAGCTGACGACCATCCAGCCCGGCTTGGCAGCCCAGTTCTTTACCTTGAAATCTGCTGCCGCCGCGTCTTTTTTCGCGGTTACGAGTTCGCGCACAAGCTCAAGGCAAGCGTCGATACTGCGTCTGCCGAGCAGGTGAAACATCCAGGGCTCGGTGACATGGTGATTCGGTGCCCAGCTGGCCGCCTCGATCGCCTCGTGTACCAGTTGCCTGGGTACCGGGGTCTGCAGGAACAGTTCAATGCTGCGCCGGCCGCGCAGGATCTCGCCGAACTTGCGCAGCTCTGCTGTCTCGTAGGCTGGCGCCGGCTTTTTCATGCCATCCGGATCATGCGTCGGTCGCTGCAGCCGTCCTGTCGTACCGGCGCCCCAGGTATATGCCGACAATGGCCCAGAGCATTGCGAGCACCGCGCCGGCGGCAGCCATGGCTGCAATGCCGAAACCAAGTCCTGCTGTCATGGCGGCGAATGCCCAGGCAGCCAGCGTGTCGCCACCGCGATAGACCACAATGTCGATCACCGGCTTTGCCTTGAAGCGATCCTCTCGATTGACCAGCGTGTAGAGCATTTCGCGCGCCGGGCGCGTAATCGCGTAGTTGCCGCCTTTCAACACGACCCAGCTGCCGAGTACCACCGCCAGCAGCGGATTCACAACCACGATCATGAAACCGGCGCCGACCAGCATGGGTACCATTGCCAGCGTCTTCGCCACGCCCAGGCGACTGGCGATGTGGCCGGTGGCAAACATCGCTACAACGATCGAAATAGCGTTGATGATCAGATTGATGCCGGCCCACATCTGCGTTCGCGCATCGTTGTCCATGTCGACCGTCAGATTCTTGATTTCGAAGTACACGAACGAACCCAGTGCGGTGTAGAGAAAAATGAACACACCTATGCCCAGCAGGAACGGACTGCGCACGAACGCTTCAAATCCTGCCAACGGGTTGCCGCTGACCGTCGCTTCGATGTCCCCGGACGCGCTGCCGGCCGCGGCAGGCATGCGCGTCGCTTTGAGGCGATACAGGATCGCCACAAGGGGCAGCAAAGCAACCAGCACCACGGCCGCAAGCAGCATTAAATTCAGGTTGCCAACGATCGTCGCCAGCGAAAACGCCAGCGCCGAGCCCGCGATCGTGCCGATGCTTGCGCCACTGGCGATAAACCCAAACAGGCGCGGTGCCTGTTGCCTGGTGAACAGGTCCGACATCAGGCTCCAGAACACCGAAATATGGAACAGCGAGAACAGGCTGGTCCACAGATAGAACGACTTGTTGACCAGGTCCGTGTCCTGAAGCGAGCGTGCACCGAAGTAGAACAGCACAAACGACGTGGCGAAGAACGCGTACACGCCCGGAATCAGGTACTTGAGACGAACCCGGGATACGGCATAACCGTAGGCGCTTACAGCCACGATGCTGAAGATAAAATTGTAGGTCCACAGCCAGGCGAGGGCCGCGTCGCTCCAGTCCGGTGCCATCGCATCGCGTACCGGTTTCATGACGTTGTAGGCGAACATCAGGCACAGCACGAAGCCGAACGACAGCAGTGTCGCCGCGGTTTCGTTGGATCGCACCTGGGTGGCGTTGCTAAAGAGTTTTTGCAGCACCGGCGAAGCCTATCATCGGCGATGGCCTGACTGCACCTGTTACAGGCTCAAACCGCTTTCTCGAGCAGGTCCTCACTGCTGACATTGCTGACACCACGGCAGCGCGCCTTGGCGCGATACATGGCCTGGTCCGCTTCGCGCATCAGGCCAGTGAGTGTATTGGCATTGCGCGGATACAGTGCAAGGCCAATGCTCGCCGCGCAGTAGTGCCGCTGAGCGCCAATCACGTAGGGCTCCTCGAGTGCGACTGTCAGGCGTTGGGCCAGCTTGCCCGCGACCTCGGCCGAAACATCTGGCACCAGTGCGACAAATTCGTCGCCACCAGGCCGGCCGATGATGTCGCAGGAACGCAGGCTCTTTCGCAGTCGCCTGGCGGCGACCGTCAGCAACTGGTCACCAACTTCATGACCGAAATTGTCGTTGATTACCTTGAAGTCATTCAGGTCAATAAAAAGCAGCGCACCGGTTGCGTCGTCGGCGCTCTCGGTCAGGCGCTGCGAGGCGTCATGCTCAAAACCACGTCGATTCAGGACGCCCGTTAATGGATCTGAGCGCGCGATTGACTCCATATGCTCTTCTTTTGCCTTGCCATCCGTTATATCGACAAACGTAATCGCAATGTCGCTGCCGAAAGGTTCAACGATCATTCGCAACCACTTGCCGGACGTACCGGAGACGTGCTGAACCTCAGCGTCCAGCCGCTCGTTAGCGAGGATCGCCCGACTGAAATCCTCGCCCAGGCCCTCGGCATCGCCTGCGCTCATGGCATTACTGGCAAGCTTCACAATATCTTCACCTGCCATGCCGAGGAGCCGGTCGCCATCCGTCGTCAGGAACTTGGCCGCAGCCGCGTTGCAGAATATGCAACGCAATTCGCGTGGCTGCTCGCCTTCGACCGCGTCCCATTGCAATCGGATAATGCCGTTCACGGAGTGATCGATCAGGGTGCGCAGCAGCCGCTCATTGGCACGCACTTCAGCCTGGGCCTTTTCCACGTCACTGACATCGCGAAACATCAGCACCTTGCCTTTGCGTTCTCCCGCGCCATTCGTGTTCATTTCCGAGACCTGGACGTGCAGGAACCGACCCGTTGAGGTCATCATCTTGCGCGGTTCGCCGGTCGCCATGGCCTCAAAGACCTCGGTTGAACCGTCGCAGATAACCGAATTTAGCGGCTCGAACAAAGCGGCTGTTTCGGAGATTGACAACAGCGCTTCAGCGCGCCGGTTCAGGCCGATGATTCGGCCCTCATCGTCGATAACCACCAACGGGTCCTGCATGTTCTCGAATACCGTCTCATAGGCCAGCGGTGAGAAATTCACAACCTGCTCGGCCACCACCAGCCAGGTATAGAGCGGCAGCATTAAAGCGAATACGAACGGTACGAAGGAAATTGTGTCCGGGCCAAAACCCAGGTCATAGGCAAGCGTCGCAGCAAGAGGCCCGAAGCTCGCTGCCGCCAGCATAAGAATTCCGCGCCGGTGACCCCTTGCGACGGCGCTGATATGTGTCAGCAAGGCCAGCAGTCCGGTGCCGATGACGAGATAACTGTGCGGTGCGTGCACAAACCGGAACCAGGGCCCCCACTGCTGTGGACGTGTAAGGAACCGGCCCGCTTCGTCCGTTGCCGGCAGGTACCACATGAATTCATGAAAATAGTTGGTCGCCGCAAGCGTGATCGACACCAGCGGAATCAGCAGCAGCAGCGTGACGCGATGCACCGACGTGGACAGGCCGATGTACTCACGAAAGCAAACATAGGCACCAACAGGTAACAACGCCGAACCGACGAAATGCCCGGTGCGGCCGACGCTGAACATGAAGAAAGTATTTGACAGCAGCTCGATTGCGCCGCCCAGGACCCAGAGACCAATGACGATGAACAGGGCACCGATCGGGCGCGAACCCACTTCGCGTTTCGCAATAATGAGGCGCAGGCCCATCACCGCGTAGCAACTGGCGCTGAAGAGCAGCAGTGCGGCTAAAACGGCGTGCAGTGTCATGGGTGTATGTTCGGCATAAACATAATGCCCCGATGCTATGCATCTAAGTCGTTGAATTCGTAGACGTGTTCGGCACTTTTGAGAGTCTCGCCGACCATCAGTGGGTATTTTTTCTCAGGCCGTTACCGGAATCGTCCGCCCGCCGTCGCTGTTTCCTTGTAACCCTTTGTTTTTTGGCTTTTTATTTTTCGGCGCAGGCGCCGCGGACGCGCTCCGTGAAGGCGTCCCGGCCAATTGCGTCCAGTCGCGCCAGGAAGGTTTCGGCGCTGCGCTCGCTTTGCATGTAGTCAAGCGAGTACTTGTCCGTGGCTCCACGCATGGCGGCCCGCCAGCGCAGAATCGAAATCGTGGCCGACAGGCGCGCACGCACCAGGTCAAACAACAGGCTGGTTTCCGCCTGTTGCAGCGGGACAACCCGGTGGAACGCGCTAACAAATGGCGCGATCAGCCGCAGTGCATCGCCCTCGATCGCTCGCAGGTAAGCAGCTGCGATGGCTACTTCCATGATCAGCGGCGCCCGCAACATATCGCCAAAGTCGATGACACCCGCAATCGCGGTGTGATCGTCCGTCCTTACCAGCACATTATCGCCGTGCAGGTCCGCGTGAATGACCTGCGCTCGCAACCCGGGCAGCCGCGGTTTTACGCGAGTATCAAAATCGTCAATACAGTTGCGCACCGCAGTGCGCAGCGCGTCGTCAGCGACGTATTGCAGCAACTCGCGCAAACGGTCGGCACGTTGCATGTCCCAGAGCAGGGTCTGGTTCTCGCCGGCATGCTCGAAGCCCGCCAATGCGAGGTCCAGATGGGCAGCACATTCGCCAAGGTTCGCCGCCAGGCGTGGCCCGGTAGCCACGCTTGAGAGCAATTCTCCGGGCAGGTAACTGACCACCCGGCTTACATGGGTCGCAGCGTCGATACGCAGTGGTATCGAGACCTCACCAGTGACAGTGCGCCGAATCCGCGGTGTCGCGACCGGGCAATGTCGACTCTCAATGTGCAGCAGCGCGCGAATCTGAAAGTCAGTCGTTACAGGGTGTTCGGCGCTGTTCGCTATCTTGAGAACGTATTCCCGACCATCTTCTGTGGTCACACGGAAATTCTGGTCGCGCTCGCTGAGCAGCGGCTTTAGCCTGCCACGCAAATCGAAGCTCTCCGCCAGCACCTGCAACGCCTGCTCTTCGGCCATCTTTGGCTGAACTGTCGAAATCGCTGCAATGGCGTCCATGAGGGTCCTTTGGCGAAAAATGCGGCTTGGTTCCGGTGTTGTTCTACATAATCGTCTGATAATTCATTGTCTATGAAGCATCTGCTGCGACTTGTTCAGTCTTCGGCGCCCTCCACGTCCGTGCAGTTTCGCAAATCTGCTTACGGCCGGCGTGGCGTGCAGGAATTTCTGCGCGATGTACTCGCGATGGCAAATGCGTCGGTCGACGGTTCGCGTTACATCATTACCGGAGTTCAATTTGATGACAAGGGCCGGAAGTGCCTGTACCCGGTGGCAGCGGACGATTTTGAAGACAGACCTGCATACCAGACGCTCGTCAACGATCACATCGAACCGCCGCTTAAGATCAACTATCAGCCCGTGTTGATCGACGGCGAACGTATTGGCGTATTCGAAATTGGCGACTGCCAGGACCGGCCGTACATGATGCGCATTGATTTCTCCGAAACCCTGCGCCGCGGCGACGCTTATGCGCGAATCAACGATACATCCATGAAGCTTGGCCGGCGCCAGCTGCAGACACTGTTCGAGCGACAGTTCAGCAACTCTGTTTCAGCGACCAATGTCGAGATCGGCTTTCCTGGCAATATCATTCACAAGAGCCGCAAACTTGCGACGCAGAGCCTGCGGCAACTGCCCTCACTGCTTGCGAGCGAGAAGCTCAACGAACTCATCGAGGCCAAAACCCGGGTGCAGGCCTCGGCCGGCAACACCATGATGGCGCGCCTGACACATGCGCGACTGTTCGGTTCCGATGTCCCTTATGAAGACCGGTCAACAGAGGAAATCAGGGCAGAAATTCAGCAGCTGGAACGCCGTTATCGCGACCATGACGAGCAATTCCTGTTCACCGAGAAGCACACCGATCTGCAACTGGTAATTCTCAACCAGGGCGGCGAATCGATTCACGATGCCGCACTGAACCTGGTGATGCCAACGCACCACGAACTATACATCGCGACCTGCCTGCCGAAGGTCTTCGAGGCCGAGAAGTTCATAGAGCGCACTGCGGAAGAACAGGCGGACTACCCCAGTGTGACATTGCGTGACAACCAGGTGCAGGTCTGCGCCAGGTTTGCCGAAATTCCTGCCGGCGAACTGATCAACGTGTTTACCTTGCCGTTGCGCGTTTGTGTCGGTGAAGCCCTGAAGGGTCGACGCTTGGGAATTCAATACAAGTTACTGGCGCGAAACCTGCGCGCGCCTGCGGCCGGCACGCTGCGGCTGCTGCTCACCTGATCGCCAAAACTCGCCGAATTCCGCCAGCAGCGAGTCGGCGTCGGCGGCACACAGCAGCATGCGCCGATTCTCAGGGCGCAGAAAGCCTTCGGCCACGGCATGGTCGAGATACGCCAGCAATTGATCAAAGTAGCCGCGCACGTTGACGACACCGCAGGGTTTGTCGTGCATACGCAGTTGCCCCCAGGTGAGAATTTCAATCAGCTCTTCGAGCGTGCCATACCCGCCGGGCAGCGCAATAAATCCGTCCGCCAGCGAGGCCATGACGAATTTTCGCTCGTGCATGGAATCGACGACATGCAGTTCGGTCAGCCCCTGGTGCGCAATTTCCCGCTCCATTAACAAGCTTGGAATTACGCCATGCACCTTGCCACCGAGTTCCAGCATGGCATCAGCAATTACTCCCATCGTTCCTCTGGCTGCGCCGCCGTAGACCAATTCACATTCATTTTCCAGCAGCGCGCGCGCCAGGTCGCGTGCGCTCGCAGCATAGTCGTCGTGGCCGCCGCTAGCTGATCCGCAGTAAACACAAATTCTGCGCATCCGCCGTTCAGCCCCGCACTGCCGTGGCCCGCGCCGCCTCGATAATGGCGGATATTTCCGGCCTGCTGGCCTGCAGCTCCAGCGGCGTCAGCGCGTCGAGTTCGTGCGGAAACACCAGCCACTCGGCAGTCTCGTGCTCGAAGTAGTCGGGCACGATACTTGTTTCGTTGCGCGTTGGTTTGTACCAGGGCACGGCCACCCGGATATCCGCCGGCGTATTGTCGCGGGCGCGCTTGCGCAGCTCCTCGATGACGGCCACGATGGTGTTGCCGGTATCAAATACGTCATCCACGATCAGTACACGATCATCGTGGCAAATTTTCTCAACAATGTAGTTAAGCCCGTGCACGGCCACCGCACCGCGGGAATCGACGCCATGATAGGAGGAGGTGCGAATTGCGATATGGTCTGCCTCGACGCCGCAATAGGCCATGATCTCCTGCACCGCCATGCCAACCGGCGTACCGCCGCGCCACAACGCAATGATCATTGTCGGCCGAAAACCGCTTTCCAGTACCTGCAGGCCGAGCCTGAACGAATCCTCGAGCAGGCTGTTGGCTGAGAGTACGATCTTGTCCATTTATTATTCTCTTAGTGCCTGGCCAGGCAGTGGTTATAATGCGGCGTCCAGATTCTACCGCACCGCAGCCCCGGAAAAACAATGCAGAAAAAACTCGTCGCCGCGGACGATTTGCTGATCGACTCGTTTCGACTCGCTGCGATGATAAGCGATGCCGGATTTCGTCCGGATTTCCTGGTGGGCTTATGGCGCGGCGGTAGCGCCGTCGGTATCGCAGTGCAGGAAGGCCTGGACTACCTCGGCATCAAGACGGATCACATCGCAATTCGCACTTCGTATCGCGGCGCGGCCAGCTATGCCGACATGGTCAGCAAAGCAGACGCGATCCGAGTGCATGGGCTTCAGTACCTGCTCGAGAATCTCTGTGCAAAACATTCGTTGCTCATAGTTGATGACGTCTATAGTACGGGCTCCAGCGTTAATGCCGTCATTCAGCGACTGGCGCAGAAAACACGACGCAACATGCCAAAAGATATCCGCATAGCCAGCGTATGGTTTCGACCCACCGACAGGACTCTGCGCAAGCCTGATTACTATATCCATGAAACTCAGGACTGGCTGGCTTTGCCCTACGAACTGAACGGCATGACGCTGGACGAATTGCGCGATTGCCGGCCGGAACTTGCCGACATCATTAATCGGCTTGAGCCGCTGGTCGAGTCGCAGTAAGGACATCGCCCAGGGTAATCGGCGCGTCGAAATATATGAAATCGCAGTTGGGTGTGTTACCGCCGCGATCGATGACGAGAAATTCCTGCCCTTGTTCGAAAGCGATCAGCGGCATATGCCAGGTGCCACGATGGTAGTTGATGCCCTGCCGGCCGTTGCTGACAAACGCACGCAGGTCACCGGGCGCGACAGACTCACCGGGAGGCGCAACTACGACCAGCATGCGACAAGGCGTCAGTGGCACAAACGCCTGGCTGCCATGCGGATGGCGTTCCACCATATCGAAACTGTATGGCAGGGTCGTGACGCTGCGGCAGCGTGCGATGCTGACTGAAATATGACCGTCGTGTGCCTCCACTCTGCACAAGTCGTCAAAGCGCTCAAAGCGCTCGGCGTTCATCGCCGTCGCTGCCGTGCTGACTGATTCGATCACGTCACCGAAGGCTGCGAAACTGTCGCGGTGCAGCGGCTGTGGAACCAGGATCGGCATAGCTACTCCTCTGTTGCGCGGCCATACAGCCGCAGGCGGCTGACGCCACCGTCCGGGAAAATACTCATGCGCACGTGGCTGACCGTGCCCACGGCATTCAGTTCCGACTCAAATACGTGCTGCGCATCCATTGCCAGCTTTGACTCGGGCAGTAAAAGTTGCCAGCGCTCATCGTCATGCAACACCGGTTCACCGGTCTCGAAGCGTGCGCCATGCAGCGCCACGCGGTCGGGGTAGTTGCCCTTGAAGTGTGCGGTATCGACTTCGACTTTTTCGATCCTGCCCGCGTGCCCCAGTGCCAGTACCACCCAGTCATGCCCCGGACCGCGCCGACGAGCCGTTTCCCAGCCGTCACCCATGTTGACGCCACGGCCGGCTACATTAAGGTTGTGCATACTTCCATAGTGTTCATCGCTGCAGGCTAATGCGCGGCCACCATGCTCCAGTGCGAACAAATCGATCTGGCCTGCGAGCCGCGAAAAATCCGCGCGCACTTCGCCATAGACGCGCAGTCGCGCGATGCCGCCATCCGGAAAAATATCGAGCCGCAAATGCGTCACCACCGTGTTGGTTTTGATCGCATGGAAATTATCTGCATCGCCGCGCAAGTCCGTCTTCGGCAGTAATTCGAACCAGCCGCCATTCGGCACATCATCGTCACTGACGCAGGCCTGCAGCGATGCCTGCGGCGGATAATTCCCGGTAAAAAATCGGGTATTGATGTTCACGCCATGCACGATCCCGGGTACGCCGAGTCGAATGATGCAGTGGTCATTACCGGGTGAGCGTTTGCGCCGGCTCTCCCAGCCATCCATCCACTTGCCGTGATCGTCGTACTTGCCCTCGATAAACACCGGTTCCTGCGGTTCGATCAGGCGCCCCCTGGCGCCGAAAAATTCATCCGTTGCGTAGCTTACCCGGGAGCCCAGTCGCGGCTGCTCCAACTGGATCCACTCATGAAACGGATGTGGCTTTGTGGTCATTGCCTGAGTTCCTTTGCCCGCATGGCTCGCAATCTAAGCCGTGCAATCTTGTGAATTTCTGTCAGCGCGGTTTCAAATTCAAGCCGCGGATCGTTGCCAAGCCGCATTTCAAATGCCGCGAGAATTTCCGCCCGGCTGCTGTCGCGCACCGCCATCACGAAGGGAAAACCGAATTTTTGCAGGTAGCGATCGTTCAGGTCCTGGAAGCGCTTGTATTCTTCGGCACTGCATCGATCGAGCCCGGCACGCGCCTGTTCCTCACTTGAATCTGCCGTGAGTTCGCCCGCGATCTGCGCCTTGCCCGCGAGGTCGGGATGCGCACGAATCAATGCCAGCTGACGCTCACTGGACGCATTGTCAACGCAGTCGGCCATGATCTCGGCGATGCACTCGACGCTGCGGCACTCTGCCGCTTCGGCAGCGGCTTCCCGCGCAACCCAGGGCGAATGCTCATAAATGCCGCTGTAGCGCTGCACAAAGTCGTCGAGACTGCTCTTGTCAGTCCCGTTCATTTGTTTGCCGGGTACTGCGCGCGCCAGTGCTTTGCGATATCAATACGGCGCGCAACCCACGCCCCTTCATGCTGCAAGACATAGTCTAGAAAGCGCGCCAGCGCGGCCGCCCGACCAGGCCGGCCGGCCAGTCGGCAGTGCAGCCCGATCGACATCATGCGCGACCCTTCAGCGTAGAGAACATCGAAACTGTCCTTGAGATAGTCATAAAACTGCTGGCCGCTGTTGAATCCCTGCGCCGTGGCAAAGCGCATGTCATTGGCATCGAGAGTGTAGGGCACCATCAGCTGCGGCCGCTCGTGACTGTAGTCCCAGTATGGTAAATCGTCGGCATAACAATCCGCGTTGTAGACAAAGCCACCTTCCGCCGCGACCAGCCGGTGCGTGCGAGGACTGCAGCGTCCGAGATACCATCCCTGCGGACGTTCGCCGGTCACCGCCGTATGAATCTCAATGGCCTGGTGCAGGTGCTGCCGCTCTGTGTCCTCATCGATGTGCTGGTAATCGATCCAGCGATAGCCATGGCTGGCGATTTCCCAGTTTGCGGCCTGCATGGCGGCAACCACGACCGGGTTGCGTTGCAACGCCATGGCCACACCAAACACCGTCACTGGCATCGCGCGCTCGGTAAACAGCCGTTGCAAACGCCAGAAACCTGCGCGCGCACCATACTCGTAGATCGACTCCATGTTCATGTGGCGCTGCTGCTGTATCGGCTGCGCGCCGACGATCTCGGAAAGAAAAGCCTCCGACGCGGTATCGCCGTGCAGCACGCAGCTCTCGGCGCCTTCTTCGTAGTTGATGACAAACTGCACCGCGAGCCTTGCGCTGTTTGGCCAGCGCGCGTCCGGCGGCGAGCCGCCATAGCCGCGCAAATCGCGCGGATAGCTGTTGTCAGTCATGATCAGGCTCGAGTGATTGGTACCAGCGATCGACTGTCGCGCGTTCTGCATCGGTCATGCCGGTAAGGTTGCCAATCGGCATGACGCGGGTGACCACGGCTTGTTGATGAATTGCCGTCGCCGCTGCGAGAATCTGCTGCTCGCTATCGAGCATTACGCCAGCCGGGGCTGCCGGGAACGCGGGATGCGTCGGTGCCTCAGAGTGGCAGCTGCTGCAGCGCATCGCGATTACCAGCTGTACGTCGGCGAACGACACCGGTTCGCCGGATTGTGCCGACAGCGCGCCTGCTCGCGGTGCGATCAACGCGGCCACGGCTGCGAGAATAATTACCGCGACAAGCACGGGTAACGGCGACGCCCGGCCCTTGTGACGCGCCACAAAGTAAATGCGAATCAGCGCCCCGGCGAGCGTAATGGCAATCAATATGGCCCAGTTGAAAGAATGATTGTAGGTCATGGCGTAATGATTGCTGATCATCACGAACAACACCGGCAAGGTGAAGTAGGTATTGTGAACGGAGCGCTGCTTGCCGCGCAGCCCGGGTCCGGGGTCCGGAACCTCGCCTCGCATGGCCGCGGCCAGCATCTCCTTTTGCCCGGGGATAATGACGAAGAACACGTTACCGACCATGATCGTGCCGAGAATGGCGCCGAAATGCATGTAGGCTCCGCGACCGCTGAATAGCTGACACAGTCCCCAGGCAAGCAGCCCGACCAGCAGCATCAGCACCAGGCCTAACAGCCTGTCGTCGCGACCGAGCGGCGATTTGCACAGCAGGTCATAAATGATCCAGCCACCAACGATGAAGCCTGCCGCCAGTGCAACTGCGAGTGGTGCGGACGAGGCTGCGCTTGCCGGATCGATGAGGTAAACGCCGGCGCCGTACCAGTACAACAAAATCAGCAGGAACATCCCGGAGAGCCAGGTCGAATAGGCCTCCCATTTGAACCAGTGCAGGGTTTCCGGCAGCACGCGCGGCGCCAGCAGGTATTTTTGCGCGTGATAAAAACCGCCGCCGTGCAGCGACCATACTTCGCCACTCACACCTTTGGCTGCGTCGCTTTCGTCACGCGGCTTTTCGAGATGGTTGTCGAGCCAGATGAAATAGAACGACGACCCGATCCAGGCGATGCCGGTGATGAAGTGCAGCCAGCGCGCCAGCAAACTGAGCCAGTCGATGAGAAACGCTTGCATGTTACTGCGGTCGAATCACGGTGAGCTTTTGCCTCGCAAGGGATGCACGTTGTCAGGATACGCGAACTCGGCCGCGCGCCGCATCCTCTCATGGGCTTGCAGCACCTCCGCGGCCGCGGCGAGCGCAATTTCAGCCGGCTTTTTGCCGCTGATGCCGTCAATTCCGATCGGGCAAACGAGTTCGCGGAGCGCTGCTTCGGACAGGCCTTCGGCACGATAACGCTTCTCGAATCGCCGCCGTTTCGTCATGGACCCGATCAGGCCGCAATACGCCGCGTCCATGCGCCGCAGGATACGGTCGCAAATTTCGTAGTCGAGCGTGTGGCTGTGCGTCATGACGAGATAGCAGCTGCCCGGCGGCATCGAGGCCACTTCGAGTGCCGGGTCGGCGGCTTCTATGCTGCGCACATTGGCTGGCGTGTGGCGAAAAATATTTCGCCGGCTGTCAAGCCAGCGAATATTGCACTCCAGTGCGGACAGGGCGCGTACCACAGCGCTGCCGACATGGCCGGCACCGAACACCGCAATATTGAGGTCACTGCCGACGACCGGTTCCAGCAACCACTCGTCACCACGATGCACCATGCGCCCCGTATCCAGGCAATAGCGCGCACGTCCGACAACTTCGATCCCGACCTGCGCATCGGCCGCACCGAAAATATTGTGCGCGGTAATTACGCACTTCAAAGGCTCGCCAGCGACCCGCGTTGCGATGATGGCCGGCACGCGCTGCCCATACAAAGCCCGCAGTTCGCGCAACCAGCCCGGCAGGCCACTCGCCAGCGGCTCGAACAGGATGTCGACTACGCCGCCACAACACTGGCCCATGGCACTGCCGAGTGGGAATTTCTGCAGGTTCGGTGTTTCCGGGCCACCCAGCATATCGAACGCGAGCCGGGTGCACTGGTATTCGAGTTGGCCGCCGCCAATGGTGCCGAGCGTCTCGGTTGCCGTAACAATCATCTTGGCGCCAACCTCGCGCGGCGCAGAGCCACGGATGCCGGCCACGGTAACCAGGACAGCTGGCTCACCACCGGCAGTCTGGTCCGCGAGTTCATCGATCCATTCGTTCATGATGCCCAGCCCTCGATCGCGCGCAGCACGGCTTCCGGGGTTGCCGGCGCCTGCAGTTCGGGCAGCGGCCGTGTGGGGCTTGCAATCGCGTCGCGAATCGCATGAAACACCGACAAAGCGAGCATCAGCGGCGGCTCGCCGACCGCCTTGGAACGATAGATGGTGTCCTCGCGATTGCCCGCGTTGGCAAGCAGCTGCACCCGAAAATCCACCGGCAGATCCGAGCAGGTCGGTATCTTGTAGGTCGACGGTGCATGCGTGGTCAGCTCACCGGCTGCGTTCCAGCAAAGCTCTTCGCTGGTCAGCCAACCCATCCCCTGGATGAATCCGCCTTCGACCTGGCCGATGTCCATGGCCGGGTTCAGCGAATCGCCGCAGTCGTGCAGAATATCAACTCGCGTGACGCGATACTCACCGGTCAGGGTGTCAACGACAACCTCGGACACTGCGCCACCATACGCATAATAGAAGAACGGTCGGCCACTAAACGTGCTGCGATCGTAATGAATCTTCGGTGTTTTATAAAAACCGCTGGCCCAGAGTTGCACGCGATGGAGCCAGGCGAGTTGCACGAGCTCGGCGAAGCTTAGCGAGGTCTTGCCAATTGCTACGCGATTATCGCCGAAGCCGATCTGCGATTCCGCAACATTGAAGTGCCGGGCCGCAAATTCCGTCAGCCGGCCGCGGATTTTGGCGCAGGCAATCTGTGCCGCCTTGCCGTTCATGTCCGAGCCGCTGGACGCGGCCGTCGCCGATGCATTCGGCACCTTGCTCGTGTCCGAGGCATTGATACGTATCTTGTCGACGCTGACGCCGAGTTCATCAGCAGCCACTTGCGCCACCTTGATGAACAGGCCCTGCCCCATCTCGGTACCGCCGTGATTCAGGTGCGCCGTGCCATCGCGATATACGTGCACGAGTGCGCCGGCCTGGTTGAGGTGCGTCGCGGTAAAGGAAATGCCGAACTTCACCGGCGTCATGGCGATACCGCGCTTCAACACAGTACTCGCGGCGTTGAAATCGCGTATTTCCCGGCGGCGCTCGACGTAGCTCGCGCTGTGTTCGAGTTGATCAAAAATGCCGCCAATAATGTTGTCCTCGACCACCTGCAGATAGGGCGTCACGTTGCGCTCGCCAATGCCGTAGAAATTTCGCCGCCGCACCTGCACTGGATCCAAACCAAGAGAGCGCGCGATATCGTCGATCACATATTCAATTGCATGCATGCCCTGCGGGCCGCCAAAACCGCGAAACGCAGTATTCGACACGGTGTTGGTCTTGCAGCGATGTGAAACGATGTTGATGTTCTCGAGAAAGTAGGCGTTATCGCAGTGAAACATGGTGCGATCGTTGACCGGCCCGGACAGGTCTGCCGAAATGCCGCAGCGCGAGGCAAACATGAAGTCAATGCCATGGATACGCCCGTCATCGCCGAAACCGACTTCGTACTCGATCACGAAGTCGTGTCGCTTGCCGGTCATGATCATGTCATCGTCGCGATCGAGTCGCAGCTTGCAGGCACGCCCGGTTTTTGTGGCCATGATCGCGGCGATGCAGGCGATCGTCGCCGCCTGGCTTTCCTTGCCGCCGAATGCGCCGCCCATGCGCCGGCAAATGCAAACCACGTTCTTTACCGGGCGGCCGGTCGCGGCCGCAACCAGGTGCTGTACTTCGTCCGGGTGTTGCGTCGAGCTGTACACGAGCAGCCCGTCGTCCTCCTGCGGAATTGCCATCGCAATATGGCCCTCGAGATAGAACTGGTCCTGGCCACCGAGCCGCAGGCGCCGCTTGAGTCGATGCGGCGCTCTCGCAATAGCCCCTTCCGGATTGCCACGACGCAGAGTTTCGCTGGGTAGCACAAAGGATTTCTTCGCGACCGCCTGCAGCGGGTCGAGGATTGCCTCGAGCTCCTCGTAATCAATCCGTGCGAGACGCACGGCCTTGCGCGCCTGGTCGACCGTCTCGGCAGCGACGGCAAACAATGCATGTCCCGCATACTCGGCCACATCGGCGGCGAGAATCTGTTCATCGTGGATGATGGGGCCACAATTGTTCTCGCCCGGTATTTCGGCCGCGACACAGGTATCGACAACGCCGGTTGCAACGGCGACCGCAGTGAGATCGATACCGTGAATGCGCGCGTGCGCGCATCTGCTCATGCCAACCGCAACGTGCAGCAAATCACGCGGTTCCGGCAGGTCGTCCGTATACGCAGCGAGGCCGCTGACATGCAGCCGCGCACTGTCATGCGGCAGCGCCTGCCCGACCGCCCTAGCGCCCATAGCGGTATACCGACGATTCGAGCTCGCCGCTGGTTTCGAGAAAAAAGCGCCGCAACATGTTTTGTGCCGCACGCAAACGATAAGCAGCGGATGACCGCATGTCGCTGATCGGAGCGAAATCCTCGGCCAGTGCCAGCATCGCTTTGTCTATCGACGCCGCCGTCCAGGGCTGCCCGTTGAGCGCGGCCTCGCAGTGCCGCGCGCGCCGGATGGTGGCTGCCATGCCGCCGCAGGCCATGGCAAAGGACGCAACCCGCCCGGCATCGAGTTGCAGACGGTATGCCGAGCACACCGCGGATATATCCTGGTCAAATCGCTTCGAGAGTTTGTGGCTGTGCAGCACGACATTTTTTTCCGGCAACGGAATCCTGATCTGCGCAAGGAATTCGCCAGCTTTAAGATCCTTGACTTGGTAATCGAGGTAGAAATCCTCGAGTGCGATTTCGCGTTCGCCCGCGGCCGACATCAATGTCAGCGTGGTTCCGGCGACCATGAGTGCGGGCATCGAGTCACCGATCGGCGAGCCGTTCGCAATGTTGCCGCCCAAAGTACCGGCGTTGCGTATCGGCGGCGATGCAAAACGCCGGAACAGATCATCGAGCGCCGGGTAGTGCGCGACAATCGCCTCCATGGCCGCGGCAAGACTGACCGCCGCACCGATTTCGATGTGTGTCCTACTCACGGCGATCTGCTGCAGCCCGGCGACGCGCGCCGTGTAAATAACCGTATCGAGCACGCGATGCTGTTTCGTCACCCAGAGGCCTACGTCGGTACCGCCGGCAAGCAGCGTTGCCCGCGGATACTTCGCCAGCAGCGCCGCCAGTTCCTCGCGCGTGGTCGGCGCAAAAAAGTTGCGCGCACCGTGCTCGATGTGCAACGAGTCACTTACCTCTAGCTGCGCGAGCGTCGCAGCGTGCAAGGGCTCACTGGCGGCCGGCGGCAGCTCGTACATTGCGTTCGCGGCTGCGATGATCGGCCGGTAACCGGTGCAGCGGCAGAGGTTGCCGGCCAACGCGTCATCGATCTCGGTGCGCGAGGGCCGCGGGTTGCTCTTGTATAGCGCGAACAACGACATCACGAAGCCGGGCGTGCAAAAACCGCATTGCGATCCATGGCAATCGACCATCGCCTGCTGCACCGGGTGCGGGCCGGCATTTTTCCGCTGCAGGCTTTCGACCGTAATCAGTTGTTTGCCGTGTAGCGTGGGCAAGAACTGGATGCAGGAGTTGATCGCTTTCAGTTGCACGCCGTCGGAATCGCGATTGAGCTCTGCGATGACCACGGTGCAGGCGCCGCAATCACCTTCGGCGCAACCTTCCTTGGTGCCGGTGCGGCGCAGGTCTTCACGCAGGAATTGCAGCACCGTTCTTGTCGGGTCGACATCCTTTAGCTCGATGATCTCCCCGTCGAGCACGAATTTTACGGTGCTGCCCATGTGGCTCAGCTGCCCCGGTAGGTCGAGTAGCTCCACGGCGATACCAGTAACGGAACGTGGTAGTTCTGACCCGATTGCATGGCAAAACGAATGACAACGGTATTCAGGAACGGCGGTTCGGCTGTGGCGACATTGGCAGCCGCAAAATACAGTCCAACGTCGAACTCGAGTTCGTATTCGCCGGTGCGCAATGCATCTCCTTTAAGCAAGGGCACATCGGTGCGCCCGTCTCTGTTGCTCATTGCCGATGCAAGCCGGGTACGCCCGCTGCCAAGTGCGTACAGCCGTATCGCCACGTTGCCCGCTGGCCTGCCATTGGCTGTGTCCAGGATGTGTGTTGTGAGTTGTGCCATGGACCTCCCGCTCGGCG
>JAOUHU010000049.1 GCA_029884455.1 Gammaproteobacteria bacterium | reverse complement strand
AACAGGGCATTTCAATTCCCATCTGTGGAATTGAATTGAAAATCGTCGCTCGCCTGAAACGCTTACCCTGGTTGGCTTTGACGCGTTCGAGGATGTGCAACGGATGCCAAAACGATCCATTGCGGTCTCGCGGTTTTGGAGTTCGGCGAGGCATCAGTATCGCCGAAATCGCCGGGCAGCCAGAGTCATCTGGGGGCAAATTGGGGGCAACTCTTGGCGGCCTAAATCGCCGTTGCCCCCAAATTGTCTGATCTCGATGAAGCCACCGCGTATGCCGTACGCTGGATGTCTCTGTCTCGAAGAAAAAAAGTGAACTATTCTATAGCACTTGGTGATATAGTTGTGGCCTGATGATGAGCAACATCGATGCATGTCTTTAAGACCAGGGCGTTCGCCCGGTGGGCGGATGGCGACGGGCTGGCTGACGAGGCACTTGCTTTCGCAGTGGTCGAGATGGAGCAGGGTCTGATCGATGCTCACCTGGGCGGCCAAGTGGTCAAGAAACGGGTGGCGTTGCCCGGTCATGGCAAGCGCGGTGGCGCACGCACTTTGGTGGCGTTCAGGCAGGGCGAGAAGGCATTCTTTGTTTACGGCTTTGCGAAGAACGAGCGGGCCAACATCAGCGACAAGGAATTGAAAGCTTTGAAGCTGTTGGCGAACGAGCTGCTGAATTATCCGGAGGCATCACTGACAAAAGCGATCAAAGCCGGTGAATTGATTGAAATCGAGGTGAATGAAAATGGCAACTAAGATTCTGGATACCGTGCATAAGACGGCGAAGGGCCTGCACAAGTCCGGCGCCATGAGCACGAAGACGATGCGCGAGTTCGATGCACTGTGCCTGTCGCCTGTGAAGAATTTGAGCGCAGCCCAGATAAAGCGCCTGCGCACGCGCAACAAGGCGAGCCAGGCGGTGTTCGCCGCCTACTTGAATACCAGCGCATCGACGGTGCAGAAATGGGAGCAAGGGCAGAAAAAACCCGGCGGAGCATCACTGAAGCTCCTAAACCTTGTCGAGCAGAAGGGTCTCGAGGCGCTCGGATAATTACTCCTGATGCTTAGGGCTCGTCTAGTTCAGTAATGGGTGCCTCCGTCGTTCCATTGTTGTCGTATCGGACATCATATTGTTTGGTTTTGTCAGGTTTCTGCAGGTGGGTGAGCTACCAGTCGTCCGAACACATTGGAATAGGTTTAGCAGGGTCATGAGAAGTGTCCGAAAGCGACAAGCAAATACACGAATTTCTTGCGCAAATCTGCGCGGATTTGCAGAACAAGGCGTAAATTTTGTTCGAAGATTTCCGCGCGGATTCCCCGGAATCTGAGACGGGCCGACGCGATCCGGGGGTCTTCATCAACGTGCAGCTACAGCCGCCCTTTCTTTCCACAACGAGTGCGATTCGAGGCAAATCACGAATGTTTGTGACGGCCGGCAAGCAGAAGGTAGACGACCGGCACGACAAACAACGTGAACAGGGTGCCGAACATCAGGCCGCCGACGACCACCCAGCCGATCTGATGCCTGGCTTCCGCGCCGGCGCCGGAAGCCATTGCCAATGGCACCGCGCCCAGGACCATGGCGCCGGTAGTCATCATGATCGGGCGCAATCGCAGGCGTGCGGAGTGCAACACGGCATCGAACTTGTCCTTCCCCTGGGCGCGTAGTTGATTGGCGAACTCGACGATCAGGATGCCGTGCTTGGAAATCAGGCCAACCAGGGTTACCGCGCCGATCTGCGTGTAGATATTCCAGGAGGCCGTCACCTGCCACAAACCTTGCGCGTTGCCGTAGTTGATCGTTGCCAGACACAGGAACGCACCAAACATCGCCAGCGGAACGGATACCAGGATGATCAACGGATCGATGAAACTCTCGAACTGCGCCGACAGCACAAGGTAAATAAACATCAGTGCCAGCCCCATCATTACGAGAGCACTGGCCGCGGATTCGCGAAATTCGCGGGATTGCCCGGACAGGTCATACAACGCATCGGGGGCCACTTCGGCCAGCGCATCCTCCATCCAGTCGATTGCCTCGCCCATCGAGTATCCCGGCGCCAGTCCCGCCGAGATAGTCGCGGCACGCAGCTTGTTGAAGTGATTGAGTTCTTTCGCAGAGACCTCCTCTGTCACGGATGCGAGATTTTGCAGCTGGATCATTTCACCCCCGGCGCCGCGGACGAAGATATTGCTCAGGTCCCCGGGCGTCCGGCGAGCTGAATCCTCGACCTGCACAATGACGTCGTATTGTTCGGTGCCTTTCTTGAATCGCGTAACGTTGCGGCCGCCGAGCATGGTTTCGAGCGTTCGGCCTACGGCATCGACACTGCTGCCCACGGCGGCGATTTTCTCCCGATTCATGTCGATCTTCAGCTCGGGCTTGTTCAACTCCAGGTCCGAGTCAGGATTCAGCAGGCTCGGATTCTCGTTCATCTTCGCAAGCAGGCGCTGCACGATGGACTGCAACTCCTCCCAGGATTGCGTGCTCTGTACGACAAAACTGACAGGCTGGCCGAAATCGCGGACTCCCAGTGGCGGCGGAGTAATCGGGAAAGCGAGGATCCCGGGGATTTGCGAAAACTGCGGAAACACCGATTGAGCGATCTGCTGTGCGCTGCGCTCGCGATCGTCCCAGTCCTTGAGACCCACGAATGTGATTGCGCTGGTAACCGAGCCAAACCCGGTAAAACTGAAATAGCGATTCTGCTCAGGGAGTTCGCGGAACACACTGACCATCTGTTGTGCATAGCGGTCCGTGAAAGCCATAGTGGCGCCCTCGGGAGCCTGCCCGATACCGATGATCAGGCCCTGGTCCTCGCCTGGGGCCAATTCTTCCGGCAGTGTCAGGAACAAAGACACCATACCCGCAATCACCAGGGCAGCGAGGCCGATAACAGTCCGGCGACGCCGGAGGAGGCTGCCGACTGCCGTGGCATAACCGGCATTGATCTTATCGAAAAACAATTCGCTGATTTGATACAGGCGATTGTGCCGCGGCTCATGGCGCAGCAACCTTGAGCACATCATGGGCGACAGCGTCAGTGCTACAAACCCGGACACCAGCACCGCGCCTGCAAGTGTAAGGGCAAATTCGATGAACAGACGGCCACTGCGTCCCGTCGAAAATACGAACGGAATGTAAACGGCCGACAATGTAATTGTCATGGCGACGATTGCGAACCCGATCTCGCGACTGCCCTGTTTCGCTGCTTTGATCGGCTCCATGCCGTCTTCGATGTGCCGGTAGATGTTCTCCAGCATAACGATCGCATCGTCCACGACCAGCCCGATCGCCAGAACCATGGCCAGCAGCGACAGCGTGTTGATCGTGAAGCCGAATATGTACATGAGCGCGAAGGCGCCGATCAGCGATACCGGAATCGTGACCACCGGAACGGCGACCGCTCTCCAGTTTCGCAGAAACAGGAAAATGACCAGCACGACGAGCATTACGGCTTCGGCGACGGTGACATAGACTTCGGCAATAGATCGCTCGATGAACAAGGTGGTGTCGTGAGCGACTTCGACTTGCATGCCCTCGGGCAACGAGTCAACGATATGCGGCAACATCGCTTTGAGTTCGACCGAGATGTCCAGCGGATTGGCCACCGCCTGCTTCACAATACCAAGAGGCACCGCGTTTCGGTCGTTGTATCGGGCTGTGAATCTCGATGAGTCGGGCCCGAGTTCGACCCGGGCGACGTCGCCGAGGCGCACAAGGAACGTGTCGGTCTCTTTAACAACGATTGCAGCGAACTGATCGGGTTCGCGAAGATCGGTTTCGGCCAGCACCGTGAATTCCCGCTGCAGGCTTTCGACCCGTCCGGCCGGAACTTCGATGTTCTGGGCGCGCAAGGCTTGCTCGATATCGATGGGCGTGAGCTCGTAGCCCGCGAGCTTTTCAGGATCGATCCAGATGCGCATTGCATAGCGGTTGCCGAATACGCGCGCCTCCGCGACGCCCGGAATTGTCTGGATACGGTCTTTGACCAGGCGGTTGGCCAGATCCGCGATTTCGATGAGGTCGTGTCGATCCGAAGAAAACGCAAGGTAGATGATCGGCTGGGCATCCGCCTCCTGCTTTTGCACAATCGGTTCGAAGGCCTCCTGCGGCAGAGAGTCGCGCGACTGGGCAACACGATCGCGAACATCACTGGCTGCGCCGTCGGGGTCTCGGTCAAGCTTGAATCTTACCGTCACCTGGCTGCTCTCGGCACGGCTGACCGACCTAATGAAGTCAACGCCGTCAATACCCGACAGGGCGTCCTCGATCGGTTTGGTGATCTGCGTTTCGATGATCTGGGCGTTTGCGCCCGGATAATAGGTAGAGACCGTTACAATCGGCTCGTCGACATTGGGTATTAACCGCACCGGCAAGCGTTCAAAGCAAATCAGCCCGACCAGCACGATGACAAGGCTCATCACTGTGGCCAGTACGGGGCGCCTAATTGACAGTTCGGGAAGTTGCACGGAATTGCCCCGTGTTTTACTCGGACGCCGCCGGGTCTGCCGGGACGCTTCGGACGGCCGCGCCGTCATAAAGCTTCATTTGTCCTGCCGTAACAATTTCTTCGCCGACGTCCAGTCCCGAAACAATTTCGACCGTGCCGGGCTGCCGTTCGCCGATCCGGACCACGCGCATATGTGCCTGGCCGTCCGCAACGACGAACACGGTCTTGTCCTGCCCAATTGGCCAGATGGCCTGTTCCGGTATCAGGATCACGTTTTCCCTGGCGCCGAGCGTCACATTGACCCGCACGAAGAGACCAGGACGAAGCTTGAGCTCCTTGTTCGGCAAATTTGCCCGCACCTGCAGATTGTGGCCCTGGATGTCCGAGGACGGCGAAATGGCGACTATCTCGCCGGAAAATACCTCGTCCGGGTACGCGTCGACCCGCACATCGATGGGCAGGCCGGGTTGAACTTTCGCAAGCAACGTTTCCGGCACGCTGAATTCTACCCGCAACGGGTCGAGTTGCACGACGTCGACAAGCTGCTGCCCGATCGTCGCGTAGTCACCGACGTTGATACGTCGCAGCCCGACGTAGCCGTCAAACGGCGCGCGAATGACAGTCTTCGACAGCCGTGCTGTGGAAGATCTCAGGCGTGCCTGGTCGACATCGTAATTGGCGCGAGCTGCATCATAGTCGGTGCCCGAGATCAGGCCTTTTTGCTGAAGCTCTTGGGCACGCTCGTAGGCTGCCTCACTTCGATTCACGTTTGCACGGGCTTCATTGACCTCCGACTCAAGCACCGTCGATTCGATGGAGAACAGGCGGTCGCCTTTCGCGACCCGCTGCGCTTCATGAAAATGCACAGTGAGTATCTGGCCCGGCACCTCGGCACGCAACATTGCCGAAGCGTCGGCGATGATCGTGCCAACGGCGGTAACCGACGATTCCATGGGCGCGTACTTGACGACGACGGTCTCCACGGACACGGCCGCGAAGCCGGGTGGTCCACCCTGGGCCCCAGCAGGCTGTGCGGCCAGGGCGACGGCAGCGATTGCCCAACGGGCCAGGCATTGAGTGAATTTTATCGACGGTTTCATCTGGAAGTCTTTCGTTTGATTCGCCAACTCACTACCAAATCTCCCTTTCCACAAAAGAGATGTGCAGTAGTCTCGGCAATACGACAATAGTATGCACGATTCACGTTGATTGGAAATGGCAGCGATCGATTGGAGCGCTGCGTCAACATGCCGGCACCTCAATGCTGCCGCCGCGTCGTTAAGCGGATGCCAGTGCAGGCCGTGTCTCAGGCCGCAGCGACCGAGTGTCGCAGCGGGTAGCGGCCGAATTCCTCGGCAGCATCGACCATGGCAAGTACATTTTCCGCAGGCACATCGTTCATTATCGTGTGCACGCCGCCGAGCATGTAACCGCCGCCCGGACCGAGTATGTTGATGACGCGCCGCACTTCATCGCGCACTTCGGCCGGCGTGCCGAAAGGCAATATGCGTTGCGTGTCGATGCCACCGCAAAGCACGATCTTTTTCCTGCAGCGCTTTTTCAGCGCGGGCAGGTCGGACATGGTCCCGGCCGAGGTCTGAATCGGGTTCAGGATGTCGACGCCGATCTCGATAAAGTCGTCTATCAATGGCGCAACATCGCCGTCCGAGTGAAACAGCACTTTGGCCCTGGTCCTGGCCTTGATGAAGCTGATGAAGTCGGCATGAATCGGTTTCAGGAGCTTGCGATACATCTGCGGTGAAATCATCAGGCTCGCCTGTGTGCCGAGATCGTCGCCAATCTTGATAATGTCGACGTTGTCGCCCAGTGCGGCGAGGAAATTCCCCATCAGTTGTTTGCAGTAGACGGCAATGCGTGCCATTAACGCGTGTGCGAATTCCGGGTCCATGGCCATATTGAGCAGGAATGTCTCCATGCCCTGCATCGCATAAGCGCGCTCGAACGGAAACAACAGCCACGGCGTCGCCAGGATGGCGTACTGGTTTTCTGTAGCGAGTTGCGTGGCGCGCTCGCGGACGTGCGCGATCCGCGTCGAGTCGCTCATGTCGGGCCAGCCCTGGTAGGCGTCGAGATCGGCAACCGTGTTCGCGTCCGGGATCGGGTGCACGCACGGGAACCAGTCGTCTGCCGCAATCTCCCGCTGGCCGCTGCCCCAGGAATCGATGTAATCGCTGTGCGGATCACGCTCGCGGTTGCGCCGCCGTACCGCCTCCGGTTCGAGATCTAGCACACCACGAACATCGCTGTGCAGCCGGCGCAGTGTGGCCTCGTCGATTTCTGCGGTGCCGAGCTCCGGCCAGTCGTAAATGTAATTGTCCGGTGCGTGCACGCCGATGATTTTCTTGATGTCCCGGTAGGGTTTCATCTTGATGCCCGTGGCGTTGCTGACGCCGATCACCAGCGGCACCCGATCAGGCTGCTCGTGATGAATGGCGGACAAAACGCGCTGCCGCGAGCTCATTGACACCAAAGTCTCCAGGTGAATGCATGCGATCTTCGCGAATTTTGTACGTTGCAGGTTCTGCGGCGTCTATTGGTGAAACTACATAGGCCCGGCCGTGTATCGAAGCCGCAGGGGGTACAATGGCCGGCACAACCAGGGGGTCTCATGCCATACCCAACAATCTTCCTGTTGCTCTCGCTGCCTGCGCTGGCGCTGGCGGGGACCGATAGTGCCGGCGCGATCGAGGCGAGCAGCCTGGCGGAACAGATCCGCGCCGATTTTCGCTACCACTACAGCGCCAGACCATTGACCGAGGTTGCAATCGGCTTTGGCGTTTCGGCATTGCTTGCAAACAGTAATGCGGATGCCAGCATTCAGGAGTTCTTTCAGGACGACCTGCAGGGTGAGACCGGCGATGACCTGGCCGAGGTGTTCACCGATGTCGGTGATCTTGCGCAGCCCATGTTTTCTGTGCCGATTTATCTTGCTGCGCGATGGCTGGGTGGGCGCAACCGCGAAGTGAACTCGGCAACAGCGCGATGGGGTGCGAATTCGCTGCGTGCGCTCCTGGTTGGCACGCCGCAACTGGTGACGCTGGCGTACGTCTCCGGCGGCCAGCGGCCAGAGGAAGGTGAGCCGGGTTGGGATCCGTTTGACGACACGAATGGCGTCAGTGGCCACGCCTTTTTCGGTGCCATACCCATCATTGCTGCCGCGAATCTGACCGACAGGCGCTGGCTGCGCAATACGCTCTATGTCAGCTCTACGCTCCCGGCGCTGGCCAGGGTCTATGAGGACAAGCACTACTTCTCACAAGTCTTTATGGGCTGGTGGCTCGCTTATGTGTCTTCCAGGACGGTCGAACATACCAATTCGGGCAGCGGCTCGGCTCTGCAGTTTACGCCACTGCTGTTTCCGGACGGAGGCGGGCTGCAGGTGAGAATTCAATTCTGATGTTGCACTTACAGCAGCAGTTTGATGCCGACCAGCGACAAAATAATAGCGATTGCAATGCGCAAGGGGCGTTCGGCAACTCGCGCACTGAGCATAGAGCCAAGGATGACGCCGGGCACGGAACCCAGCAGCAATTTGCCGAGCAATGAGAGGTCCACATTGCCCATCCAGAGATAACCACTGCCGGCAATCAGGGTAAGCGGTATCGCGTGCACAATGTCGGTGCCGACCAGTTTCGTCGGCGTCAGGCGAAACGGATAGAGAAACACCAGCATGACGATGCCGAGCGCACCGCCACCGACCGACGTCAGCGTGACCAGCAAACCGAGGATGCTGCCCGCGACCACGGTCAGCGCCGGTTGCGCCCGCTTGAAACGCTCCGGCGAGATCGTGCGGATACGCGCGCCCAGTGACTGCGTCCGGGTACGGAACAGGATTGCCACGGCGGTGAGCAGCAGCACGCAGCCGAGGGCGGTCATGATCAGGCCCTGGGTGTAACGATCGATGCCGCTCCGGTGCAGCCAGCTCAGCGTTAGTACGGAAGTTGGCAGGCTGCCAAGACAGAGCCGTCGCAAGACTGACCACTCGACGCTGCCGCGCTGCTGATGGATGAATCCGCCCACGGTTTTGGTAAGTGCAGCGAACCACAGGTCTGTGCCGACCGCCAGCGCCGGCGACACGCCGAACAGCAATACCAGGATCGGTGTCATCAGCGCACCGCCCCCGACACCGGTCAGTCCGACTACGGTGCCAACGAGCAAGCCGGCAAATGTGTGCATCCAGTCCATGTCAGTTTCCGGCGAATCCTACCAGACGCTGCCGAGTGCGACCCTGATCGCCTCGCCGCTGACGCCACTCGACTCTTCGCTGGCAAGGAAGGCAATCACTTCGGCAACTTCCTGGCAGCTCACGATGCGATTGGCGCGATACAAAGCGGCGCGTTCGCGCCAGACGTCATCGGCCGTTATCTTGCGCCGTTCAGCTTCTGCCTGTGCTGAACGCTCCGCCATCGCGGTACGTACCCAGCCGGGCAGGACAGCATTCGCTGTAATGCCGTGCGCGCCGCCATCCTCGGCAACCGAACGCATCAGGCCGAGCAAGCCGTGCTTTGACGTCGTGTACGCGCTGCCGGCAGGCTCCGCCAGCAGGCCGGCCGTGGAGCTGGTGTAGACGATGCGCCCGTAGCCGCGTTGCCGCATGCTGCGCATGACCAGTCGCGACAGATAAAAGGGGCCGTCGAGGTTAATGCGCATGGTCTCGTGCCAGACGTCCGGGTCCTGTTCCCAGACCACGCGCTCGGCCGCGGATCCGATACCGTGATTGCAGATCAGCAATTCGATCGGCCCCAGGCGCTGCTCGGTGTCGGTCACCGCCAGCGCACAACCGTCGGCGCTACCGAGGTCGGCCACAGCATAATCGAGACCGGTCGCCGCAAGTTCATGCCGGCTGCGTGAGACACACATTACTCTCGCACCGCGAGCGGCCAGCGTCTGCGCTGCAGCGAGTCCGATACCGCGACCTGCACCCGTGACCAGTGCGACCCGGCCCAATACTCCGGCCATGAGAAAACTCTCCTGTGGAATCCGGCGACCAGTATATAGAATGCGGCTTTGTGAAATCCGCGGAGTGAAGGCATGACACACCACGAAAAACACCGGGCACATCGGGTAGGGTGGCTGAGGGCCGGGGTCCTCGGCGCCAACGATGGCATTGTCTCGACCTCGAGCCTGATCATCGGTGTTGCCGCCGCCGGCGCGACCCAGGGCAATATCATAGTCGCGGGTATCGCTGGCCTGTTTGCCGGCGCCATGTCGATGGCTGCCGGCGAATATGTGTCAGTCAGCTCGCAGGCCGATACCGAAGCAGCCGACCTCGAAATAGAACGGCGCTCATTGAAGGCAAATTACCAGTTTGAAGTCGCAGAACTGGCCGAAATATATGAAAGCCGCGGATTGGAACCGGGCCTGGCGCAGCAGGTTGCAGTGCAGTTGATGGAACACGATGCGCTCGGTGCGCACGCCAGGGATGAGATCGGTATTTCCGAAATCGTCCCCGCGCAACCAATTCAGGCTGCATTCTCTTCGGCGGCTTCGTTTTTTGTCGGCGCGACCTTGCCATTGCTGGTCGCCTGGGCGGTGCCTGGCCCAAGGTTAATCACCCTGGTCGCGGCATCCTCGCTGCTCTTCCTTGCCCTGCTCGGCGGTCTCGCGGCGCGCGCCGGCGGGGCCCCAGTGGTGATCGGCGCTGTTCGGGTCACGTTCTGGGGTGCCATCGCGATGGTCGTTACCGCGTCGATTGGAAAGCTGTTTGGCATTGATGGCTAGCTGAGCGCCTGGCAGTCGCTCTTGCGGCGGCATTCCACATTCCTACGCGCAGTCGGGTTGGCGCTCGGGGCTGGCGGCCGCAAACTCGGGCAGGCTGGTGCAATGCGCGTCGACGGCACGCAGGTGAGGGTAGTCCTCGAGCGTTACATTGAAACGTCGCGCGTTATACATCTGCGGAATCAGGCAACAGTCTGCGAGCGTCGCCCTGGCGCCGAATACGAACGGGCCGGCACTGGCATGTGCCGCAGCGACCAGTTCGGCGGCACGAAATCCCTCGTGAATCCAGTTTGCGTACCAGGCATCACGCTGCGCGTCGCTGATACCGAGCTGCTCCTTGAGGTACAGCAACACGCGCAGATTATTTAGCGGGTGAATGTCACAGCAGATCGAATTGCAGAACGAACGCACACTGGCGCGTTTTCGCGCAGAATCGGGCAGCAGCGGTGTTGCCGAATAGCTCTCTTCAAGGTATTCGAAAATTGCCTGTGACTGGCCGACGCCGAATCCGGCGTCCTCGAGAAATGGCACCAGCATTTGCGGGTTGCGTTGCCGGTAGTCGGCTTGGCGGTGTTGTGCCTGCCCGGGCAGCAAGGAAACTGCCACTGTCTCGTAGGCAATGCCCTTCAGGTTCAGCGCCAGCCGCACACGATAGGCCGCGGTTGATCGCCAGTAACTGTAGAGCCTGATTGCCATTCAGGAAGTGTACTTCACGACCGTTTGCGAAATGCTGCCAAAAATTGAAGTGTTAGTGCTATCGCGCATCTCGATACGGATGCGGTCGCCAAATTTCATGAACGGGGTATTTGGCGCACCCGATTGAATGGTTTCTATGGTGCGTAACTCGGCCAGGCAGGAGTAGCCGACTCCACCATCGGCAATGGGTTTGCCGGGGCCGCCGGCCAGTTTGTTCGATACGGTACCGGAGCCGATGATGCTGCCGGCACACAGTGGCCGCGTTTTCGCTGCGTGCGCAATTAGCTGGGTAAAGTCGAACGTCATATCGATACCCGCATCGGGTTTGCCGAAGGCGGCCCCATTGAGAAACGACAACAGCGGCAAATGCAGTTTGTTATCCCGCCACGCGTGGCCGAGCTCGTCGGGCGTGACCGCCACCGGCGAAAATGCGCTCGAGGGTTTCGACTGGAAAAAGCCAAAGCCTTTGCCGAGTTCGGCTGGAATCAGGCCGCGCAGCGAGACGTCATTCACCAGCATGATCAATTGAATGTGCGCGCCGGCGTCGGCGGCGCTTACGCCCATGGGTACGTCGTCAGTGACCACGGCGACCTCGGCTTCGAAGTCGATCCCCCAGGCCTCATCGGCGACGGCGATGTCCTGGTGTGGGCCGAGGAAGGCATCCGAGCCGCCTTGGTACATCAGCGGATCGGTCCAGAAACTCGCAGGCATCTCGGCAGCGCGCGCCTTGCGCACCAGTTCCACATGATTGACGTAGGCCGAGCCGTCCGCCCACTGGAATGCACGTGGCAACGGAGACGCACAATCGGACTCGGCAAAGTCGTCGCCATCGGTCTCAACCCGAAGCGCCAGGCTGGCGAGTCCTGGCTTGACTGCAGCCCAGTTGTCCAGCGCTGCCTGCAGCGTTGCTGCGATCCCGGTTGCGGGCAGGCAGCGCTGCAGATCCTTGGATACCACGACCAGTTGTCCATCGCGGCCGCCCTTCAGCGATGCAAGTTTCACCGACCGTTACCCCGAAACTCGAGTTCGTGCAACCAGGCCGCGTGCCGCGGCGCTTTTTTGCTTGCGCTCCATTCCTCGAGCATCGCAGGCGCGACGCGTTGCAGCTCATCGAGCTGCTCCTGCGTCTGTGTGTTCGCGACCAGCTCCAGCCGGTGACCGTTAGGATCGAAAAAATAGATGGACTGAAATATGCCGTGATTCACCGGGCCCAGCACCGCAACGCCTTCACTCTCGATATGCGCTTTGGCGTCGAGCAGGGCGTTGTAGTCGCCGATCTCGAACGCAATGTGTTGTACCCATTGCGGCGTGTTGCGATCGCGATCCATGGCGGGCCGCGTCGGCAATTCGAAAAACGCCAGCACGTTGCCCATGCCGGCGTCGAGAAATACGTGCATGTACGGGTCCGGCTCCTTGGTCGATGGCACCTGGTCTTCGGCAAACGCGAGCATGAAGTTCATGTTCAGGACACGCTGGTAGAATTGCACCGTCTCGCGGGCATCGTTGCAGCGATACGCGACATGGTGAATGCGCTGAAGCTTCATGGTGCCTCCTGTCAATTGCCGGTCATTTGCCAACCACGCCACGGGCGACCTGGTCGCGTTCTATGGATTCAAACAAGGCCTTGAAATTGCCTTCGCCGAAACCTTCGTCTCTCTTGCGCTGGATAAATTCGAAGAATACCGGGCCGATCATATTCTCGGAGAAGATCTGCAGCAAAAGCCGCGGTTCATCGCCATCCGTGGAGCCGTCGACGAGGATGCCGCGCGGCTGCAGTTCGGCGATCGGTTCGCCGTGGCCGGGAATGCGATCCTCCAGCATTTCGTAATAGGCAGGCGGCGGTGGAGTCATGAATTTCAGGCCGCGCGCCTTGAGCCGGTCCCAGCACTCGATCAGGTTGTTGCAGCTGAGTGCGATGTGCTGAATGCCTTCGCCGTTATACGACATCAGGAACTCTTCGATCTGCCCGGTGCCCTGCGATGCCTCCTCGTTCAGCGGAATGCGAATCTTGCCGTCCGGGGCCGTGAGCGCCTTCGAGAACAGGCCCGTGTATTCGCCCTTGATGTCGAAATAGCGTATTTCGCGAAAATTGAACAGCCGTTCGTAAAAGTTGGCCCAGAATTGCATCCTGCCGCGATACACGTTGTGCGTCAGGTGATCGATTTCAAGGAAGCCGCAGCCCGGCGGGTTACGATCGACGCCCTCAAACCAGTCAAAATCGATGTCGTAAATGGTGCTGCCCGGTGCATAACGGTCGATCAGGTAAAGCGGCGCACCGCCGATACCTTTGATCGCGGGCAGCCGCAATTCCATCGGGCCGGTGGCGATTTCGACCGGCTGCGCACCAAGGTCGAGCGCCCTGGCATAAGCCCGATGTGCATCCCTGACCCGAAATGCCATGCCGCAGGCCGAAGGTCCGTGCTCCTGTGCGAAGTAGGCGGCCGGACTGCGCGGCTCTTCGTTCAATATGAAATTGATGCCGCCCTGCCGATACAGGGTGACGCGCTTGGACTTGTGGCGAGCGACCGCCTCGAAGCCCAGCAAGCGGAATACCGGCTCAATCAGGCCGGCTTCGGGCGAGGCGAACTCGACGAATTCGAAGCCATCAAGTCCCATCGGATTGGCAAACTGTTCGGGCATGAGCGGATCCCCAGCGGCACGGAATACTTTTCGGCAGTATGCGCGCGGCTCATGAGAAAAGTGTTCAAAAATATCTGGATATAAGCAATAATTGCAACATATGTCTCTTAAACAGAAGAATACGGACTATTATCCCATGAAGCTCTCGACCGCTGATCGCCGCCTGCTCGACGCCCTGCAGACCGATGCAACGCGCAGCCAGGTGGAACTTGCCGAGCTCGCCGGCATGTCCCGGACCTCCTGCTGGCGGCGGGTCCGCGATTTCGAAGAAGCCGGCCTGATCGAAAGGCAGGTCGCTATTCTCGATGCCAACCGGGCCGGGTTCCAGATCCAGGTATTGCTGGCGGTCGCAATGACTGAGCACTCGGATGAAAACCGCCACGATTTCGAGCGGCACGTACAGTCGCTGCCGCAGGTGACCGAATGTTTTTCGGTATCCGGTGAGCGGGATTACATATTGCAGGTGCTGGTCCGGGATATGGCGGCTTACAATAATTTCCTCAATGCGCAAATTTTGAAGCACCCCGCAGTTCGCTCGGCGAGCTCGACATTCGTGCTGCGTCGCGTCAAATTCACAACCCGGTTGCCGATGTCACCATGAACCGGGAACAATTCTTTGGGTGGCCGGTCAGACCAGCTATGCGAACATATGTCCTTATTGCCTTGCTGTCGCTGGCGGGCTGTTCGTCCACGCATACGCTCGAAGAACTTGAGGCCGAGGCCATTGCGAGCGGCGACTGGAGCGAAGTGGAGAAGCGCGAGCGCGTCCTGCGCCAGCAAAAACGTACCCCGGAATTCCAGTGCCAGGAAGGTTATACGTTGGTCTGTGTCGACAGCGGTGCTGGCGAAGAGTGCCTTTGCCGAACCCGTCGCAACAACTTCCCGTAGCGCGCAGATTCTGTAGCAGCTCCCGATACTCGACTCCCGGCTGTGACCGAGCTCACAGAACTGCACTCGCGTTTCAATCGTTGTTTTTCTTCCACATTAAGCATACGTCGATTCTCTTTGCAGCGAAGTTGATGTTGCCTAAAGCGCAGACGCCGGCAGTCACACCGGCGCGTCAAGCAAATTGCTGAACAAGTCACAGATCCGTAGCGGCCCACGCGGTACTTGTCAGTTTCCACGAGCGGTTTTGGCAATCGGAGCAAAGGGCCATGAGATTCCTGAGTGTACTCGCGCTGGTTTTTCTGGCTGCCTGTGCCTCGGGACCGACTCTCGGAGAACTCGAGGACCAGGCCATGCTTTCCGGTAACTGGGCCGAGGTTGAAAAACGCGAGCGATCGCTGGCAAGGCGGCAGGCGCAGCGTGGTCTGCAATGCCCCACAGGCTACCTGAGCTACTGTGAAGACCGCTACGGCGACAGGAGCTGTTCCTGCGTACAACGTGAAGGCTTTCGCATCGTCGTGCAGCAGCGCTGATTTCCGTACCCGGGGCTGTGCTCACGTGCGTCTCCTGTGAGAGCATTACCGCTCTTCACTACCACAAGAAATTCCGTGACCAGATCGAGCCTGTTAATCGGCGACATTGGCGGTACCAACGCGCGTTTTGCGCTCGCCAGCCCGGATGTTGCGCACTATTCCAGCGAACTGTTGCTGCCCTGCGCGGAGTATGAGTCGGCGCAGCTCGCCATCGATCACTTCCTGAAAAAGACTGGCGCAGGCGCGCCGCAGATTATTTGCCTGGCCGTTGCCGGGCCAGTCGTTGCGCAAAAAGTGCGCTTCACGAATAACCGCTGGAGCCTCGACGCGAGCGAACTGGCAAGGAAATACCCAGGCTCAAGCGTGCGCCTGCTGAACGACTTCGAGGCAATCGCCTACTCAATTCCTTTCCTTGGTGCCGACGATAGTGTGCTGGTCGGCCTGCCCGATAGCGCGCCATTGCCCGCCGACAATTACACGCTTGGCATTATTGGCCCTGGAACCGGGCTGGGCGCCGTCGGCCTGAAAAGAGTCAACAAAACTGACATAGCCATTGCCGGCGAGGCTGGCCACATCGGGTTTGCCCCGGCGACGCGGGTGCAGCTCGAGATTCTGACGGCACTGCGCGATCGCTTTGACCGGGTGTCTTCGGAAAGGCTGGTTTGCGGACCCGGACTGGAAAATCTGTACTGGGCGCTGGGGCGCGTGCACGGCCAGGAGTGGCCGCAGCTCTCAGCGGAGAAAATATTTGCGGCTGCGGCGAGCGGCGCCGACAGCAAAGCCTCCGAGGCAGTGCAATTGTTTTTCGAAATTCTCGGCCAGGTCGCCGGAGATTTCGCGCTCACGATCGGCGCCGTGGATGGTATTTTCATCGCTGGCGGTATCGTACCGCGCTATCCGGAGATGTTTGCCAACAGCCGCTTTCGCTCCGGATTCGAAAACAAGGGCCGCTATCGCTCCATGATGGAGAGCATTCCGACGCGGCTGATCCTGCACGCGCATCCCGGCCTGCTCGGTGCGGCTGCCGTGGCGCAGCAAATGGCACAGGCATAACGCTCGCATGCAACTCATCGGCATGTTTGATTCGCCGTTCGTTCGTCGCGTCGCCATCACGATGCGGCTGCTCGGTGTGCCGTTCGAGCATAATCCGCTGTCGATCTTTCGCGGTTACGACGAGTTTCGAAAGATCAATCCGCTGGTCAAGGTACCGACCTTGATTTGTGACGATGGCACAATACTGGTCGATTCAACCCTGATTATTGACTATGTCGAGATGCTGGCTGGCCGATCCTTGCTACCGGTCGAACTGTCAGAACGAAGTGCAGCGCTGCACTTGATAGGTATCGCGCTGGTGGCGATGGAAAAGACCGCGCAGCGCATCTACGAGCTCAAGCAGAGGCCGGTCGAGATGCAATACGCGCCGTGGCTGGAACGGATCAACGAGCAGTTGCTTGCCGCCATCGACGCGATGGAGATCGCCGTTTCCGGAAAGCGCCGGCAATGGCTCGTTGGCGCACAACTCACGCAGGCCGATATCGACATCGCCGTAGCCTGGCGGTTTATCAGGCACGCTGCACCAACCATCGCCGTGGTCACAACCCGTCCGGCGCTGGACGCATTCGGCGAACTCGCCGAGACCTTGCCGGAATTCATCGCTGCGCCACTATAGCGGCCAAAGCGACTAACCATAATCCCGGATTTTTTAGCGCGCCGGCGTCAACCGGGTCTCTTGCCGCACGTTGTAACTCCAACAACGATGCAATTCGCATGGGCTATTAAGGAGACTGGAAATGGATATCAAGAAAGCAATGTTGCTTGGCGCACTGTTGATGACATTCGGCGGTAGCGCATTGGCCGATGACACGAATGCGAGCCGGGATGGCATACGCGATCGTGGTGACCGTGTCGAGCACCGGCTGGATCGCAAAGGCGACCGAATTGATCGTCGCCTCGATCGCAGATCGGAGCGCGCTGCCGCGGCAGGCCGGGATGGCCTCGCGAGGCATCTCGACCGCAAAGGTGACAGGATTGATCGTCGACTGGACCGGAAGGGCGATCGCATCGATCGCCGTCTCGACCGCCGCCACGATCGTCGCCACTAGGAAATCGTCGCCAGGCAAAGTACCCCGAAAATGAAAGCCCGGCCACGTGCTGCGTCGCCGGGCTTTTTCATGGGTGTTTGTTTCCTTGGCGACCCGGTATTTAAGTACACTGTCCGCACCCAAGCAGCGGAGCAGCCAATGACCAAGCGTTCGTGGAATTTTGATTCGCTGGCCCTGATTTTTTCCTTCGTCGTCATAGCCCAATTACTCACCTACGTAATTCCGCACGGTGAGTTTCAACGCCAGCCCTACCCGCAGGACCCTGATCGAACCATGGTTGTCAGCGGCACTTATGCGCGCCTGGGTGCGGCGGATGAAGTCACGATCGCTCCCTGGCATTTCCTGCTGGCGATTCCGAAAGGCATGGAGGAAGCCCAGGAAATTATTTTCCTGATTTTTCTGGTTGGCGGCGTGATCGCGATCCTGCGCAAGAGTGGCGCGATTGACGCTGCCCTGCACGGCGCAGTCGCCCGGCTGGGCAAGAGCCCCTGGATACTGATAGCCGGTTGCCTGTTCATATTCAGCCTTGGCGCATACACCATCGGTATGGGTGAGGAGTATGTGCCGCTGGTACCAATTCTGGTCACCATGAGTCTGGCCATGCGTATGGATGCGATCGTGGCCCTGGGCATGGTCTGGGTGCCGTACGGCATCGGCTGGGCCTGCGCCGGCACCAATCCTTTTGGCGTCATCATTGCGCAAAATATTGCCGGCGTGCCGCTGATGTCAGGATCGGGCGTGCGCTTTGCCATGATGCTGGCATTTCTCGGCATCGCTTTTCATCACCTGTATCGCTATGCGATGCGCGTACAGCAGGATCCGTCGAGCAGCCTGGTTGCGCACGTCGATTACACCGCCGGCTTTGATGCGCCCGACGACATCCGCATGAATGGCCGCCGCATGGCAGTTTTGCTGGTGTTTGCTGCCGGTGTTATCGGATTTGTGTACGGCGCCAAGCAGTACGGCTGGTACATCGTCGAGCTGAATGCCACGTTTCTTGGCATCGGCATTGTTGCAGCGCTGATCTCGCGAATGTCGGCGAGCGAAACCAGCCAGACCTTTCTCAGGGGTGCAGCCGAAATGACCGCTGCCGCGCTGATCGTCGGCGTCGCTCGGACCATCGAAGTTGTGCTGTCCGACGGACAGATCATTGATTCGATTATCCATGCCATTGCCGGTTTGCTCGAAGGTTTGCCAGCCGACATTGCGGCCATCGGTATGCTGATTGTGCAGACGATAACCAACTTTTTTATTCCCTCTGGCAGCGGCCAGGCATTTGTCACCATGCCCATCATGTCACCGCTGGCAACGCTGACCGGTGTTCCGCAGCAGGTCGCGGTGCTCGCTTACCAGTTCGGCGACGGATTCACCAATATGGTTGTGCCTACCAGCGCGTTGGTCATGGGCGCGCTGGCACTGGGCAAGGTCCCGTACACTGCCTGGGTGCGGTTCGTCGGTCCGCTGCTGCTGAAGATCTTCGCCCTGGCGGTGGTGTTCCTGCTGCTCTCGATCCACTTCGGCGAAGCTATCGGTTTCTACTAGCGACGGCGATACCAGAGCACGCCGTGCGCATCGGGCTCGACGTCAATAGCGCCTTCGTACAGCAGGTAGTTGAGGTGTGCAATCGACTCGCCGGTCGCCATGATCAGGTTGCTGTCCGAGATGGCGGCCTTGAACAAGGCCGGGAATACGTCGACCGCGCGCTGCGGTTTGCGGCAGAGGTCCAGCAGTTCGGCAAGGCCGTTCGTGTGTTCCTCCAGCAACGCATCCAGCCTGGCGTGCGCGCCACGAAACGGGCTGCCGTGTGCCGGCAGCACGAGCACGTCTTCGGGCAAGCGCTGCTTCATCCGCTGCAGCGACAGCAGCCAGTCCTTGAGCGGATTGCCGTGCGGTTCGGTCGGGTAAACACTGACATTGGACGAAATGGTCGGCAGCAGCTGGTCGCCTGAGATGACAACGTTTCTTTCGCCGTTGTAAAAGCAGGCATGTTCGGGTGAGTGACCGTTGCCGACCACGACCTCCCAGTCGCTGCTGCCGATGCTGACGCACATGCCGTCGACCAGTCGATGGTAGGAATCGGGCATGGTGGCGACAAACTTGCCGAACATGCCAAACATTTCCTGGTAGCGCGCCAGCGCATGACCCGGGAATCCGGCAGCGCGGTAGAAGTTTACGCCGGCATCCGGCGCAGGCCGGCCGGTATCAGCCACGAGAATCCGGCACAGCAGGTACTCCTGCCGCGTCATCCACAACTCGACCTTGTTGTCGTCGCACAACCAGCCGGCACAACCGACATGATCGGGATGCAGGTGTGTCACCAGTACGCGCGTGACGCGCCGGTCGGCAATGGCAGCTCGCCAGACATCCTTGCTCTTGCCCGAATGAATGCCGGCGTCGATGATCGCAATGTCGCTGCTGCTGCCATCCCGCAGCATCCAGAGATTGATATGGCTGAGTGCGAACGGCAACGGCATGCGCAACCATTCAATACCATCAACAATGGTGTTGACATCACCGTGCCCGGGACGGAGATCGAATTCATAACGCACCGACATCGGCGCAGTCTACGCTGCCCGCCGCGTCGACTGCGCAATTTGTTGCAGGCGTGATGCAATCTCGGCACGGACCTCGTTGACTGCCAGCTCCTTGACCGGCCCATAGCCGCGGATCTCCATGTAGCAGCGGACGAGCGTCGCAGCCTCCTGCAAATTGTCTTTGCCAAGGCTTGCCAGCAACGCGTCCAGGGTCGCTTCGAACTCAGCAATCAGGGCGCGTTCCATGCGGCGCTCCGCAGTGTAGCCGAATACATCGAAGCGACCGCCGCGCAAGCGCCGCATGCGGGCGAGCAGGCGAAACAGTGGAATCATCCAGGCACCGAACTCTTTCTTTAGCGGCCGGCCACGTGCGTCGCGCCTGCGGCTGAACAAGGGTGGCGCGAGGTGAAACCGCAGTTTCGCCTGCGCGCCGAAATCCTGCCGAATGGTCTCAAGGAAGCCGGTCGAGGTATGCAGCCTTGCCACTTCGTACTCGTCCTTGTAGCTCAGCAGTTTGAAGTAACTGCGCGCCACGGCCTCGGTCAATGCTCCATCGCCGCCAAGACTCGTTTCTGCGTGTTGCACCCGGGCGAGCAGTGACTGGTAGCGATCAGCGAGCCGCTGATCCTGGTAGTCGACCAGGAAATCACTGCGGCGCTGGATCATTTCCTGCAGCGACTCGTCGCCTGGTCGCGCTTCGCCGTTGACGAGTTCGAGTACGCGCTCCGGGTGGACCGCTGCAATTCGCCCCCAGTCGAATGCCCGCTTGTTGGTCTCGACGGCAACATCGTTGAGCTCGATCGCACGCAACAGGGCGGCCAGCGAAACCGGTACCAGTCCTCGCTGCCATGCATAACCGAGCAGCAACACGTTGGCATAGATCGTGTTGCCCATGAGTTTTTCGGCAGTGTGATTGGCATCAAGACTCGAAAAGTTCTGCTCGCCGACCAGCGCCTTAATTGCCTGCAGGCGATCGGTGGCGCGCAAATCAGCGTCGCGGTGTTTGACGAAGTCGCCGGTCAGCATCTCGGCGGAATTGACCACGGCACGCGTGTGACCGGGCAGGCAGGTCGCCGATGCACGCGCCGAGGAACT
>JAOUHU010000105.1 GCA_029884455.1 Gammaproteobacteria bacterium | reverse complement strand
AATGCCGCATGGCCGGTGGGTTCACAAAAGATGGTGCTGTGCAGGACCAGATCGACGCGACCGTTGAGGATGCGGTGCGGCGTGCCCGTGAGCGCCTGCCGCAAGGCAATAGCCGCAAGCACTGTGCCGAATGCGGCAAACCTATTCCCGAAGCGCGCCGCACAGCGGTGCCCGGGGTGCGCCTGTGTGTCGCATGCCAGTCCGGTCAGGATGCCGAGCACAAAACCGTGAGCGGCTATAACCGGCGCGGCAGCAAAGACAGCCAGCTGCGGTGAAACACTACTTTGACCAGGCCATGCAGCGGCTGCACTCCGGTGACAGCGATGCCGCTGTGAGCATTTGCGCCGCGGCCCTGCTCACGGCGCCCGACGACATCGACCTGTTGACCCTGCACGGTGTTGCGCTGCTGGATTGCCGCAAGCCGCACCAGGCGGAGCCGCCACTGCGGCGCGCCGTCGAACTGGCACCGCGTTTCCCGCGCGCGCGAGAGAACCTGGGCCAGGCACTGCTGCAGCTCGGCCGGCCCGACGAGGCCATCGAACACCTGCAGCAGGCGGCGGCGCTGGAACCGGGCAATGATTCGGTACGCATGAAGCTTGCGCATGCGCTGGCCCGAATGGGTGACGGCGAGAGAGCGGACACGGTTTTTGAGGAAGCTTTCAGGCTGGCACCGGATCGCGGCAAACTGGCCGAGGCCACCGAACATTTGCGTCACGGCCGCATCAAGGAATGCAAGCAGATTGCCGAGGCGCTGCTCGCGAGCAACGCCGATGATGTCAACGCACTGCGCCTGCTGGCCAAGGTGGCGGGCGAGGAACAACGCTGGCCGAGGGCCGAACGCCTGCTGAAGCGTGCGCTGTCCCTGGCGCCGGAATTTCACGATGCACGGCTGGATCTCGCAACAGCATTGAAACAGCTCGATCGGCTCGACGACGCCCTGGCCTGTGCCGAGGATACGATCGCCCGCGCACCGCAGAATGCATTTGCATATTACGTGTACGCCAGCATGCTTGCCGTTTGCGGACGCCAGGAACAGGCGCTGGCCGCCTACCGGCGTGCGATTGAATTGCGGTCGTTTCATCCTGCGGCCTATGTCGGCATGGGGCATTTACTGAAGACGCTGGGCCAAACGGACGAAGGCATAGCCGCCTACCGCAAGGCCATCGAACAGCGGCCAAACTTCGGTGAGGTTTACTGGAGCCTCGCCAACCTGAAGACGTTTCGCTTCACGGCGGATGAAGTCGCTGACATGGAGCGCCGTCTCGCCGACGAACCGTTGGATGACGACGCGCGTGTGCATTTCATGTTTACGCTCGGCAAGGCCTTCGAGGACCAGCAGTCTTTCGATCGCGCTTTCGAGTACTACGCCGAGGCCGCGGCACTGCAGCGCATGCGCATCAGCTACGACCCGGTCGAAACCGAGCAATTGCACGAGCGAATTTGCGAAGTGTTTACAGCGGAATTTCTCAAGACAGCCGGCAGCGAAGAGCATGCAGGGCCGACACCGATTTTTATCGTCGGGCTGCCGCGATCCGGCTCCACCCTGATCGAACAGATCCTGGCCAGCCACAGCATGGTCGCGGGCACGGCAGAATTACCGGATGTCGGTCGCGTCAGCAGCAGCCTGGCGAAAATGTACCCGGGCGAGACGTATCCCGAGGCGGTGCGGCACCTGGACGCGGCCGGTTGGCACGAACTCGGCAAGACCTACCTCGCCCGCACCGAACGCCACCGCCAGGGCCTGCCATTTTTTACCGACAAGATGCCGAATAATTTCTCGGCAGTCGGCTTTATTCACATGATGTTGCCGGGCGCGAAGATCATTGATGCGCGCCGGCATCCGCTGGACAGCTGTTTTGGCACCTTCAAGCAGCACTTCGCCCATGGCCAGACCTTCAGCTACGACCTTGATGAACTCGGGGAGTTTTACCTCGGTTATCGGCGCCTGATGCGACACTGGCAGCAGGTTTTACCGGGTCGCGTACTCGAGCTGCGCTACGAAGACATGGTGGCCGACCAGGAGACGCAAACGCGACGCCTGCTCGACTATTGCGGGCTGCCATTCGAGGAAAACTGCCTGCGCTTTTACGAGACCGAGCGTGCCGTGCGCACCGCCAGCTCAGAACAGGTGCGCCAGCCAATCTATGCGAGCTCGGTGAATCACTGGCAGAACTTCCGCGGCCAGCTCGCACCCCTGATCGAAATCCTGGGCGAGGAGCTGGCCGACTGGGATCAGTCGAAATAGCGTCTCATGGTCATGCCGACAGTTCGCGGCATGGACGTACGGACATTCTCCCGCCCCCAGAATACGTCGGCATTCATATCGCGGAAATTCACCACGCGTTCGTCGGCAATATTGTCGATGAACGCGGTGAACTCCCAGGTATCACCCTTGATCCCGGTACGGAGATCCCAAAGATCGTAACTCGGCTGCTCGACACGGCCACCGTAGCCGTCGCCGGCATCGTCAGCATCATTGTCAACCAGCCGGTTGAACGACTCGCCGGTCTGACTGTATTGCACCCGAATATACGCATCCGAGCCACCGAGCAGGCTCATTGGCCAGCCGTATTCCGCGTAGGCCGCAATATTCAAGTCGGCTGTCAACGGCAAGCGGGTGCCAGCGGGAATATCCAGTGCACGGTTGTCGGGGTCGTCGGGAGCGGTTTCATCAAATAATACGACGATGTCCTGGTCGATTTCGGCCTTGAACAGGTAGGTGCTGACCAGGCCAAGCTCCCACCGGTCTGCAGGTACAAAGGTCAATTCCACATCGACACCGTCGACGATGGCATCACCCACGTTGGCTATGACTGTCTGGAAGGGTTCCGGAGGATCCAGGGTATAACTTGGATCGGTCAGCTCCAGTTGCATGTCTTTCCAGACCTGGTGATAGCCGATGACATTCATTTGCAAACTGCCATCGAGCCAGCGCGATTTCAGGCCCACCTCGACGTTTTTCAGCAGGTCGGAGTCGTACTGCACCGGCAATGCCAGGCGATCAATGTTGCCGCGGGCGCGGTTAATACCGCCGGTGCGGAAGCCCTCGGAATACAAAACATACGCCATCGCGTCATCGGCGAAAAAATACTGCAGTCCGACCTTTGGCAGCACGCCGTCGTCGCTGCCGCTGGGTGTCGCAATGTCCGCAGGCGCAGTAGAGGGCACGCGAAGCGTGTAGGTGCGGTCGATTTCGGTGTCATACCAGCGCGCGCCCAACAACAATTTCCACTGCTCGGACAGCGAGTAAGTCCCCTCGCCGAAAACGGCGATATCGGTACGGTCATTCGCTTCGCTGGAATTCCAGCGAATGTCGGTCGGTTCCAGGCCGCCATAGATGGCGTTGTAGGCCGCGAAAGACTCGGTGTTTTCGTAACCATCGATGTGCGTGCCGTACACCCAGAGCTGTTCCGCTTTCTGGTAGAAAAACCCGAGCGTCCAGTCCCAGCGCGAGGTGCTGCCGGTCAGGCGCGTCTCGAAGGTGGTGCGCTTGTCGGTCTGGTCGTTGCGCCAGAATCCGGTCGGATCGCCATCGTCGATGTCGTAACCGCTGCCATTCAGCTCGCAGGCCGTGGCGAAATCGTAAGTGTTGTAATACGCATATTGGATCGCGCTGCCGCAAGTTCCGCGGCCATAGAACCCGAACACATAGTGGTAATAGGCCACACCACTGGTTCCGTCAAAGACATAGGCCGTGTCGCGTTCGAAATACGCGAGCGAACTCGTCAGCTGCGCGAAGCCGAGATCGCCCTCCAGCGTGAGCTGGATGTTGTGCCAGTTGTCTTCCCAGCTCTCTTCGTGAAATTTCGTGGTCTTGAGGTCGCCGATGGTCGGGTCGAAATCATTGTAGCCGTTGATTGTCGAGTCGGTGTAGTTGTAAATGACGGTCGTGCTCCACTCATCATTCATCAGCCATTTGAGTGATGCGCGCGCGCCGGTCCAGTCGGCCGAGTTGAAGTCCTCCTTGACGAGATCGGCATTGTCCTTGGTACCCGCGTACGGCGTGACACCGAGAACATTGTCAATGAAACCCGCGTCTTCGGCGGCAAAGCCCACCAGGCGGATGGCTACCTTGTTCTCGACCAGCGGAATATTGACCATTGCATCGACATCCCAGCCAATGTCGCCCTGGTCGATGCTGTGGACGCCGACACCAACGTTGGCGGCGAACGCGCTCGGGTCCGGCTTGGCAACGATATAGCGCACCGTACCGGACTGCGAGCTCGCGCCATACAGCGTGCCCTGCGGGCCGGACAATGTTTCGACGCGTTCCAGGTCAATCGGGCGGATTTCCGGCGACTGTGCGCCGGTCGTGAGCGGCTGTTCGTCGAGGTAAATCGCCGCGGACGAATCCGCAATAAACGGCCGCACCGAATCGGCAAGGCCACGAAACACGATCTTGTTCAGGCCAGCGGTCGAGCCCACGACCGTCAATGAGGGCACGAATTTCGCAATGTCATCCAGGCCCCTGATGCCCGACTTGTTCATATCGGCCTGGCTGAACGCCTGGATCGACTGCGGAATATCCTGAATATTTTCATCGCGTTTGCGCGCTGTGACGATGATTTCCTCCAGCGCGTTGCTGCTCGCCGGCGTCGCCGACTGTGCATGACCGACGCTGGGTGCCCCGGCGGCCAGGGCAGCGGATATTGCACTGCAAAGTTCACGACGACGCCAACGATTGGCAACAACGATATTCGGAGTGGCGCGCATATAGTTTCCTTTGAAATTTCGCAGGGCAACCCCGGAAGGGTATTCCGGAAACAATATTCCTGTCCAGCACATTCAGGAATATGAGAACAAGGCCTACTTGTGTTTCAGGGCCGCGATAGTATGTTGCGCGCGAAGCCGACGAATGTCCGCCAGATTTTGCAGGGTCAGGGTATCGGCGGCGCGCACTTTTGCGTCCATCTCCGATCCAATGACTGGCGCGTTTTCTATCTTCAGTCGATGCCCGCCCAGCGTGATGATGTCACTGCTGCGCAGTACTGTCTTTTGAATCTCGACCGAGTTTACCGTTGTACCGTTGGTGCTGTTCAGATCGTGCAGCACGATTGCATTCCGGTACACCTGCAGCATCGCATGCATTTTGCTGACGTAGGAATCTTCGATGATGATATCCGCCAGGTCACCGCGCCCGATCAC
>JAOUHU010000104.1 GCA_029884455.1 Gammaproteobacteria bacterium | reverse complement strand
CACCTGATGATGATCGAGTTCCAGTGTGGTCGGTACGACGCCGCCCGAGAGTACTGCAGGAACCTGCAAGCTATTGGCGAAAAAATCCGGGTCGGCAGCGAGGCGCCATTTTCACGCGCACTCGGCGCGCTGTGCGAGTTTGCGCTGCACGACAGCAATAAAAACCTCGAGCCGAGTCTCGACGAGCTGCGGTCGGTCGACGCCAAGCACCGACTTGCGTACACATTAACGCGTGCCGCGCAGATAGATTGCGAGCGCGGACGACATGAAGATGCCGCACGCCGTGCCGCTGAGGCGCTCGAATATGCAACGCTGCTCGAGCGCCCCACCGAAATGATACTGGCGCGCGCGATACTGTCACGAGCGAGTCGCGAAGCTGGAGACATGAAAATGGCTGAGCGTCATGATCTTGCAATTACGCAACTGGCGACGGGCGGCGTCGCAAGGTGGGCCAGCGCCTATGTGCAACAGGCGACTGCCGCGGCCGGGGCAGTGCAGTGACGACCTACCTGTTTCTCGAACGCCGCTTCGAGCCGGCGCTGATGCCGGCCGATGTTATGGCGATGGCAGTGAATGCCGCCGGATGTTTCGGTTTGCATCGGGTTAACTGGCATTACAGCCTGTTGTCGACCGACGGTCACCGCATGGTGTGTTCGTTCAGTGCGCCGGACGCCGAGTCCGCGCGTATTGCGATGCGCCAGTCCAGCATCGACAGTACAAACCTGTGGCGCGGGCACATATGCGATGCTCCACATGTCAGTGCGCAGGATGTGCTGCAAGCAAATGTGCTCGTGGAAAGAAGTTTCGAACAGCGCGTCAGCTTACAAGAAATTCAGGATATCGAGGACGCGGGTCTTGGCTGCCTGCAGAGTCGCCGCGTGCGATTCATCCGTACCTTTTTCGCTGCCGATCAAAAACGCATGCTATGCCTTTATGCCGCGCCGGATACCGAATCCGTGCGCGAGGCGCAACGCCAGGCTGGCGTTCCATTTGCTGACGCCTGGCCCTTCCGGCTGCTCGGGCCGACCGAGCCTGTGAATGTAAGTTACTGACTTTGTTAGGGGTTTTCCGCCCCGCCGGCCAGGCCGGAAAATAACACGCGAACTAACACGCTGAGTCTAACGGGGTCCCCCGACAGTTGCTCCTGCCCGGCCGCGAATGCCGGCCCAATTAACTTTGAGGAGCATATGTAATGAGTACACAAGAAGCGTTTATCGACAATGGCGTCAATGTTGGCGCCCTCCTGGGCGCCCGTGAGGCGTTAACCACGGCCCCCGAGGCAGCGCAGTTCAGATGGCGTGCTACCAGTGAATGGGCTGGCGGAACGCACACCAGGTCGGTGGTCGACAAGTTCTTTGGCCTTGGCCAGGACCAGCAACATCGGCAGGCATTCCTGTATGACACCGACCATCCCGAGATCTTCGCCTCCGAAGACAAGGGCTCGACGCCGGTCGAGTTTGTGCTGGTCGGACTTGCCGGATGTCTGACCGCGGGAATCGCGGCCGTAGCACAGAATCGCGGTATCCAGCTGCGCTCTGTGAGCGCGACGCTGGAGGCCGACATGGACCTGCAGGGTATCCTTGGCATCGACAGTGACGTGCGCAACGGCTTTAGCAGCGTCAAGGTGGACTACCGGATTGACGCTGAGGCAAGCCGGGAAGAAATTGCAGCGATCGTTGCCCAGTCGCAAAAGCGCTCGGCGGTTTTCGACATCATCTCGAACCCGACAGACGTCCACGTTACGGTGAGCAAGCGCTAATGAGTCGTCGACGGAGCAATCCGCCGTCCGGCCGCGTTGACGTCATTATCATCGGGGCTGGTCAGTCGGGACTCGCAATGAGTCACTTTCTGAGTGCGCGGGCGATCGAGCATGTCGTCCTCGAACGTGGCGAGATTGCAAACTCCTGGCAGCACGAGCGCTGGGATTCGCTGCGGCTGCTGACGCCGAACTGGCAAAGCAGCCTGCCCGGATACCACTACTCCGGCGCGGATCCGGACGGCTTCATGTCGATGCCCGAAGTGGTCGACTTTATCCGGGGGTATGCCACTGTTTCCCGGGCGCCGGTGATAACCGGCGCCCGGGTCAGTTCAGTACAAGCCTGCGAGCCCGGCTATCGCGTGGTAAGCAGTCATGGCGAGTGGCGCACGCGCGCCGTTGTCGTAGCCAGTGGTGCGTTCAGCACGCCGGCCGTACCGGCCATCAGTGCCGCAACTCCCGCAGATATCGTGCAGCTTACAGCGCGCGACTATCGCAACCCCGGGCAGCTCGCCGAGGGCGGTGTACTGGTGGTTGGCAGTTCCGCCAGTGGCCTGCAGCTGGCACACGAGATTCAGCTCTCGGGTCGGCCGGTTACCCTGGCCGTGGGCGAACATGTGCGCATGCCGCGCGTGTATCGGGGCATGGACATTCAGCACTGGATGCATGTTGTCGGACTGCTCGATGAGCAATACGACGCGGTCGACGACATCGGGCGAGCACGTCGTGTACCTTCACCACAGCTGATCGGGTCCAGTCCGCGCATGACGCTCGATCTCAACGCATTACAGCAGATCGGGGTGCGCGTGGTTGGTCGGCTCGCTGCAATACGCGACGGCAACGCGCAGTTTTCCGGATCGTTGCGTAATGTCTGCATGCTCGCCGACCTGAAGATGAACCGGCTGCTCGAGAGGATAGATGCATGGGTGAATCGGGCAGCTGACCCCGCAGTCGCGGTGCCCGCAGAGCGTTTTGCACCGACCATCGTCAGCGCTGCACCGCGCCTTGGGCTGGACCTGAAGTCGGGTGAGATTCGAACCGTGATCTGGGCAACAGGCTTTCACCCGGACTACTCCTGGCTGAAAGTGCCGGTGCTCGATCATAAAGGCCGGATCCGGCATACAGGCGGAGTCGTGGACGCGCCCGGAATGGTTGTACTGGGTCTTCCATACCTGCGCCGCCGCAAGTCCAGTTACCTGCACGGCGCCGAGGACGATGCCAGGGACCTGAGCAATTACCTTGCGTTCTACCTCGACAGCACTGCGTCGCGCGCGCACATCCGCAGGGCGGTGGGGCAATGAGAATCCTGCTGGCCATTATCCTGGTGTGCGGTTTGGCCGCGAATTCCGTGGCGGCGGAGCACGACTATGACTCGCGGCTGCGATTCAAAATCGCTGAGCGGCAAAAGTTCGGCGTGGAAACACTGCCATCGCTCGAACACGGCAGCAAGCCATTGCTGTTGGCGGGTTATCACGGACAACTATCGAAATCGTGGTCGGTCAAGCTGTTGGCCGGAGCCACTGTCAGGAATGATTCTCAGCTTGCGATGCGCCTGGTTTTGACCCGGCCTATGCGCTGAGCCACAGGCAACGCGCTAGTCGCTGCTGGCCTCGGCGAGCACGACTGCAGAGATGTCCGCGTTATCCGCAAAGTACCTGACGAAGCGATTGGTCTCGAGCGTGTCGTAGTCGCGCAGGTTATTGGCCCAGCGAAAGCCGATTGGCTGGTACATCAGCCGGGCGCTGACCCGCAATGACAGCACTTGCGGATCGACCCGGAAGCGGTATGTGATGCGATCGCCGCCCGCGACAAAGTCAGCATCATCGATCGCGTCGCCGTGTACTGCGATGGCCGAGCTTGCGCTGGTCTTGTCAAATCCGCCGGGCAACAGTCGATTGTCCTTGGCATAGCCCGCGGCCGACAGTAACGATGTGGTTACAGCGTTGCTGAAATCAACCACGATCGGTTCGTAGATTTGTACCTGCTGCGCATCGTCGATGACGGCGTAGTGCGGTTCATAACGGCCGGCATCCGCGTCATTGTCGTTGCCCGCGATCGAGCCATCCGCCTGCAATGCGCCGGATTCAAAGACCGCCGTGCCGGTGGCGGCATCGCTTACGCGCAGATGCAGCCAGGCACGACGCGAAGGATAGGCGGTTGGCAACTTGTGACCGCTACGATTTTCAACCTGCAGCTGCACGGACGCGTCGGCACCGACGCGTGCGACAGCAACGATGTCGATAGATGCCGAATCTGACTGTAAATGTTGCAGCGTTGCCGCGGCTGCGGCCTGCAGCTCGTGCGCCGGAGTCTGCACGCCGAGCTCGTCACGATATTTGTGCAGCAAGGTCAGCATGAACGCATTGCCGCCCCTGAATACGTGTTGCGACACATGCTCGCGCTGCTCGCCGAGCACCGATGAAATTTGCGAGGTACCCTGAATCTCCGGCATGTGGCAACTCTGGCAGTTATGCGATGTCGCGTAGTTACTATGTTGCCACTCGAGGTAGGGAACCTGTTCCGGAAACTCGCCGATGACATTACCGCTGCCATCCACTGCGGGCGTAAACAAGGTATGGCAGGTGGCGCAGAGTTCGGACTGCTGCACATGTGCGCCCGCGCCCGGACGCAGCGATGCTGCGGAATGCATCACACGCTGCAGGCCGCTCGAGATATCGTAGGGACCGAAAGCATGGCCATTCTCCGGCGTCGATGGCGTAATGACGTAGCCGCCGCTGAAGCTGCCATGCTCGCCAAAGTTTTCAGCCGATATCTGGTGGCACACCGTACAGGACACGCCGTCATCGGCAATGTTGCGCTCCGCCGCATCGAAGCCGCCATCGAGATAACGCAGGATTTCACCCCGGCCGCCGTTCGCAACTGCGAAAGTCCGGAACATTGGCATGTGGCAAACGGAGCAGGTGTCTTCGATCTCCGCCTGCCGCAGCGGCCGGTCCGCGATTTCGCGACGCACGCCTGCCATCCAGTACGGGTCCTTTGCCGACAGGGCCATCATCGAGGCGCGCCAGGTATAGCCAATGTGGACTGTGTTGCCGGCGCCATCGAGCATGTTGCTGTGACAGGCGATACAACGATCCGAGGTCACGAACACCGGTTCTTCGCCACTCGCAGCCGCCGCGACGAACCACATGCCAGCTGCGAGCAGCAAAAATTCTGCCCTACCAGCCATCGAAGAATCCGCCGTCGAACCAGTCCCAGATCAGGTACACGCTGATCACGGTGTCGCGATCGCTGCTGTTGCTGGCGGGTACGCGTACGCCGAGGTTCAGCAGTATGTGTTGGCGCACACTGAGGGTTACCTGCAGCTGCGGCACAAGATCAATATTCGTGTCTGCACCGGAGACCAGCTCCCGTGCTGCGAGTATCTCGAGTATCGGCGTCCAGGCGCGCCCGAACTCGCCACCGGAAGTCCAGGTCCTGCCAATCGCCACACGCAAACCAAGTTCGTCATCAAATTCGGC
>JAOUHU010000011.1 GCA_029884455.1 Gammaproteobacteria bacterium | reverse complement strand
CCCTCGGCCGCGATTTTGTCTTCGGGGGTCGGCCGCGCGATGAGCCAGCGATCGATTTCCTCGAGATCCGCAATACTCAGATCACCCGCGGCCTGCTTCAGGCGCAGGTAATTCATCAGGTAATCGTAGCGTGCCTGATAGAAAAGAGTTATCGCGCGGTATAAGGCAAACTGTGAGTTAAGAACGTCGACGATAGTGCGTGTGCCGACGTCAAAACCGGCCTGAGTTGCTTCCAATGCCGTGGTACTCGATTGAACTGCCTGCTGCAATGCCTCCACTCGGCTTTTCTCCGACAGGACGCCGAGGTATGCGTCTCGTGTTTGTCGTTCCGTTTCACGGGTGACGCGCTGCAATTGCTCGCGCGCCGCACTGTGCAGGTAGACGGCCTCACGAACATTCGATCGATTGGCGCCGCCCGTAAAGATTGGGATATTGAATTGAATTCCGATGCTGTCCCGGTCGAAGTCGCTGTCGGCATCGAGGTATCCGAAATCATTGTTATTTCTTGATGCGTCGGAATTGCTGTTGCCGACGCCGGCCACAAAATCAAGGGTAGGGTAGTAGCCATTGCGGCGGAAGGATATTTCGTCGCGCGCCAGCTGCTCGTCCAGGCGACTTGAAACCAGCGCGAGATTTTGTGCCAACGCAGTATCAACCCAGCCGGTTTCGCTGCTGGGCTCCGGTGTGCGCAGCGGCAACTCATCGCTCGGCGCGGACAAGGATCCAATGTACTCGCCGGTTATTTCGCGCAGCGATTCGCGAGCGGTTGCCAGCGAACGCTTGGCACCGATTTCATCCGCTACCGCCTGATCATGTGCTGCCTGTGATTCCTGTACGTCGGTAATTGCAATCAGGCCTACTTCAAATCTCTGCTTGGCCTGCTCCAGCTGCCGGGCAATCGCCTGCCGGTTGGCATGAAATGATGTCAGCCGGTCTTCCGCCGCGAGTACGCCAAAGTAAGCCTGCGCAACACGGATAACCAGGTCCTGCTGCGCAGCTTCGCGATCAGCCTCTGCCTTGGCTACGATCTTGTCGGCCCGACGCAGGCCAATGATCTGGTCCCAGCGGAACAAGCTCTGGCGCAGACTGAACTGCCAATTGGTCGTTTCATCGCGGGATTCGGATGAAAATGGCACTGGTATGACCGTGATTTCGCCGGTGACCGGATCGACATTGATGTCATTGCCCGTGCCTGACCCGGATGCGTTGACCTTGTTCCAGTCGGCGCCAAAATCGATCTGTGGCAGCAACAGGCTGCGTGCCTGAGGTTCAGCTTCGAGTGCAGCCAGGCGTCGCGCTTCAGCTTCACGGATTCGCGGATCACTTTGCAGCGCCTGCTGGTATATCTGCAGCAGGGAATCGGCCTGCACCGGTCCGGCCACGCCCAGGGCGGCAATCGTGACCAATATAAGTTTGATACTGTTGAAGTTTTTCATTTTGTCGCATTCCACGGCTGGGTGCCTCGCAGAGGCGTTTCGGTTCTATTCTCTGTTCGGTGTTATAGTGAACTATATCACTAAATCAGTCAACATTTGAAATCCAGGTATGCGCTTGCCTGGCAATCGGACGCGGGTGCTCGGTTAAAGTTCGGCCGTCCTTTAGATGCAGCAGGCGAACATGTGGTTTCCGCGGCCTAAAAACAAAACTGCGGCAGCTGTGCGCCGTTGACTAGTGCTGGCAGGTGCGTTTCGAAAAGGCTGGTAGTGTGCCAGTCGGTCTCTGCCTGGCGGCGTACCAGCAATGCCTCCATTGGCGACGCCGCGCCAACGACAACGAACAATCGGCCGCCAGGACTCAGTGCCATCGCGTAACGTGGGTCATATACGCCGATGGATCCGGTAACGGCGATTACATCAAATGTGCCGTCCGGCAAAGCCTGCGTAGCGTCCAAATTAAGTAACTCGAAATTTCCGATCCCGCTGTCAGCAAGATTTGCCGCGGCTGATTCGAGGAAATCATCGTAGATATCGAGGCTCGTGACCGAGGCGGCGAGCCTTGCCAAACAGGCAGTAAGAAATCCGCTGCCGGTACCGACTTCCAGTACATTGTCAGACGCTTGCACGGCCAGTGCCTGCAGTACTCTGCCCTCGACAACAGGCGTCATCATGTACTGGTTATGGCCTATTGGAAGTTCCGTGTCGGCAAACGCGAGCGCCTCGAATCCAGCTGGCACGAATTGTTCGCGTGGTACGCTGGCAAGAACACTCAGCACGCCGGCATCAAACACGTCGCAGGTACGTACCTGCTGCTCTACCATCTGTTGCCGAGCGAAATCGATATTCATCACGGTCTGACCTTTATTATGGTGAATCGTGGCGGCCCGTCTGGATTGCTGGGATATGCTTCACAGGCTTCGCCAGAAACTCTTTTCGACCCGGATTTCTCCACGGCCGGAGACGCAGATCGACCCGAGAATAATAACAAAATGACGTCCGACCCGATCATCATTTCCCTGTCGATATTGCTCGGATTGTCTGTCCTGGTGGGGGTCTGGCTGGCAGTGCAAAAAAGATCGGCACGGCACCGCATCGAAGCAATTAATCAGGAATTGTTTGCTGCTTCACAGGATGCTTCGGTCGGGCGTCGGCTGACTGTACCCAACGACCCTGAGTCGGCGCAACTGGCGCACACGGTGAACCGCCTGTTTGACGCCCTCGCTGAACGCGACGAGAAGATTCAGGGGCGCGACAGGTTATTCAAGGACTTCGCGAGAACTCTACCGGAAATCGTCATAGTACACGACGAGAAAATACTGCTGGCCAATGAGTCGGCCGCGAGCCTGATTGGCCTTGAGGCTTCCCAGCTGGTGGGCCGGGAAATTGCTGACCTTGTGAAGCCTGCCTACCGTGCGTTGTTTCGCAACACCATGGCGAAACGCATGGCGGGGGAGAATGTGCCTCAGCGGTTGGAAATTCAGCTCATCAACGGCAACGAATCCGGTCTGTGGGTAGAGGCACAAAGTTCCAACATCGAATTTCACGGCCATCCGGCGATACTGACGGTCGCCAGGGACGTCAGTCATCGCAAGAGCCTTGAGATTTCGCTGAGTCGCAGCAAGCGCCAGGCACAGTACACGCTGGAATCGATCGCGGAGGGCATAATTACAACTGATAATGACGGCCGTATCGACTACATGAACGTCGCTGCCGAAGCGATTATTGGCGCGAATCGCGATGATGCGGCGGGGCACCGCGTCGGCGAGCTTTTTTCGCTGGTCGACGATGCCGATCGGCGCCCGCTTGGCGATCCGGTCGAACGCTGCCTTGCCATGCGGCGCCGGGTCAACATGGGTCGGCGCGCAGTACTGGTCAGCAGTGATGGGGAACAGGAACATTCCGTAGAGATCACTGCATCGCCGATTCGCGGTCCGGGCAGCAGCATATCCGGCGCGGTCGTTGTATTTCACGACGTGAGCGAACTGCGCGGCCTTACCAGACAAATGAGCTACCAGGCGACTCACGACCCGCTAACCGGCCTGATTAACCGACGCGAATTCGAACGCCGCCTCGACGAAGCCATGGACTCGGCGCACGCCGAGGAAGCGGTACACATGCTGTTCTACATGGATCTCGATCGATTCAAAGCGGTTAATGACAGCTGCGGCCATCTCGCTGGCGACAACATGCTGCGCGAAGTTGCCGGGTTGATCAAGGACCAAGTGCGCGATTCGGATTTCGTTGGCCGCCTCGGTGGAGATGAGTTCGGGGCGTTGCTGATCGGCTGTCCGATCAAGAAGGCGCAGCAGATTGCAACCGATATTTGCAACGCAATCGCAAACTATCGCTTTGTTTGGAAAGACAAGATATTCAATATCGGTATTTCGATTGGGCTGGTTGAAATCAGCCAGCTAAGTGGATCCATCCAGGATGTCATGAGTGGCGCAGACTCCGCCTGCTATGTTGCGAAACAGCAGGGTCGAGGACAGGTGCATGTGTACTCTGCACGCGATGAGCAGGTAGCCCGCGAGCGTGGTGATATTCAATGGCTACGACAATTGCAAAGCGCGTTGCATGAGGACAGCTTTGAGCTGGCCGTGCAGCCGATTATCGCCATGAGCGGTGGCGTCGAGTCGGGTCCCGCGATCGAAGTCCTGATTCGTTTGCCCGATGCGCATGGCCGAATCGCGGACAGTGCCGAGTTTCTGCGGCCAGCAGAGCGCTACCAGCTGATGCCGCAGATCGACCGCTGGGTCATCAACGCGACGTTGATGGCAATTTCGGCCGGCGAGATAAAGATTCCGAGCGGTCGCAGTTGTGCCATCAATCTTTCAGGACAGACGCTCGGTGATGAGTCATTTCTGGGATTTGTCGTGGAGGCCCTCGATCGAACCGGCATTTCGCCGGCGTCAATCTGTTTTGAAGTGGCTGAGAAGTCGATCCTGTCGAACGTGCAGCACGCGCAGCGCTTTATCGAGGTCCTGCACGGCATAGGCAGCGAATTTTCGCTGGACGATTTTGGCAGCGGCCTTGGTTCCTTCTCCAGTCTCAAACACCTGCCCATCGACTATCTGAAAATCGACGGTACCTATACACGCAATCTGACATCCGACCTGGTCAATCAGGAAATGGTCGCCGCAATGATCAAGCTGGCCCGCACCATGCGGTTTCGCATCGTAGCCGAGCAGGTTGAGCACCAGGACGACTTCGACTGGTTGCGTGACAGTGGCGTCGACTTTGCGCAGGGGCATTTTATTGAGTCGCCCGTGCCTCTGGGCAGCGCTTCAACCGGCACCTTCCGCATCCTTAATCCGCATTGATCCAGTAGAAGGCGGTCATGCGACCTCGTGTGGTGCGCAGGGCCGCCGCCCACTGCATGGCCGCTGCCTAAAGGTATGGCACCATCAGCAGCGCGACGATGTTTATGATCTTGATCAGCGGATTTATGGCGGGACCAGCGGTGTCCTTGTAAGGATCACCGACAGTATCGCCAGTGACGGCGGCCTTGTGAGCATCGGAACCCTTGCCACCGCAGTTACCGTCCTCGATGTACTTCTTCGCGTTGTCCCAGGCACCGCCACCGGCAGTCATGGAAATTGCGACGAACAGGCCGGTGACGATGGTCCCGAGCAACAAGCCACCGAGCGCTTCGGCGCCGAGCAGGAAGCCGACGGCCAGCGGCACAGCGATCGGCAGCAGCGAGGGCACGATCATTTCCTTGATCGCCGCTTTGGTCAGCAGGTCCACGGCGCGACTATAGTCGGGCTTGCCTGTGCCTTCCATGATGCCTTCGATTTCGCGGAACTGGCGGCGCACCTCGGTAACCACCGCGCCGGCAGCCCGGCCAACGGCTTCCATCGCCATGGCGCCGAACAGGTACGGTACGAGGCCGCCGATGAACAAGCCGATGATGACGCGATAGTCATTCAGCAGGAATGCAACACCCTTGCCAGCGTCACCGAGCGCGTTGTTGTAGTCAGCGAACAACACCAGCGCCGCGAGGCCGGCCGAGCCGATCGCGTAGCCCTTGGTGACTGCCTTAGTGGTATTGCCGACCGCGTCGAGCTGGTCGGTGATTTTGCGTACTTCCGATGGCAGCTCGGACATTTCGGCGATGCCACCCGCGTTATCTGTGATCGGACCGAACGCGTCCAGTGCCACGACAACGCCGGTCATCGAGAGCATAGCGGTCGCTGCGATGGCGATATTGTAGAGGCCGCCGAGCGGTACGCCTTCCGGCGCCAGCTGGAACGCACCCCAGATGCTGGCGCAAACAGCCAGTACCGGAAGCGCCGTGGCTTTCATGGAAATACCGAGGCCGGCAATAATATTGGTCGCATCACCCGTCAGTGAGGCGTTCGCAATGGTCCTGACCGGGCTGTACTCGGTACTCGTGTAGTACTCAGTAATGACGACCATGGCGGCCGTTAGTGCGAGTCCGATTAGTGCGGAGTAAAAAATGCCGGTCGCAGCGGCATGACCACCCAACATTACGTCGGTAACAAAGTAGAACGCGACAGCGGCGAGCACGCCGGAAACAATCATGCCTTTGTACAGCGCGCCCATGACCTTGCCACCATCAGAGGTCTTGACAAAGAACGAGCCAATAATCGATGCGACGATCGACACTGCGCCGAGCACCAACGGAAACATCACGGCCTCGATGCCGTAGCTTCTGACCACGAGTGATCCAAGCAGCATGGTGGCGATTATGGTTACCGCGTAGGTTTCGAACAGGTCGGCGGCCATGCCTGCGCAGTCGCCCACATTGTCACCAACGTTGTCGGCAATCACGCCAGGATTGCGCGGGTCGTCTTCCGGGATTCCGGCCTCCACCTTGCCGACCAGGTCGGCACCGACGTCGGCGCCCTTGGTGAAGATGCCGCCGCCGAGTCGCGCGAAAATCGAGATCAGCGAGCCGCCGAAAGCCAACCCGACCAGTGCATGAATCGCGTCGGCCATCGAGGTGCCGGTCGCGGTCAGCAGGTAGTAGTATCCAGCCACACCGAACAGGCCGAGGCCGACCACCAGCATGCCGGTAATTGCACCGCCGCGAAATGCGACGTCGAGCGCTGGGTTGACGCCAATCGTCGCGGCCTGAGCGGTACGCACATTGGCGCGTACCGATACGAACATACCCACGTAGCCGGCAAGCCCGGAGAAGATGGCGCCGATAGCGAAGCCGCCAGCGGTATGCCAGCCAAGCGCGAAGCCGAGCACGAGGAAAAGAATCACGCCGACCACGCCAATGGTCTGGTACTGGCGATTCATGTAGGCGCCGGCACCTTCCTGGATGGCTTTCTGGATTAATTGCATGCGGTCGTTGCCAGCTGGCTGCTTGAGAATCCAGCTGGTTGAAATGCCCCCAAATACAATTGCCAGTACGCCTGCGCCAATTGCCAGATACAAGGCCATATCAGTGGAGATAGTGGTCATCAGTTTGTCTCCTGACTTTAATCAAAACGATCGAGCGCATCCGCCGACGGCGGCTGTAACACCGACATGCGGGTGCGATCTGGTGGAATCTTTCCCTAAATTATTGTTTTTCCCGGCTGCGCCGGGCGCGCATCATACCACAAATTTTGTCCCTAGCCGCGGCGTCACGGCCACACCCTTGAGTGTGACATAATCCGGTAACCCATTGATATATTTGGGGTAATTTTCACCCTTAATCAAGGGCTGCAAATACCTGCGGGCCGCGTCCGTGATGCCGAATCCATCTTTGCTGATGAAGCGGCGCGGCAACATTTTCTCCTTGTTGGCGATACGCGAAAGTGGTGCCGATTCAATGCGCCAGCGATACGGCTGGTCCGAAAGTCGCTTGATAACCGGCATTACCGCGCTCTTGCCCTGCAATGCGAACTCGACCGCGGCCTTGCCCACGGCGTAGGCTTGCTCGACGTCGACAGCGGAAGCAATATGCCGCGCTGATCGCTGCAGGTAGTCGGCGACTGCGTAGTGGTACTTAAAACCCAGCCTGTCGCGCACCATGGCGGCGACTACCGGCGCCACGCCGCCGAGCTGGGCATGACCGAAGGCGTCTCTTGTGCCGGCCTCCGCCAGGAACTTGCCGTTCGCGTAACGGGCCCCCTCGCTGACGACGATGACACAGTAGTCGTAGTTGCGAACGCAATCCCGAACCCGCTGCAGAAAAGCGTCTTCGTCAAATGCAATTTCCGGAAACAGAATGATATGCGGCGCGTCCGCGGGGCCGTTGCCCGCCAGTCCGCCCGCCGCTGCAATCCAGCCGGCGTGGCGTCCCATAACCTCAAACACAAATACTTTCGTCGAGGTTTTTGACATCGATATCACGTCAAGCGCAGCCTCCCGGGTGGAGATCGCGACGTACTTGGCAACGGAACCAAAACCTGGACAGGTATCGGTGACCGGCAAATCGTTGTCGACCGTTTTCGGTATGCCGAGGCAGGTAACCGGAAAGCCCATGTGCCTGGATATTTGCGACACCTTGTGTGCCGTATCCATCGAGTCGTTGCCGCCGTTATAAAAGAAGTACGAAATATTGTGGGCACGAAAAACTTCGATCAGGCGCTCATACTCGGCGCGGTTTTCCTCGATGCCGCGGAGTTTGTAACGTGCCGAACCGAAGGCGCCGCCGGGTGTGTTCATCAGCTTACGAATCGTTCGGGCAGACTCCCTGTTGGTGTCGATCATGTCTTCAGTGAGTGCACCGATAATGCCGTTGCGACCCGCGTATACATTCGCGATTCGGTCGCGGTGTTTTCGCGCGGTTTCGATGACGCCGCAAGCGCTGGCATTAATGACTGCGGTTACACCGCCGGATTGGGCATAAAAGGCATTTGCTGCTGGCATGAAAAAATCTCCGCTTCGATGATTCGTATTTCTCCGAGGATAGCATTGATTGACGTCTGCGCTTATTGCCGGTAGCGTACTGGCCCGCTTTACCAGACAGGGAAAAGTATGCGCATCGTACTGCTTGGCGCGCCCGGCTCGGGCAAGGGCACACAGGCCAAAAAACTCATGGCGGAGCGCAATATTCCGCAGATCTCGACGGGTGACATGCTGCGCGCTGCGGTTGCGGCCGGTACCCGCTTTGGCGTCAAGGCCAAGGCGACAATGGATGCGGGCAACCTGGTCTCCGACGACATCATGCTCGGTATTATTAGCGAGCGCCTGGCAGAGCCAGATGCCGGGGAGGGTTTCATTCTTGATGGTTTTCCACGTACTCAGCAGCAAGCCCTGGACCTCGCCGAGTTGCTGGATGAATTGGAAACGCCGCTCGATGCGGTGGTATTGATGGACGTGGATTTCGATATCTTGATGAAGCGTCTAACCGGGCGTCGCACTTGCTCGCTGACCGGAAAGTTGCTGAATGTGTATTTTTCGACTCGCGCCGAACTTGATGCATGTATCACCGCAGGCGGCGAATTGCTGCAACGTGACGATGACAAAGAAGATGTCATTCGCAACAGGTTGAATGTCTATCGAACCCAGACCGAGCCACTGGTTGATTTCTACCGCAAGCGCGGTTTGCTGAAAACGGTCGATGCAGACGGTTCGATCGACGACGTCTACGCACGCTTTACGGCGGCCTTACAATAGCTGTTGCAGGCGCTCACCAATGACGCCGTAGCGCCAGCCACCGAACACGCGGGACTCGCGATTGCCCTCGGTTATCACTGCGGACAGTTCTTTTTTTGAAGCCACGATTTCTGCGGCAATGCCAAGATCGGCGGCGCATTCGGTAACCAGCTGCTGCAGTTCTCGCAGCAACGCTTTCTGCGCCTCCTCCGGTACCGCGGGCGGCCGGTAATCGTTGTCCTCCCCGCGACTGGCTGCGACCAGTTCAATGAGCTGCTCGCCGGAGCGACGTAACAGGCCACCAGGCAGGTCCGCAACAGTGTTGAGTTCGTCGACGACCCGTGGCAGGCGCGTGGCAATTTCGAGCAGGACCGAGTCCTTGACTATCCATTGCCGCGGGCGGTTGGCGCGCAGCGCTTCCGACTCGCGCCATGCTGCGAGAGCCGCAGCCGCAGCACGGCGCCGGCCACGCAAATTCCTCGCCCCCTTAAGCCGCAGAATTGCCTGCTGTGGGTCAGTATCGTAGAGCGCCGGATTCAGCAGCATCGCGGAATCCTCGTCGGCCCAGGCGAGCCGACCGAGTTTGTCCAGATGCTCGGCAAGCCTTTCCCTGGCAGGTAGCAGGTATTCGACATCTTCGACAGCGTATTGCAATACCTCCGCGGCCAACGGTCGTCGTGACCAGTCTGCGCGGGTGTGCGACTTCGATAATTCGACACCGAACAGCGCGCTCACTAGATTCGCATAGCCGAGTTGAGGTGCATGGCCGGCCAAACCGGCAGCGATCTGGGTATCAAACAGGCGCCGCGGCATACATTGCGCGGCCTGATAGGCGACTTCGATGTCCTGGCGTGCCGAGTGCACCACCCAGCCAGTCTGCGTGGCGACCGCCCAGAACAATCGCATGTCCGAATCGCCCAACGGATCGACGCAGTACAGCCCGCCGGCCGTTGCAACCTGTACCAGGCACAACTCTGCGAAAAAAGTCCTCTCACGCATAAATTCGGTGTCCAGGCCGATAAAGTCAGAGCGGCGCAACTCGTCCGTGATCTGTTCGACGTGTTCGACGATGGAATATTCAGTCATGAAAGCCAAATCGGAATGCGTGTTTAGGAGGTTTCGAAACCGAAGACTAACATGCGATGATTGCGGCCAATGACGGTTGTTGCGTAATTCACTTGCTGCTATTTATCAAAACTCTGTTCGATATCGCTTTGTTGCGTAAAGGGCCGCAGCATATTCCGCGGTCGCGTATCCTGTTGTTAGTGGCGGCCCTGTTTTGGACCACCGCAGTGCTGTCTGCGCTGGTGTTGATCGACCGTTTCGACGAGCTCGATGTCGCGCACGAATTTTTCAGTCTGCTCGTTGCCGTGACTTGCTATTCTGCGATAGTCCTTGGCGCGCGCCTGGGGCCCCGACTGACGCAGACAATTACGGCGATTCTCGGTTGTGGCGCGTTATTGACATTCACGCTGGTCGCCGGTTATGTGTTACTGCAACCAATTATCGGTGCAGCGCCGATGACATTGGTTGCCTTCCTCATCTTGTTATGGTCGCTGTCCATCAAAGGACATATCATTGCCGCCGCGATCAATCAGCACTGGTACCTTGGCCTGGCTATTGCAGTTGCGATTTTCGTCCTGCAAAGCCTGGTCAACAAACTGTTAACTACGGCAAGCTGAGAAACTGCATGCATATTCACATACTCGGCATCTGCGGCACATTCATGGGCGGCGTGGCGGCGCTGGCACGAGCGGCAGGATTTCGAGTTACAGGTTGCGATGGCAACGTGTACCCCCCCATGAGTACGCAGCTGCGTGATCTGGGTATCGAGATTCACCAGGGATTCGACGCTGCGCAACTCGACGTCAGGCCGGATTGTGTAGTTGTTGGCAACGTCATGAGTCGTGGTGTCGATGTTGTCGAAGCAATGCTGGACCGCGCTATTCCTTACACGTCGGGCCCGCGTTGGCTCGCGGACAATGTTTTGCGCGGTCGCCATGTATTGGCCGTTGCCGGTACTCATGGCAAGACCACCACGGCGAGCATGCTGGCATGGATTCTGCAGGATGCGGGGCATGCGCCGGGGTTCCTGATTGGCGGCGTGCCAGCGAATTTCGGTGTGTCGGCGAGTCTTGGTGAATCGGAGTATTTTGTCGTCGAGGCCGATGAATATGACACCGCGTTTTTTGATAAGCGCGCGAAGTTCGTACATTACGGACCAAAAACGCTGGTCCTGAACAATCTTGAATACGACCACGCGGACATTTACCCGGACCTGGCGGCGATTCGCTGGCAATTTCATCAGCTGCTGCGAACCGTGCCCGGTAGTGGGCGTGTTATCGTCAACGCCCGCGATGGCAATTTATCGGAGCTGATCGCGGCAGGGTGCTGGACGCCGGTCGAGACGTACGCGAGCGAGGGTGCGGCGGCATGGACGGCGAAATTCGCCGATGCGACAGAGCGGCGTATCGAGGTTCGTGATCCGGACGGTCTGTCGGGCGAAGTACGCTGGCAACTGGGGGGCGCGCATAATCTGGAAAATGCGGTTGCGGCGATCGCGGCAGCACGCTCAGCGGGTGTGACCCTGCAACAGGCTTTGCAGGCAATGGCGCGGTTTGAAGGCGTAAAGCGCCGACTCGAAAGAACGGCAACGGTGGCAAATATCGCAATTTATGACGACTTTGCGCACCATCCCACGGCGATTCGTCGCACCATCGCCGGCGTGCGGCGTCGTTACCCCGGGCAGCGCATCATGATCGCGATCGAGCCGCGCTCGAATACGATGAAGCTCGGGGTACACAATGCCGAGTTAAGCGGCTCCCTGGCGGAGGCCGATGGCGTATGGATGTACCGACCGCCGGGTATGGATGCCGGATTTGATGCGGCATTGTCCGGACTTGGTGAGAGGCTACGCATGTTTTCCGATTATGATCAACTGGTTACCGACATGTCCGCGAGGGTCATGCCCGGTGACCAGGTCATTTTCATGAGCAACGGCGGTTTTGGCGCCGCCCGCCAGACGCTGACTGCGGTCCTGCAGCGGACGAGAAGCGGTTGATGCTTAAGGACGTCTATACTTCAGGCAGGTGACGCTGCTGAGTTCGCTGGTGCAAGTTCCATTGTTTCCCCTGAATACGGTGCTGTTCCCGGGTGGTCCTCTGCCACTGAGAATATTTGAGCCGCGCTATGTCGACATGGTCAGTCATTGCCTGCGTCACGAATCACAGTTTGGCGTGTTGTTGATTCGGAATGGCGGCGAGACCGGACCTGCGACCACCCACAAGGTCGGAACACTCGCGCGCATCAGCGACTGGTACCAGGGTAGTGACGGCTTGCTCGGTATCACAGCCATAGGCGAGCAGCGCTTCCGGTTGATTTCCAGCCGTCGACAGGAAGATGGCCTGAATATCGGCGACATCGAAATTCTCGACAACGAGCCGCGACTGCCGTTGCCGGAGGAGTACCAGGGGATCGCAGCGATTCTCGCCGGTGTGCTCGGGGACCTGGGCCGCCTGTATGAGTCTCTCGACCGGCAATTTGACGATACTGGCTGGGTGACCTCGCGTTTCGTTGAAATTCTGCCGATTGATCTTGAGGAAAAACAACGCTGCCTCGAACAAAGCGACCCGCTGGAAAGACTGCACATCGTACGCCGAATACTCGATGCGACACGCAGTTCCTAGCCGATGCTCCGAGCCCGCAAAGGGGTCAGACCCCTTTCGCAGAAAGGGCTCTGACCCCTGTTGAATCACAGACTCGCGAACACCTCGCGCGCGGCGTCAATCGTCAGGCGGATTTCCTGCTCGCCGTGCGCGGCGGATACAAAGCCGGCTTCGAACGCCGATGGGGCAAGGTAGATGCCAGCGCGCAGCATGCCGTGAAAGAATGCCTTGAACCTGGCTATGTCGGCACCAGCCACCTGGCTGAAGCTGCGCACAGGTGCGTCGGCCGTGAATACAAAACCGAACATGCCACCTTCGCATTCAACGGCGAGGTCAATGGCCGCGGATTCAGCGGCCGCTTTGAGTCCGGCACAAAGTTCGCGTGTGCGATCGCTCAGGCGCGCATAGAAACCGGGCGCGTCGATCAACTCCAGCGTGGCGAGCCCGGCGGCCATTGCGACTGGATTTCCGGACAAGGTGCCTGCCTGGTAAACCGGACCCGATGGGGCAATGCTCGACATGATATCGGTGCGGCCGCCGAAAGCCGCCACGGGCATGCCACCGCCGACGATCTTGCCAAGCGTTGTCAGGTCAGGTTCGATGCCGTACAGAGCTTGCGCTCCACCCTTGGCGACCCGAAAGCCGGTCATGACCTCGTCGAATATCAGAACGGCACCCACACTGCTGCATTCGGCGCGCAAGGTTTCCAGAAAGCCGGCAACCGGCGGCACCATGTTCATGTTGCCAGCAATTGGCTCAACTATTGCGCAGGCAATACTCTCGCCGAGCTCCGCGAACGCCGCCCTGACGGCCTCGATATCGTTGTAGGCCAAGGTGATCGTATGTTCGGCAAGGCCCGCCGGAACGCCCGGTGAGCTCGGCACGCCGAGCGTCAATGCGCCCGAGCCAGCCTTGATCAGCAACGAATCCGAGTGACCGTGGTAGCAGCCTTCGAACTTGACGATCTTGTCGCGGCCGGTATGGCCGCGCGCAAGTCGAATTGCACTCATGGTTGCCTCGGTGCCCGAGCTGACCATGCGCATGCGCTGCATCGACGGCACCAACTCGCGAATCTTTTCGGCGAGCCGGGTTTCAAGCGTGCACGGGGCGCCGAAACTCAGGCCGCGCTGTGCAGTCGTCACCACCGCATCGATGACCGCCGGGTGGCTGTGTCCGAGGATCATCGGCCCCCAGGATCCGACGTAGTCAATGTAACGCTCGCCACCCTCGGCTTCGACCCAGGCGCCTTTGGCGCTGGCGAAAAATATCGGCTCCCCGCCGACACCATTGAATGCGCGTACCGGTGAGTTCACGCCACCGGCGATGACTTGTTGTGCTTCAGAAAACAGACTCATTGAGAAATCCCAAGACGCGATACCGGGATATCGCGCTCTGCCAATAATTCCACCAGGCCATCGTCCCCGACCAGGTGCGCCGCGCCGACGACAACGAGGTAGTCCCGATCATCATCCATAAGGTCCACAATTTTGTCGATCCAACTGCGATTGCGCTGCAGCAAGACTGCATCGTGAACTTCCGGGCTCATTCTCGCCTCGTGTATCAGTTCGCGTTCGAGGTAGCCTACATCGCCGCTTCGCCAGGCGACAACAAGCTGATCAACCAGCATTTCGATTCGCAAGCCATCGACCAGCGAATGCACCAACCACTCGCTCTGGGCGCGCATCGGCAGACCGTCAAGAAAACCAAGCTGCTCCGTGATCGTTTCCAGGCCCAATATTGGTTTGCCGTCCGCACGAGCCTTGTCGCCGAGGTAGTTCTCAATGCCGAGCTCACCGACGAATCCAACCCGCATGGCGAGGAGCTCCTGTACCGTGATTGCGGCCAGCCAGGGCTCGCTGTCCTGCAGCAATTCCAACGGGATATCGGTTGCCTCGGCGGCGGCCTCTGCCTGCGCGTGCAATTCTTCGCCCAGCAGCTCCTGCAATCGCTCAGCCTCGTCCATTACCCCCAGCTCGCGCATGGTGGCGATCACCTCGATGTAGTCGAGATCGTCCATGTCCAGTTCCATCACCAGTGCATCGACTGCGTCATAAACAAGGTCGATAGCAGCGGGCAGTGGATAGTCGTGTTGCCGCAGCAAATGAATCGAGCCGAGAAGGTAGACAGTATTTTGCCGGCCTTCAGCAACCCACATCATGGCCGGTTCCCTGGCGAGCGCATAACTGCCGAAAAAGTACAGCGCAATTGTCAGTGCGGCGAATGATCTAGGCATCGGCGACCCAGACCAGCTCATCGCCATGCCGGCCATCTGCGTATAGCTGGATGCGACGGTAGGCAGGTGGGTGATCGTCTATCGCAAAGATGTCGCTCTGCGCCGCAAACTGGCTGCAGGTCGATGGCGTGCCGAGGATCCGGATGTCGCCGTGCTGAGCCTCGAAATTCTGGTGTACATGCCCAAAGATTGCGAGTCGCACCTTGCCGGAACGCGCCAGCCTTGCCAGCAACTCATCGCCGTTGTCCAGCCCAACCGTGTCCAGCCATTTGCTGCCAACGGCGAGCGGCGGATGGTGCAGAGCTACCATGACATGCCGCGCCGACGAACCGGCGATGGCGCTGTCGAGCCGCGCCAGTTCCGTTTCGTTGACCGATCCGCCCGCCTTGTCAGCGACACAGCTGTCGATGCCGATAATCAGCCAGTCGCGGCATTCTACGGTTGCACAATAATGAAATGGTGGATCTTGCAACGCGGCGCGCATCATCGTGCGCACATCGTGATTGCCGGGCACACAATAGACCGGCAGATCGAGGCTGCTGAGCAGGGTGCGAAAATGCTCGTAGGCCTGTTTGCTGTCGTCCTGGATCAGGTCGCCCGTGACCATGACCAGGTCCGCACGCCAGTCAGCGGCGCGATAATGCTCCAGCGCCGCCGACAACGAGGCAAAAGTCTGCGTGCCGCGCAGGCTGCCATTCGGATCTGCGAACAGGTGCGGGTCTGTCAGATGCAGGACCCGAAGCAATATCAGTACCTGTAATGATCTGGCTTGTATGGGCCGCTCTTATCCACGCCGATGTAATCGGCTTGCTCATCGCTCAGTTCAGTCAGCTTCGCGCCGATTCGGCCAAGGTGCAGTCGTGCCACTTTTTCATCGAGATGCTTTGGCAGCACATAGACACGATTCTCGTAATTGGCATTGTTTTGCCAAAGCTCCATTTGTGCCAGCACCTGGTTGGTGAACGAATTCGACATGACGAAACTCGGATGACCGGTCGCGCAACCAAGATTCACAAGGCGGCCTTCGGCGAGCAGTATGATGCGCTTGCCGCTGGGGAAAATAATATGATCGACCTGCGGTTTGATATTTTCCCAGGTGAATTTCCGCAGGTGCGCGACATCAATTTCGTTGTCGAAATGGCCGATATTGCACACGATCGCCTGGTCCTTCAGGCGTTCGAGCTGCGAGCCCGTGACCACATGATAGTTGCCAGTTGCTGTGACTATGATGTCGGCCTCCTCGCAAACATCATCGAGGCGTACTACGCGATAACCTTCCATTGCCGCCTGCAGTGCATTGATCGGGTCAATTTCCGTGACCCAAACCGTTGCGCCAAGTCCGCGCAGCGATTGCGCGCAACCCTTACCGACGTCGCCATAGCCGCAGACGATCGCAATTTTGCCGGCTATCATGACGTCGGTTGCACGCTTTATACCGTCAACCAATGACTCGCGGCAGCCGTACAGGTTGTCGAACTTGGACTTGGTGACGGAATCATTGACGTTGAACGCCGGGCAGGCGAGTGTGCCGCCCTTCATCATGTCGTACAGGCGCTTGACACCGGTCGTCGTTTCCTCCGACAGGCCTTTTACCTGCTTCATCAGCTCCGGGTACTTGTCGTGCATGACCATGGTGAGGTCACCACCGTCGTCGAGGATCATGTTCGGCGTCCAGCCATCCGGCCCTTTGATGGTCTGCTCCACGCACCACCAGTATTCGTCCTCGGTTTCGCCTTTCCAGGCAAACACCGGTACGCCACTCGCTGCGATCGCAGCGGCCGCGTGATCCTGGGTTGAAAAAATATTGCACGATGACCAGCGGATATCGGCGCCCAGCGCACGCAAGGTTTCAATCAGCACCGCGGTCTGGATAGTCATATGCAGGCAACCGGTTAGCCGCACTCCAGCCAACGGCTGGCTTTTGGCGAATTCCTTGCGCAATGCCATCAGGCCGGGCATCTCGGTCTCGGCTATCTGGATTTCCTTGCGGCCCCACTCGGCGAGTGAAATGTCCGCAACTTTGTAATCGACTTTCTTGATGGCGACAGCTTTGCTGCTCATCGATTTCTCCTGGGGTAATGTTTGTTCAAGCTGCAGCTGCACCGGCCAGTGCATCGGCCTTGTCGGTTCGTTCCCAACTCAGGTCAAGATCGTCCCGGCCAAAATGGCCGTAGGCAGCTGTCGGCCTGTAAATCGGTCGTAGCAAGTCGAGCATGCGCAGAATTCCGTAAGGGCGGAGATCAAAATTCTCGCGAATCAGCGCTGTCAGCCTGCCATCTGACACCGTGCCGGTACCAAAAGTTTCGACACTGATCGAGGTAGGCTCGGCGACCCCGATTGCGTATGAGACCTGGATTTCGCAGCGGTCAGCGAGTCCGGCCGCGACAATGTTCTTGGCCACGTAGCGAGCCGCATATGCAGCTGATCGGTCGACTTTCGACGGGTCTTTGCCGGAAAAAGCGCCGCCGCCATGTCGCGCCGCGCCGCCATAGGTGTCGACAATGATTTTTCGGCCGGTAAGACCGCAGTCGCCCATCGGGCCGCCAATCTCGAATCGCCCGGTCGGGTTGATGTGGAACCTGGTCGCCTCGCTGATCCATTCCTTCGGCAGCACCGGCTTGATAATTTCCTCCATGACACCTTCGCGCAAATCGGCCATCGAGACGTCAGGGCTGTGCTGCGAAGACAACACGACAGCGTCGATCGCGGCCGGTCTGCCGTCTTTGTATTTGAAGGTCACTTGACTCTTGGCGTCCGGCCGCAACCACGGCAACGTGCCGTTCTTGCGCATCTCGGCCTGGCGGCGGACCAGGCGATGAGAAAATGTTATCGGCGCCGGCATCAGCACGTCGGTTTCATTTGTGGCGTAGCCAAACATCAGGCCCTGGTCGCCCGCACCCTGATTTTCGGCGGTATCACGGTCGACACCCTGGGCGATGTCGGGGCTCTGCTTGCCAATGACGTTGAGCACGGCGCAGCTGGCGCCGTCGAAACCCAGTTCCGAGCTGTTATATCCAATCTCCAGGACTGTCTCGCGCACGATTTTTTCGAAGTCGACGTTTGCTTTGCTGGTGATTTCGCCGGCCAACACCACCATGCCGGTCTTGACTAATGTTTCACAAGCAACTCTTGCGCTCGCGTCCTGCTCGAGGATCGCGTCGAGTACGGCGTCGGAGACCTGGTCGCAGATCTTGTCAGGGTGTCCTTCGGACACGGACTCCGAGGTAAACAGAAATGTATCTCTCATGTTTTCGCTTCAACAATTCGATTGGGGATCGCATTGTAGCCCATGCGTTGCGGACGAAACCATCATGTAGCGCGACTGCAGCTTGCGACTTCGCGCCTAAACAGCGAAAATGCGCGGCATCGCGAAAGCGACAAGCCTTCGATTCACCATAAGGCCCCCGTGCCAGACTAACAAAAGACCCTGATGTCAAAACAAAAAAAGCATGTCGTGCGGCCCGCACGGCGTGAGCTCGCAAATGCTATTCGTGCGCTATCCATGGACGCGGTGCAAGCCGCGAATTCGGGCCATCCGGGCGCACCGATGGGCATGGCTGACATTGCCGAAGTGCTCTGGAATGATTACCTGAAGCACAATCCAGGCAATGCGCGCTGGCAGAATCGCGATCGATTCGTGTTATCCAACGGCCACGGCTCAATGCTGCTGTACTCCCTGTTGCACCTGGCCGGCTACGATTTGTCGATGGATGAAATTCGCAATTTCCGCCAGCTCGGGCAGCGAACCGCAGGTCATCCAGAGCGCGACCCCGACCTGTCCATCGAAACTACTACCGGACCGCTCGGCCAGGGGCTCGCGAATGCGGTTGGTATGGCGCTGGCTGAAAAAATGCTGGCTGCGGAGTTCAATCGACCCGGCTTCGCCGTGGTTGACCACCGAACCTGGGTTTTTCTCGGCGACGGCTGTCTGATGGAAGGCATCTCGCATGAGGCCTGTTCGTTGGCTGGGACGCTGAAGCTTGGCAAGCTGATCGCGATTTACGACGACAACAGCATTTCTATCGACGGCAAGGTCGGTGGCTGGTTCACGGATGACACCGTAATGCGCTTCGAAGCCTATGGCTGGCGTGTCATCGCCGCCGTGGACGGTCACGATAGCAAGGCGATCGCAGCGGCCTTCGACAAAGCAATTGCGGCCGACGATCGGCCGACATTGATTTGCTGCAAGACCACGATCGGTTTTGGTGCGCCCACCAAGAAAGGCACTGCAGCGGCGCATGGCTCACCCCTGGGCGCCGACGAGATCGCTGCGGCACGCGTCGAACTCGGCTGGACCGCCGCCCCGTTTGAAGTTCCCGTTGAGATTGCGAGTGCCTGGAATGGCCGGCAAAGGGGCGCTCAGCAGGAACAGGCCTGGCAAAAACTGTTTGCCGCGTATACGGCGGCGCACCCGGAGCTGGCAGCCGAGTTGTCGCGTCGCCAGAACCGGAAGTTGCCCGCGGATTGGGATGCCTTCGCTGCCCGGGCGATTTCGGACATCGATGCGGCCGGCAAGACCCTCGCGACGCGCCAGGCATCATTGTTGGCACTGAACGCGTTCGCGCCGAAATTGCCTGAACTTGCAGGCGGTTCCGCCGACCTGACCGGGTCAAACCTGACCAAACACGCCGGCTCGAAAGTGATCACTGCTGATGACGCGGGTGGTAACTATGTGTATTTCGGCGTGCGCGAATTTGCCATGTCGGCCATTTGCAATGGCATGGCGCTGCATGGCGCCGTCATTCCGTACTGTGGCACTTTTCTGACCTTTTCCGACTATGCCCGAAATGCCCTGCGCATGGCGGCACTCATGAAATTGCAAAACATTTTTGTTTACACGCACGACTCGATCGGGCTGGGTGAAGACGGGCCGACCCATCAGCCAGTAGAACATACGGCGTCATTGCGTCTGATCCCGAATATGCGTGTCTGGCGTCCTTGCGACGCGGTGGAGACCGCGGTCGCGTGGCGTGACGCAATCGAGCGTCGTAACGGCCCAACCAGCCTGGTACTGACACGGCAGAGTTTGCCGCACCAGTTTCGCGATGCTGCTCAGGTAAGCGCAATTGCTCGCGGCGGTTACATTCTTAAGGATTCGGCGGGCCAACCCGATCTGATTTTGATTGCGACCGGGTCGGAGGTTGAGCTGGCCATTGACGCGGCGTCGATACTGGCGAGCGACGGCGTTGCAGTGCGGGTGGTTTCATTGCCATGCACCGACCTGTTTGATGCGCAGGATGACGCCTATCGTGAGCAGGTACTGCCGGCGGCGGTTACCGCGCGCGTGGTGATTGAGGCCGGCGTGACAGCAGGCTGGTGGCGTTATTCGGGCCCTGCCGGTCGCATCATTGGTATGGATTGTTTTGGCGAGTGCGGTCCGGCCGGCGAGCTGTTCCGGCACTTCGGCTTTACGACCGACAATGTTGTCAACGTCGCGCGTGCAATTATCTAAAAAAATTATCTGATTCAGGAGACGGGAATGACCATCAAGGTTGGAATTAACGGCTACGGTCGCATTGGCCGAAACATGCTGCGCGCATTGTACGAGAGTGGCAAGAATTCAGAGATCGAAATTGTCGCCGTGAATGACCTCGGTGATGCCAACACCAACGCACACCTGACACGACGCGACACGGCGCACGGTCGCTTCCCGGGCACCGTAGAGGTCGATGGCGATTACATGGTGATCAATGGCGATCGCATTCGCGTGCTTGCCGAGCGCGACCCTGCGAAGCTGCCCTGGAAAGAGCTGGGCGTCGAGATGGTGTTTGAGTCGACCGGGTTCTTTACCACGCGCGCCACAGCGGGCAAGCATCTCGAGGCCGGCGCGAAAAAAGTCATCATTTCGGCCCCAGGCGGTGAAGGGGTCGATGCGACCATCGTCTACGGCGTCAACCACAAGGTTCTCAAGTCAACTGACACGATTATTTCGAATGCGTCCTGCACTACCAACTGCCTTGCGCCACTGGTGAAACCCTTGCACGATGAAATCGGCGTCGTGCATGGCATCATGACCACGATTCATGCTTATACCAACGACCAGGTGCTGACCGATGTTTTCCACAAGGACCTGCGCCGTGCACGCTCAGCAACGATGTCTCAGATCCCGACCAAGACCGGTGCTGCCGCAGCTGTTGGTCTCGTGTTGCCGGAATTGAACGGCAGGCTGGACGGGTTTTCGATGCGTATTCCGACGATCAACGTTTCCGCAGTCGATCTGACATTCGTCGCATCGCGCGAGACCAGCATCGCGGAAATCAATGCGGTGATGAAGAAAGCGAGCGAGGGGTCGCTCAAGGGCATCCTTGCTTACAACGACGAGCCACTGGTCTCGATCGACTTCAATCATGATCCGGCATCGTCAACCTACGACGCCACGCTGACCAAAGTTATGCAGGGTACCCTGGTCAAGGTTTGCGCGTGGTATGACAATGAATGGGGATTCTCCAACCGCATGCTGGATACAGCCGTCGCGTTCTATAACGCCTGACACCGGAAATAGGCACCATGGCTGTCATCAACATGCTGGACCTGGATCTGGCCGGCAAGCGCGTATTGATCCGTGAAGATCTGAACGTGCCTATTGCCAACGGCGAAGTCAGCAGTGATGCAAGGATTCGTGCGGCATTGCCAACGATTCAGGCTGCCCTCGAGGCAGGCGCCGCGGTCATGCTGATGTCGCACCTGGGCCGACCAACCGAAGGCAAGCCTGAGGAAAAGTATTCACTGGCGCCGGTTGCTCGATGCCTGGCTGGATTGCTCAAACGCGATGTACCGCTGCGGGCCGGTTGGATTGACGGCGTGGATATTCAACCCGGGGAGGTCGTGCTGCTGGAGAACGTCCGTTTCCTGGCCGGTGAAAACGCCAACGATCCAGGGCTGGCAAAAAAGATGGCGGCGCTGTGTGACGTGTTTGTCATGGACGCTTTTGGTACCGCGCATCGTGCGCAGTCCAGCACCTATGGTGTAGCCGAGTACGCACCTGTTGCCTGCTCGGGTCCGCTGCTCAGCGCGGAACTTGACGCGCTCGAGAAGGCACTGGGCAATCCGGCGCGGCCGATGGTAGCCATTGTGGGCGGCTCCAAAGTCTCGACCAAATTGTCGGTGCTTGATGCACTGGCAAAAATTGTCGACACGCTAATCGTTGGTGGTGGCATCGCGAACACGTTCATCGCCGCTGCCGGGCGGAACGTCGGCAAATCGCTGCACGAAGCCGACATGCTGGAAACGGCCCAAACGCTGGCCGCGAACGAGACCGATGGTGCTGAAATTCCGTTGCCAACGGATGTTGTGGTTGCGACAGAGTTTTCGGCAACCGCCGCAGCGACAGTTAAAGCAGTTGACAGGGTAGAGGATAACGAAATGATCCTCGATATTGGCCCTGCGACAGCGCAAAAGTTTGCCGACATCCTGGCCGGCGCCGGCACGATCATCTGGAACGGCCCGGTCGGTGTGTTTGAATTCGACGCATTCGGTCACGGCACGCGCGTGCTGGCGGAGGCAATTGCCGCAAGTCCGGCGTTTTCGATCGCCGGGGGCGGCGACACGCTCGCGGCCATCGACAAGTACGGTGTTGCGGCCGGTATCTCCTACATTTCCACCGGCGGCGGGGCGTTTCTCGAGTTTGTCGAAGGCAAGACCTTGCCTGCGGTCGAAATTCTTACGCGGAGGGCCACGGGCCGGTAATCGCCAGCGTCATCCCGGGATACTGTATGTTTACGAACAGGATGTCGCCTGCCGGCGAAAAGCACGCGCCCGCCAGTTCCGAGTTCGAATACGCATTGTCAGCTATCGTGTATTGTGTGCCGTCCGGACCGATGCCGACGATACCACAGTGCGCGCCGGTATCTTCACAGACCAGCAGGTCGCCCCACGGTGCGAGCGTTATGTTATCGGCATTTTGCAGCAGCGAGTTCTCGTTGGCTTCGGCGATGAGTGTGAGTTGACCCGGGCTGTCGTTTTCCTGTGGGGTGCCCTCGTGTGCGCTGGGCATATAGCTAAAAACCTGGCCGAGGCGCGCTCGCCCGCCGATGGTGCAGGTAAAGGCGAGGCAGTCGCCGGTCGCCCAAAGGCCCTCGCCGCGCGCGAATCTCGCCGCTCCCAGGTCCGCGCCGTCTTCACGCAGGTCATCCGTATCACGGTCGACCTGATCAAGGTCCAGCCAACGTGTTGGCAGTGACTCGCCGACTCGCAGGTCGGGTAATTGCGACCAGTTGTCAGTCGTAAAGGAAGGATTGCCAACAATCGCCAGCGCCTGCAGGCGGCCACCGGCAAGCAGCTGTCCGCGCTGGTTCGGTATATATCGGTAGAACAGGCTGTTATGCCGGTCTTCGGTCAGGTAAACGATGCCACTCGCCGCATGCACCGCTGCCGCCTCATGCATGAATTTTCCCATCGCCTTGATCGGCTGCGGCTCGACCAGCCCGGCTGCCTGTGCAGGCACTTCAAACACATAGCCATGCGGCTGCTCGCGGTGCCGGCCAAGGAAACTGCCAGGGTTTGAGAAACTTTCTTCGCAGCTGAGCCAGCTGCCCCAGGGCGTCGGCCCGCCCGCGCAGTTGATTTCGGTGCCTGCCAGGCTTAAAAACCGGCGCTCGACCCTGCCACTCGCCGGGTCATAGATCGTGGTGGTTGTACCGCCGGCCGAGGGCGTCTTGCGCTGGCCGGCGTCGTACATTTTCGACCAGACGAAGTCGGGTATGGCGCCAACGTCGGGGCCATAAGCACTGAGCTGAAGTTCGTCAATTGCCAGCTCGTGATTGCAGACCAGGATTATCCGGCCATTGTCCGCCGCGAAAGCGGCCATACCGTCATGCGCATTCGGGACTTGCAGTCCATCATCCATCCGTTCGCCGGCTCGCGAAAGAATCCGGTAACTGAACCCCGCCGGCAGGTCTATGATGCGGTCCGGGTCCGGGCGCAGCGCAGCAAAGCGAGATTCCGCGGCGCGAATCGCGGCCGGAACCGACGGTGCAACCGCGGCGACCGCGAGGCTTTGCAAGAATCGACGGCGTTGCAAAGTTCCGTGCTCCAGGCTCGGGGAGGTGGTGGGTGAGAATACTGCTTTTTTGTGACAAGCCAAAGTCAGGGCAAGGTCTTTTTTGCAGCGGTGCTCTGTGCCGGCTTGTGCAATAATCGCCGCCATGCAAAGACGAACAAAAATAGTTGCGACGCTGGGGCCAGCGACAGACAACCAGGAAGTATTGCGCAAGATGATCAAGGCCGGCCTTGACGTGGCGCGTATCAATTTTTCACACGGCGAAGCGAACGAACACCGGCGTCGAGCCAGCTTGCTGCGCGAGACGGCGCTCGAATGTGGCCGTGATGTCGGTCTTATGGGGGACCTGCAGGGCCCAAAAATCCGCATCCGGCGTTTCCGTGACCATAGCGCAATACTCAACGATGGCGATGATTTCTTTCTCGATTCTGAGTTGGGAGCAGAAGATGGCACGGCAAAGGGTGTCGGTGTGGCACTCGATACGCTGCATGAAGATGTGGTTGCCGGCGATGTACTGCTGCTGAACGACGGCCTGATCGAGCTGGCTGTCGAACGCATTGAAAAGACCCGCATACACACAAAAGTGATAACCGGAGGCATCCTCTCGGATCACAAGGGCATCAACAAGAAAGGCGGCGGCTTGTCGGCTGCTGCGCTGACCGACATCGATCGTGACAACATCAAACTCGCGGCAGCGTTGGAGATGGATTTTCTCGCCGTATCCTTCGTGCGCAACGGCGACGACATCGATGAAGCGCGTCGCCTTTTCCGGGCGGCAGGTGGCAAGGGCCTTATCGTAGCCAAGGTCGAACGCGCCGAGGCGGTTGAGAATATCGATTCAATCATCGAGGCTGCGGACGTCGTCATGGTGGCACGTGGCGATCTCGGTGTAGAGATGGGTTATGCCGAGCTCACAGGGATCCAAAAGAAACTCATCCGCAAGACGCGCAAGGGCAGCAAGATCGTCATTACGGCGACACAGATGATGGAGTCGATGATTCAGAGCCCTATTCCAACCCGCGCAGAAGTCTCCGACGTGGCCAATGCAGTCATGGATGGCACCGACGCGGTGATGTTGTCCGGAGAAACGGCGGTCGGCAAGTTTCCGGTGCACGCCGTGCGTGCCATGAGCGAAGTCTGCACTGGCGCTGAGAAGTACCCGTTGCCTGAAGGCGCGACCCGGCATCGCATGGGTGACTACTTCGAATTTGTCGATGAGGCAATTGCGATGGCGGTGATGTACACGGCCAATCACCTGAACGTAAAGGCGATCATAGCGTTGACTGAATCAGGCTCGACAGCGCGCTGGATGTCACGCATTCGATCCGACATTCCGATTTACGCCTTCACCCCCTCCGCGGCGACCAGCCGCCGTGTTGCCTTGTATCGCGGTGTTTACCCGGTTCCTTTCGCAATTACGGAAATCGCGCGACAGGAGTTGTACCAGAATATCTTCAAGACCCTGTTGAGCCGCAAATTGGTCGAGGTTGATGACCTGGTTATTTTCACCAAGGGCGATCTTGAGGGCGTCTCCGGGAACACCAATGCGATGAAAATTCTCAGGGTCAAGGCGGCGGACTGATACGGTATGCGACGCTGGGCGGGTCGTCTGCTTTTTGGATTGTTTTCGGCCGCCAGTATGGTTGCGATGCTGGCCTGGCTGACGTTGCGGGCCAGCCTGCCGCAGCTTGACGGAGAATTGGAGGCAGCTGAATTGTCCGCAGCGGCCAGCATTGTGCGTGATGCGGCCGGCATTCCGACGATCCGCGCCAGCAATCGACTTGACCTCGCTTTTGCCACCGGCTTTGTGCACGGCCAGGACCGGTATTTTCAGATGGACCTGTTGCGCCGCGATGCGGCGGGCGAGTTGTCGGCACTTATTGGTGCCGCAACAATTGATGCGGATCGCCGCAAACGCCTGCACCGGTTTAGAAGCCGAACGGCGGTGGCACTCCAGGCACTGACAGAAAATGAGCGGGCACTTCTTGAACGATATGCGGCGGGCGTGAATGCCGGGCTTGCAAGCCTGGACGCGAAACCGTTCGAATATTATTTGCTAGGGGTCGATCCTGAACCGTGGATAGCCGCCGATTCCCTGCTGGTAGCCTATGCCATGTTCTTCGACCTGAATGATGAACTGGCCCGGCGCGACGTGCAGCGAGGCCTTGCCGCGAAAATCCTGCCCGCTGAAGTATTCGCCTGGATGTACCCGCCGGGCACTTCCTGGGATGCGCCGATGATGGGCGAGGCACGTGCACCGCTGCCGATACCGCCTGCTGATGTCTACTCGTTGCGCTCGGTTTCGCCCAGGGCATCGTCGATGAGCGAGTCTGGATCGCCACCACTGCCCGGCAGCAATAACTGGGCGGTAAGCGGTGCGCTTACCGAATCCGGCTTGCCGATTGTGAGCAACGACATGCACCTCGGTCTGCGCGTACCGAACATTTATTATCGTGCCAGGCTGGTATCGAGTGGTACGCCGGCAGTCGACATCAGCGGTGTTACCTTGCCAGGGCAACCGCTGGTTATTGCCGGCAGCAGCGGCAGGGTCGCCTGGGGCTTTACCAACAGTTATGGTGACTGGTCTGATGCGATCCTGCTGCTACCGGGAAGATCGCCGCAAACGTATCAGACGCCGGACGGCGATCAGGCCTACCAGAGCTTTGAAGAGATCATTGTTGTAAAAGGCGCCGAACCTGTGACGCTGAAGGTGCGGGAGACAATCTGGGGCCCGGTCGCCGATGGGCTTGCGTATCCGGATGGCGAAATCGCCATCAGCTGGATAGCGCATCACACTTCGGAGACGAACCTGCGCCTGATTGAACTGGAAACAGCGGCGACAGTGGATGAGGCCCTGAGTATCGCAAATCACGTCACGATTCCCCCACAGAATTTTGTAGTTGGCGATAGCGGCGGCAATATCGGCTGGACCATCGCAGGCCCAATACCAGTGCGAGTCGGCTATGACCCGCTGTTGCCTGCAGACTGGAGCCAAGTGCAGGGCTGGCAAGGCTGGTTGCCGGCGGAAAGTTACCCGCGCATTATCAATCCCGAGAGTGGTCGTATCTGGACCGCCAATGCTCGCGTCGCGGATGGTGAAGCTTTGCGACTTATTGGCAATGGCGGTTATGACCTCGGTGCGCGCGCCGCACAGATTCGCGATGCGCTGCTAGCCAAAAATCAGTTTGCAGTGCAGGACATGCTGGATATTCAGTTCGATGATCGTGCGCTGTTTCTTGGTCCGTGGCAGGCGCTGCTGCTGGAGGTGCTGGGGGATGCCGAGGAATTTGCAGAGTATCGGCAGCTGGTCGAAGCATGGGTGCCGCGCGCGGCCGCCGAGTCGGTCGGCTATCGCCTGGTGCGAAGTTTTCGCCTCGAGGTCCGGCAACGTGTATTCGACGCACTGATGACGCCGGTGCGGGAAGCCTATGGCGACGATGTTCGCCTGCGTATCAGCAACCAATTCGAGGCGCCGCTTTGGGCGCTGCTGACTGAGCGACCGAAACACATGTTGCCGGCCGGGTTCGACGATTGGAATGAGTTTCTGTTGGCAGCAGTGCGAGCCAATATCAACTATTTCGAGGAAAATTTCGACGGGCCGCTCGCCAGCCGTACCTGGGGCGAATTCAATACTGCCATCATTCAGCATCCGCTCAGCCGCGCGATTCCGCTCCTGTCGCGATGGTTGGATATGCCTGCCACACCAATGCACGGCGACGAAAATTTACCGAGGGCCCAGGGCCCGACGTTTGGTGCATCGGAGCGCTTTAGTGTGTATCCCGGAAATGAGGCAGAAAGCCTGATGCACATGCCAGGTGGGCAGAGCGGACACCCTCTGTCGCTCTTTTATCGCCAGGGCCATGACGCCTGGGTTGAGGGCCGCGCCACGCCGTTTTTGCCCGGCGCCAGCCAACACGAGCTCATATTGCGGCCAGCGACGCGGTAACATAGCGGCATGAGCAGCGGCCGATTTCAAAGCACCAGCAGCTATATTGCGACTGACGACCTGACGATCGCTGTAAATGCCGCCGTAACGCTGTCACGCCCGATCCTGATCAAGGGCGAACCCGGAACGGGTAAGACGCAGTTGGCGCAGGAGATTGCCTATTCGCTGAAAAAGCCACTGCACGAATGGCACATCAAGTCGACGACCAAGGCATATCAGGGTCTGTACGAATACGATGCAGTTGCCAGGCTGCGAGACTCCCAGCTGGGTGATGATCGCGTACACAATATTTCCAATTACATCATTCGGGGCAAGATTTGGGATGCATTCGAATCGGACAAGCAATCTGTGCTTCTGATCGATGAAATTGACAAGGCGGATATCGAATTTCCTAACGACCTGCTGCGGGAACTCGATCGCATGGAGTTTTTTGTCTACGAAACGAAGCAATTGATCAAAGCCGTGCATCGACCGATCATCGTGATCACCAGCAATAATGAAAAAGAGTTGCCGGATGCTTTCCTACGACGCTGTTTTTTTCATTACATCAAGTTTCCGGACCCGCAGACGATGCAAAGCATCGTCAACCTGCATTTCCCCGATCTCAAAAAAACCCTGCTTGCCGAGGCCTTGAACACTTTTTACCGTGTGCGCGACGTACCTGGATTAAAAAAGAAGCCGTCGACTTCCGAGCTGCTCGACTGGATTAAACTGCTGTTAGCTGAGGATGTTTCGCCTGAGGCGCTGCGTAGCGATGATGCGCGCAAGGCAATTCCGCCGTTATATGGCGCATTGCTCAAGAATGAACAGGACGTGCATTTGTTCGAGCAGCTGGTGTTTCTCGATCGTCGCAGCGGCAATACGTCGGGTCGGTAACGACGCAATGCTGCGGCCATGCTGATCCCGTTTTTCTATCAACTCCGCGCTGGCGGCATGAAAACCTCGATAACCGAGATGCTGACATTGCTTGAGGCGATGCGCGAGGGGCTGGCGCGCCACAGCGTTGATGAATTCTATTACCTGTCGCGAGCCTGCCTGGTCAAAGATGAGGCACAGCTGGATCGCTTCGACCGAATATTTTCTGCCTATTTCAGAGGTTTGAGCGAATCCTTGCGCGACCTGACGCAAGATATCCCTGAAGAGTGGCTGCGGCGCCAGGCTGAATTGTTCCTGAGCGAGGAGGAAAAAGCGCAAATTCAGGCGATGGGCGGTATCGAGGCGTTGATGAAAGCATTGCGGGCGCGACTCGAAGAACAGGACGAGCGCCACGAAGGCGGTAACCGCTGGATCGGAACCGCGGGAACCTCCCCGTTTGGCGCCTATGGTTACAATCCCGAAGGTGTTCGCATCGGTCAGGCCAGTTCGCGCAATCGCAGCGCTGTCAAAGTCTGGGATCGCCGTGAGTATCGCAATCTTGACGACTCTGTCGAGCTTGGTACCCGCAATATCAAGATTGCTTTGCGGCGATTGCGCAAATTCGCTCGTGAGGGCGCCGCCGATCAGCTGGATTTACCGGACACGATCGACAAGACAGCTCGAAATGCCGGCATGCTCGATATACGCATGGTGGCGGAGCGGCATAACGCCGTGAAACTGCTGTTGTGTCTGGATGTCGGCGGCTCAATGGACGATCACGTGCGGGTCTGCGAGGAATTGTTCTCGGCTGCACGCAGTGAGTTCAAGCACCTCGAATATTTCTACTTTCATAATTTTATTTATGAATACTTCTGGAAGGATAATCGACGGCGTCATTCAGAGCGGTTTGCGACGCTCGATATCACGCACAAGTATGCATCCGATTACAAACTGGTTTTTGTCGGCGATGCGACCATGAGTCCTTACGAGGTTGTATATGCAGGCGGCAGCGTGGAGCACTGGAATGACGAGCCGGGCGCAGTCTGGATGCAACGCCTGTTGCACGCGTTCCCGAAAGCGATCTGGTTAAATCCTGAGCCGCGTCAGCGATGGAACTACACTCCGTCGACGAAGATCATTCGTGAACTCATAAGTAATCGAATGTATCCATTGACGATTGCTGGTCTGGACGAGGGTATGAAGAAACTGCGCTAATCCACGGGCGCCTTGGCGCTGAGTGCTTTGAGGTCGGCCAGCACTTCTGCCGAATGCGCATCGGGCTTGACCGAGCCGTAATGCTTGGCAATATTTCCAGCGGGATCAATGAGGAATGTCTCGCGCTTGGCAACGGTCATGCCAAACATCCTGGTTCTTACGCCATACGCGTCAGCCGCCTTGCCATCGGAATCGGCCAGCAGCGGAAACGGCAGGCCATGATGTTCGGCAAATTGTTTGTGTGATTCGACGTCATCGAAGCTGACGCCGAGAATCTGCGCATTCATCTCGCGATAGGCAAAAATATTGTCGCGAAACGCACACGCCTCCGTTGTGCATCCTGGCGTTTCGTCTTTTGGATAGAAATACAATACGACCCACCTGTCACGATAGTCTTCCAGCGAGTGCAGCTGCCCCGCCTGATCAGGCAATTCGAATTCCGGTGCCGGCGTGCCAATCGCAGGTTGTTCGGCAGTCGCGACGCAGGACGCGGAAAACAGGGCTGCAATGAGGACAATTTGGAGCGGGATCGTGTATTTCATAACTTGAACACTATAATGACAAATCATAACTAGCGAACGACTTATCGTATGTCACCAGTATGAAGTGCGCAAACGAGAGCCCGCGAGTCGCCCTGGTATTGCCTGGTGGTGGCGCGCGCGGCGCCTTCCAGGTCGGCGTATTGAAGGCGATCGCCGAGCTATTGCCAAAGGCAGCGCGCAACCCGTTTGCGGTCTTGAGTGGCACCTCTGCCGGCGCCATAAACGCCGTGGTCCTCGCCAGCAAGGCGCAGCGCATTCGGCATGCGGTCGCCGAACTTGAGCACGTGTGGGGCAATTTCCGTTGCCACCAGGTGTACCGTACTGACCATGCAACGATGCTCAAAAGCAGCCTGCACTGGATGGCATCGATTGTGCTGGGTGGATTTCTGGTCGGTGCACCGAAGTCGCTGCTGGACAACTCGCCGTTGCGCGCGCTATTGAGTCGCAATGTCCGTTTTCCGCGCATCCAGGACGCCATCGACAGGGGCTATCTTGCGGCGGTATCAGTGACCGCGGCGGGTTATTCGACCGCTCGTTCCGTATCATTTTTTCAGGCTGCGGACGATAAACAGGGTTGGGCGCGTACACGGCGCGTGGGTGTTCGTGCCGAGCTGCATCTCGATCACCTGATGGCCAGTATCGCCGTACCGATGATATTTCCGCCGGTGCAGATCGACGGCGAGTATTTTGGTGATGGCGCAATGCGCCAGGCGACTCCGCTTAGTCCGGCGATTCACCTGGGTGCAGACCGTATTCTCGTTATCGGCATTCGCGATGAGACGGCCGACAAGCCGCCGCCAAAAGATTCGCCGCCATCAGCGCCGAGCTTTGCGCAAATTGCGGGCTATATGCTCGACACACTGTTTATGGATGGCTTGTACTCGGATATCGAGCGTATGGCCCGAATCAATCAGTTGATCGATTCGGTCGACGCAGAACACCGAGGTGCCTCGATAGCTGACATGCAGGCGATCGATACAATGCTGGTGGTCCCCAGCCAGGATCTGCGCGTCATTGCCACCCGTCATCGCCGGGATCTGCCGGTCGCGCTGCGAGCACTGTTGCGCGGCCTCAGCGGGCGCCGGCCCAGCGAGAATCGCCTGTTGAGCTTCTTGCTGTTTGAACAGTCATACACGCGGGAGCTCATTGATCTCGGTTACCGGGATGCGATGAAGGTCAAGGACCAGTTACTGGCGTTCGTGAGCGGCGCCGCCGTTCCCCGCCTGTTCGCTCCTGACTGGATTCAGCGCGACCTTGGATCGCTGCATCGCCAGTAAGCTCGCGCCGTTCCAGAGCAGCGGGGCGCTGCCGATCGCACGCGATCTACTGACTCTCGATTATCTGCCTGTCAAGCTCGTTGTGGCGTACTAACACAGGGTCGTGAACGGCGCGCAGGGCAGTTGCCAGCTTGTCGGTCATAAACACCGAGCGATGCTGGCCACCTGTGCAGCCTATCGCGACCGTCAGGTAGCCCCGATGAACCTTGTCGTACTCCGGGATCCAGCGCTGCAGGAAAGCCAGAATGTCTTCGTACATCGCTACAACGCTCGGTTGCGCCTCGAGAAAGTCAGTTACTTCTTTGTTGCGTCCATTGAGGCCTCGCAATTGAAGAGTCCAGTAAGGATTGGGCAAGCAGCGCAAGTCGAACACAAAATCGGCATCCGCCGGGATGCCGTTTTTGAAACCGAATGACTCGATCAATACTGACAACGAATTAGTCTTGCGTCGATCGACGCGATCGCGAATTGACTGCGCCAGCTGGTAAATACTCATCCGCGAAGTATCGATTATCAGGTCTGCCGCGTTTACCAGTTCGGCCAACATCGTCCTTTCGCTGGCGATTGCCGCCCGCAGTTCGGTACCCTGTTCCGCAAGTGGATGACGACGTCGGGACTCGCCGTAGCGTTGCAACAGTACATCGTCGCTGGCCTGCAAGAACAGCAGTTCTGTTTGCACGCCGCCGGCCTGCAGTTTGGTAATCAACTCGGGCAAGGATTCAAGGTCCTTACGGCGGTTACGTGCGTCGACGCCGACGGCAAGCAGTTGCACAGGTTTGTCGTTACCGGAGCGAATTTCGTCGACCACGGACTTGAGCAGTGCCGCTGGCATATTGTCTACGCAGTAGTAGCCGAGATCTTCGAGAACATGCAGCGCGACAGTTTTGCCGGAGCCGGACAGCCCGCTGATGATAATCAAACGCATTTCGTCGGCCATAGGTTGTCTCGGCGTTATCGGTACTTAGCCCGGGCTTGCTGCGGTGATTCGCTCAAATACAACCGGCGATCCTTCGCTTTCCATCAGGGAATCGTACAACTGCTTGCTGGTTTCCGCGGCGCGAATGTTTTGGCGAAGTACCCTGTCGCCGAGCAGCTCCGCAATACTGACAATGCTAGCCTGATGAGTAGCGTCAATGTCCTGCGGAACTATGAGGCCAAACACGATATCGACCGGGTTACCGTCATAACAATCAAAATCGACAGGTTCTGACAACTTGATAAGTGCGGCGACACTTGTATGCAGGGCCGGTATCCGACAATGGGGAAACGCCACGCCCTGACCGAGCCCGGTGCACCCAAGCCGCTCGCGCTCAATCAGGCGAGAGACGATGTCTTCGGTTGAAATCTGTGGTGCATGGCGAACCAGCAGTTCGCTGAGAATTTCCAGGCAATGTTTTTTGCTGGTCGCCTGCGCGTTGCACAATACGCTGTCGGGCTTGATGATTAGTTCCAGCAACATCATTGGGCGGGGCGGCAGTGGTGGTATTTGCGCCCGTGCGGTCGGGTTCTTGTACCGCCGCACGGGGCGAGACCGGCGCTACTCGAATCGCCTCTTCTGCGAGTCTCTCGCGTGATGGTCGGCCAGTCGTTCTTTGTGTTTTCTCACGCGCCGATCGAGTTTGTCTACCAAACCATCAATTGCGGCGTACATGTCCTCTTCAACTGCATCAGCGTAGATAGTATCGCCATTCATATTGACAGTAGCTTCCGCCTTGTGCCGCAGTTTCTCGACTGTAAGGATGCAGTGTACGTCAGAGACAAGGTCAAAATGACGTTCGATTTTTTCGATTTTGCTCTCGACATAACCCCGCAGAGAGTCAGTTACTTCAATGTGATGGCCTGAAACATTCAATTGCATAATTGGCTCCAATAAAGATTGTTTGGATTAATTCCGAACAGTCAGTCGACAACCTCCTTAGATAATTTTCAAAGTCTTTCTTGGCCTACATCGGGCGTCGCTTGCGTTCGCTCGACGGGGCAATATTCATTGCTTCACGGTACTTCGCGACTGTCCGTCTGGCAACCGATATTCCTTCCGCTGCAAGTAAGTTCGCGATTTTGCTGTCGCTCAATGGCTTGGCTGGATTCTCGGCACCGACCAACTTGCGAATTTTTGCGCGAACCGATGTAGATGACTGGTCTTCGCCGCCGGCCGTCGATAAATGCGAGGAAAAAAAGTACTTGAATTCAAAGACCCCACGAGGCGTGTGCATATACTTGTTAGTCGTAACACGGGATATGGTCGACTCATGCATGCCGATTTCTTCAGCTACGTCTCGAAGCACCATTGGTTTCATCGCTTCCTCGCCTTTGTCGAGGAAGTCGGTCTGTCGCGCAACAATACAGGTTGCGACTTTCATCAGTGTTTCATTGCGGATTTCGAGGCTGCGAATCAGCCACCGCGCTTCCTGCAATTGTGTGCGCAACACGGCATGGTCGCCGCTGCCGCGCAACAGGCGAGCATACTGCTGATTGACGGACAAACGCGGAATTCCACTGGAACTGATCTCAACCTGCCAGCGATTGTCGACCCGGCGCACAAACACATCGGGAATTACATACTCAGTAGAGGCGGCGCTGACTGCCAAACCAGGTTTCGGACTGCAACCCTTGAGTAGCACCAGTGCGTCCTGCAACTGTTCCTCTGAAGTTCGCAGGTAACGCCGCAATTCGGCATAGTCGCGACTCGCCACCAGGTCGAGATGGTCTTGTGCCAGGGTAATTGCGAGAGCCAGACCCGGCGTATCCAAATCGAGCTGTCGCAATTGCAATGTCAGGCACTCGGCGACAGATCGTGCGGCGATGCCTACGGGGTCCAGTCGCTGTACTTTGTGCAACGTTTCCTCGACCTCGTCGACAGAAATGTTGGCTTCCTTGTCAAGGTAGGACGCAACTTCATCCAACGACATGGTCAGATAGCCGTCATCGTTAATAGCATCTATTATGGCTTCGCCGATCAACGCCTGTCGCGCCGTGAAGTCTTCGATTTCCAGCTGCCAAAGCAGGTGCTCACGCAGTGTCTGGCCGGACTCGTCAGCAAAATCCGCAACCGGTCGCCCTTCGCCATTCCAGCCACCGTCCTGCACTATCTGTTCAGAACGAGATTGCCAACTGTCTTCGGCGCGAATAGTCTCGATCTCTACTGTCGATTCGCCGTTGGTTTCCGGCACATCGGGCAGGTCCTCCATCTCGAGCATGATATTTTCTTCGAGTGCGTCCTGAATCTGTGCACTGAGATCCAGCACGGGCAATTGCAACAATCGAATGGCCTGCTGCAGCTGAGGCGTCATCGTCAGCGTCTGGCCGAGTTTGAGTTGCAATGAAGGTTTCAACATGCCATGCAATATGCCTAGAGTTTGAACTCCTGTCCGAGATACACCTCACGGACATGGTGATTCTCAAGTATTTCTTCCGGTGAGCCCGAAGCAATCAAGACACCGTCGCTCAGTATATAGGCTCTGCCGCAGATTCCGAGCGTTTCGCGGACGTTGTGATCGGTGATAAGAACCCCGATATCCCGTGCACACAAGTGTTTGATAATGCGCTGAATATCGAGGACTGAAATGGGGTCGACGCCGGCGAACGGTTCGTCGAGTAACACGAAAAGCGGATTCGCAGCCAACGCCCGGGCGATTTCCACGCGCCGCCGTTCACCGCCTGAAAGGCTTATGCCCAGGCTCGTGCGAACATGCCCTACATGCAACTCGTCGAGCAGGTTTTCGAGTTCCTGTTCGCGGCCGGCGCGGTCCAGGTCCTCACGCAGCTCAAGAATAGCGAGAATGTTTTGTTCGACGCTAAGCTTGCGAAAAATAGAAACTTCTTGCGGCAGGTAACCTAAACCAAGTTTGGCGCGACGATGCATGGGCTGGGCAGTAAGATCCTTGCCGTCCAGCAGGATCTTGCCTTTGTCCGCGGCGACCAGTCCGACAATCATGTAGAAAGCGGTGGTCTTGCCGGCGCCATTGGGCCCAAGCAAGCCTACGACTTCGCCACTGCCGATTTCCAGTGACAGCGCCTTGACGACTTTTCGCAGTTTGTAACTCTTGGAGATTTCGTGAACGCTTAGCAGGCTCATGGATCGCCGGCCCCAACGTCGATTTCCGGGTCGGGAGTCCGAGTCGCGTTTGGCGTGTAAATTATTTTGACTTTTTCGTCGCCGTTGCCCGTGGATTGCGCGTTGATACGCTGTTCGGCGATGTTGTAGACCAGGTAGCTGGATGAAATTTGGTTGCCGCCCTCTGTAATCGTGGCATTGTCGGCAAATTCCACAATGCCGGCCGCCAGATCGTATTCGAGCTGACCCGCCTCGGCATAAGTAATTTCGTCACTCCCGGGTCGTTGCAAAGCGAATGTCGCAGGCGATCCCTTGATTGATGCCAGTCGCAAGGTGTGATCCGTGAACTTCAAATCGGCAGATGAACATTCGATATGGCCACCTTCCACATCTATAACGACATTGCCCTCGAAGCGCCACACGCTGTCTTGAAAATCGAGTTTGCTGGCGCGGCCTTGGTCAGCCGAAACACCGATCTGTCCCTGCGAAAGACGTAAACCACGGAACATCAGCATCGAAGTTTTGCCATCCCAGTCCGTTGAGTCCGCATCCAGGGATATCGGCAAACGCAGATCCGCCAACTGCGCGCAAAGCAGTTCGGGCAGGAGCAACAGGAGGGCGAGGCCAAACTGTTTCAAGGTACAAATTTCCCGTTAACGTTGGATTTCAATTCCAGTCGATTCTCGTTTAGCGATGCTAGCATGCCGGTCGCCGTAAGGCTGCGGAAGCCAATACGAATTTGCACGCGCTGATCAGTCTCAGCGACGTAGCGTTCCGGATCCAGTTCCAGGTACTGGGTGCGTATTTCGGTGTCGTTTCCAGAAAAGCCCTCGTTGCTCAATGCGCGAACATGGCCGCTCAGTCGCACCAGTTTTTCGCCCTGACTGATCAAAGCAGAGTCCGCGCTTACAATCCACGGTACATCGCTGGCCGGCGAGTAGTTTATAAGCACATCGGTAAAGGCTATTTCCTCGTCGCCGAGTTGCTCTGCGTGCTTGGCCTGGATTTCGTACAACAGCCCACCGTCCGGGCCGGTACCAAGAATGCGCGCTGACTTCAGGTAGTAGCCGCGATTGGGCGACTCGAGTGCAGTGGTTTCTGTGTCAGCGGTGGTACCTTGCTGCGCGAGATACCAGCTTCCGAGTGCAGCTGTCGTAAGCATGGCCGTGACAAAAATGTTTCGTGGGCTCAACTTGCTTCTCGTCGTCGTGCGTCAAGCAGCATGTCGCATACCTCGCGGACCGCACCGAAGCCGCCGCTCGCCTGGGTTGAAAAGTCGCAGGCCTGGTGCAGCTCCGGCACGGCATTGGCGACCGCGAAAGACACTCCAACCCTGGCAAGCAGGGGCAGGTCCGGCACATCGTCGCCGACGTATGCGCATTCGGCCGAGTCTATGCCGAGCGCGCCGATCAAAGTCTCGAAAGCCGCTATCTTGTCATTACAACCCTGCACAACATGTCGAACGCCAAGTTCATCCATGCGCATGGCGACTGCCGCGGACGTACGGCCACTGATAACGGCGACTTCAACACCGGCCGAGAGTAGTCGTCGAACGCCGAAGCCATCTTGTGTACAGAACGCCTTCGATTCAACGCCAGTGTTGGAGAGGTAAAAACGACCGTCTGTGAAGACGCCATCGACATCGAACGCGACCAGTCGCACCGAGGCCAGAAGCCTTGCAGGCCGCCGCTGGCTCACATTATTCCTGCGCGAAACAGGTCATGGATATTCAGCGCGCCCAACAGCCGTCGCTCATCATCCGACACCAGCAGCGACGTGATCTTGTTCTCCTCCATCACGCGAACCGCTTCAACCGCCAGCACGTCGGCGGCTATGGTCTTGCAGTCGGCGTGCATGATCGTTGCCATCCGGGTCGTACGTACGTCGATGCCGTCGTCGAGCGCGCGGCGCAGGTCGCCGTCAGTAAATATCCCGGCGATACGTCCCTCAGCATCGACAATTGCGGTCATGCCGAGGCCTTTTTCCGTCATTTGCATCAGCCCCGCGGTAAGGTACACGTCTGGCGTGACTGCGGGTATGGCGTCGTCAGTGCGCATTACGTCGGCCACTCGCAACAATAATCGCTTGCCAAGGCTGCCGCTCGGATGCGACATCGCAAAGTCTTCGGCAGTGAAACCACGAATTTTTAACAACGCTACCGCAAGCGCGTCACCCATAGCCAAAGTTGCTGTGGTGCTGGCGGTCGGCGCGAGATTCAGCGGGCACGCTTCTTCAGCGACGCTGATGTCGAGATGCACGTCCGCTGCTTTCGCCAGGGTCGAATTTGGATTGCCGGTGAGTGAAATAAGTTTGGCACCCATACGCTTGACCAGGGGAAGTATCGTAATTACTTCGGCAGTTTCGCCGGAATAGGATACGGCCAGCAGCACATCTTGTGCGGTAATCATACCTAGGTCGCCGTGACTGGCCTCGCCCGGGTGCATGAAAAACGCCGGCGTGCCGGTACTGGCGAGTGTCGCCGCAATCTTGCCACATATATGGCCAGACTTGCCCATCCCGGTCACGACGATTCGCCCAGTCGTATCGAGACACAACTGGCAAGCTGCCAGGAATGAATCATCGAGGCGCTGTCGCAAGCCGGCCACAGCACGAGCCTCGATGTCGAGCACGTCGCCAGCCAGCGCGATGAGTTGTTCGTTTGTCAGTTTATCTGCCAAGCGCGTGCCCCGGGGGCGATAAGCGTCAATGTATTCTAACGTTTTGCAGCCCGACGTAGACATCATAAGCAACAAAAGCTGCAAGCAGGGCAAATCCTTCAAGTCGCGATAACTCGCTCTTGCCGTCGTAATCGTAGGTCATGGCAAACAAAACCAGCGTAAACGCAACCATAACGAAAATATGCAGCGACAATACCGTTTGTTGTACTCCAATTGGCGCTATTACCGCCGCAACGCCGACCACGCCGAGCAGGTTGAAAATATTTGAACCTACGATATTGCCAATGGCGAGTCCGTATTCACCGCGCAAAGCACTGACCAGGGATACCGCCAGTTCCGGCAGGCTGGTGCCGAGTGCGACCAGCAGGATACCAATTACAACGTCACTGACATGGAAATATTCGGCAATCGAAATCGACCCCTTGACCAGCAAGTGCGCACCCAGCAAAAGCGCAGCAAGACCCACTGTCAGCCAGAAGACGGCCCTGCTCATGCGGACGTCCTTCGGGATCTCCGCATCGAATTCGCCCTGCATCGGGTCTGTTGGTGCCGATCGAATACCGATGCGGGCAAGCCAGATCAGCACGATGCCAAGGCCGGTCAACAGGACCAGGCCATCGATCCGGCTCAGGTAGGCGTCCAGAAACAATGCGACGGTCAACAAAGTAACGGCGAGCAGGGCCGGCATTTCCCGGCGCACGGTCGCCGAACGCATCTGAATAGGCCGGATGATCGCGACGCAACCCAGTACAAGCCCGATGTTAACGATATTCGAACCGATTGCGTTGCCGAACGCCAGGCCGGGCTGGCCACGGAGCGAAGCCAGCACCGAAACCAGGATCTCGGGCGCCGAGGTCGCAAACGCGACAACAGTGAGGCCAATCAGCAATGGCGCCACGCCGAGATTTCGTGCCGTTGCGGCCGCGCCATGCACGAACCGGTCTGCGCCCCAGATCAATAGCGCGAGTCCGGTAATTACAAGTAAGACGGAGCCAAGCATGGTTTCGAAGCGCCATTTGTGATTCGGGGCGGCTATAATACACAAACGCCGCTGACTGTTGGGAAGCGAGCCGATTTCCCGGTACACTGCGCGCCCAGCCCGATTTTCCACACGTGTTAATGATGAATCCAGCCGCAATACGCGCGCTCATCGAAGCCGGCTTCAGGCATGCCGAGGTCAGGGTATCGAGTGACGACAACACTCATTTTGAGGCTGTTGTGGTCGCGGAGGAATTCGCCGGGAAACGGGCGCTGGCTCGACACCAGCTGATTTATAAATCATTGGGTGCGCTGATGGGCAAGGAAATTCATGCGCTTTCAATCCGTGCCTATACGCCGGAAGAATGGCGCCAGCAGTCGGAATGAACGATTTTGGATAAGCTGCTGATTGACGGTGGTGCCAGGTTGTCCGGAAAAGTTTCAATGTCCGGTGCGAAGAATGCCGCGTTGCCGATACTTGCCGGGACTTTGCTGGCCACCGAACCGGTTTTGATCCGCAATGTGCCGCATCTCAAGGACGTAACAACGACCATTGCCTTGCTGCAGACCATGGGGGCAGAAGTCACGGTTGGCGAGCGCCTGAATGTCGAGGTGGACGCAAGGACGATCACCCGACTCGAGGCGCCCTACGAACTGGTCAAGACCATGCGCGCGTCCATCCTGGTGCTGGGGCCGCTGCTGGCTCGATTCGGCAAAGCGGATGTATCGCTGCCAGGCGGCTGTGCGATCGGCGCACGACCAGTAAATTTGCATGTCGCGGGCCTGCAGGCGATGGGTGCGTCCGTCAAGGTTGAAAACGGATTTATCAAGGCCCGCGCCGAGCGTCTCAAGGGTGCCAATATCGTATTTGACACGGTTACAGTCACCGGCACGGAAAACCTGTTGATGGCGGCGGTACTCGCCAAAGGTGAGACAGTGCTGGAAAACGCGGCACGCGAGCCTGAGGTTCTGGACCTGGCTAATTTCCTGATTAGTATGGGCGCGAAAATCGACGGTGCGGGCAGCAGTACGATTTCCGTGCTGGGCGTGGAGTCGCTTGGTGGCACCGATTACACCGTGTTGCCTGATCGCATCGAGACTGGCACTTACCTGGTGGGTGCCGCGATGACTGGGGGTCACATACGTTTGGAGGATTCGGCGCCGGAGACGCTTGACGCGGTGCTGATCAAATTGCGCGAAGCGGGCGCCGAAATTACACTCGGCGATAACTGGGTTGAACTCGACATGCACGGCGCACGGCCGAAAGCAGTGAATGTGCGCACTGCGCCTTACCCGGCGTTCCCGACCGATATGCAAGCCCAGTTTTGTGCCCTGAACGCGGTCGCGAAAGGTGTTGGCACGGTAACCGAAACAATTTTTGAGAATCGTTTTCAGCACGTTCTTGAGTTACAGCGAATGGGTGCCAACATTCGACTTGAGGGCAACACCGCAATATGTACCGGTGTCGAAAGATTGACCGCGGCGCCGGTAATGGCGACCGACCTGCGCGCATCAGCCGGCCTCGTTCTTGCAGGACTGGCGGCCGAAGGTCAAACTCTTGTCGATCGCATCTATCATGTTGACAGAGGGTACGAGCGTATCGAAGAAAAACTATTACAGCTTGGCGCGACCATTCGCCGCGTCCTTTAGAGCTCCGGCGGGCGCTCGCCAACCGTAATTGTCGCAGTAAACTGAACTCCGTCGCGCAAACCGACAATGCCTACGGCGTCACCCGGTGATGTCCCGGCGACCAGCAAGCGGGCCTGCCGCTGCGACAAAATAGGGTCACCGTTAATCGACAGTATTACATCGCCGCGCAACAGTCCGGCGGCGGCCGCCGGGCTTTCCGGGTAAACACCATCAAGCAGAATGCCGGCGTTCCCCTCGATCCCCATGGCCACGCGCTCGGCTGGAGTCAGGTCATCAGGTTCAAAGCCCATCCAGCCTCGAACCACCCTGCCGTGCAGCTTGAGTTCGGCAACGACGCCGCGAACGAGGTCGACCGGAATGGCGAAACCGATGCCCTCGGTACCGGCATCCTGTTGCAGCACGGCGGTATTGATACCGATCAGCTCGCCGCGCACGTTGATGAGCGCACCACCAGAGTTTCCGGCATTAATTGCAGCGTCGGTCTGGATGTAGTTTTCGAAGGTATTCAGGTCAATTTCGCCGCGCCCGGTCGCACTGACGATACCCTGGGTGACGGACCTGCTTAGCCCGTAAGGATTGCCAATTGCCAAAACCACGTCGCCGACACGTAACTTGCTGGAACTGCCGAGCGCAATAGCTGGAATCGGGCCCATATCGACTTTAAGCAATGCCAGGTCCGTTTCTGCGTCTACGCCAATAACCTCAGGTTCGGCAAAGCGCCCATCGCTAAACTGCACGTTGATCTCGGCCACGGCGTTTACTACATGAAAATTGGTTACCAGGTAGCCTTGCGGGTCCAAAACCACAGCGGAACCAGCGCTGGATTCGATGCGAAATCTTGGCCGTTCATCGGCTGAGGAGCTGTATTCCACCAAGCGCTTGGTGTACACGCTGACGACTGCCGGCGCACTGATATCGACAGCGTCGGCATAGCTTGCGGGCGCGAATCGACCGTTGCCAGCGATGTCTGGTAGCAGATCGGGGCGAAAAATAACAACAAGAAACGCCAGCGCCAACCCGACCAGGACTGACTGCAATACAAAGAACAGCGCTGATTTTGCTCCTGACAACAAAATTACCTTGGGAATCAAACCGTTTTGGCCTTTGAACTAGCCAAAATTGCTTATCCCCGTATATAATGCGCGCTCATTTTTCGCAAGCTCTCCGGGCTACTTTTCATCCTGACGAGTATTCGGGATTGCTGCAAATCTAATCGCAACGACAAAACACGAAGAAGCGCGCTTGGCAGCGGGGCGTATGGGAGTGCCTGATGAACGAAGACGACGTGGATCGCATTAATCGCAACCGGCGTCATTTTCTAACTGTAGCAACGATCACAACCGGCGTCGTCGGTGCGGGGCTTGCTGCATTTCCTTTCCTGGCATCGCTGAAACCAAGCGCACGAGCGCAAGCGCTCGGTGCGCCGGTTGAGGTTGCGGTCGGTTCCTTGCAACCCGGTGAGATGGTACGGGTACTCTGGCGCGGCAAGCTGGTGTTCGTGCTGCGGCGTTCAGCAACCATGCTTGAACGCCTGGGCGAGGGACTTGATCAGCTACGAGACCCGGATTCGGCCGAAACTTCGCAACAGCCGGTATATGCTGCCAATGCCACACGGTCTGTGCGGCCGGAGTTTCTTGTGGTCGAGGGCTCATGTACACACCTTGGCTGCGCGCCGCTGGAAGATTTCGATCTTCGGCCAGCCGAAAATTGGCACGGTGGTTTTTTCTGTCCCTGTCATGGATCGAAGTTTGACCTGGCCGGTCGCGTATATAAGGGAGTACCAGCGCCGACAAACCTGCGTATACCGCCATACCGTTTTGTTCGGGATGACCTGATTCTGATTGGGCAGGACACGGGAGCAGCGTAATGGCCAAAGTCGAAGCAGAAATCGGCAAGCCGCAGGGCGGATTCATGCAGTGGATCGACGATCGTTTCCCGTGGACGGCAACGATGAAGTACCACGTCACCGAATACTACGCGTCGAAGAATTTCAATTTCTGGTACGTGTTCGGCGTGCTCGCGATGGTCGTGCTGGTCATGCAATTGGTCACCGGCATCTTCCTGACCATGAATTACAAGCCATCAGCGGCAGAAGCGTTCGCATCAGTTGAGTACATCATGCGCGACGTAGAGTGGGGCTGGCTGATCCGCTATATGCATTCTACCGGCGCGTCATTCTTCTTCATCATTGTTTACCTGCATATGTTTCGGGCCATGCTGTACGGCTCGTACAAGAAACCGCGTGAACTGATCTGGCTCATCGGCATGCTGATATTTTTTGTTTTGATGGCCGAGGCCTTTGCCGGCTACCTGCTGCCCTGGGGCCAGATGTCGTATTGGGGCGCCCAGGTCATTATTTCTCTTTTCGGCGCAATTCCCGGCATCGGCGAGGCGCTCGTTGAAATTATCCGTGGCGATTATTCAATTTCTGACATTACGCTGAACCGATTCTTTGCGCTGCATGTGATCGCATTACCGCTGGCCCTGGTAGGGCTGGTTTTCGTGCACATCGTTGCTTTGCACGAGGTTGGCTCGAACAATCCGGACGGTATCGAAATCAAGGACCACAAGGGACCGGACGGCATTCCGCTCGATGGCGTCGCGTTCCACCCCTATCACACCACCAAGGACCTGGTCGCGATCATCATTTTCCTGATCATTTTCTCGTTCGTGATGTTTTTTGCGCCAGAGATGGGCGGATATTTTCTTGAGCACGCAAACTTCGAGCCGGCCAATCTGAAGGCTACCCCGGAGCACATCGCGCCGGTCTGGTACTTCACACCGTTTTACGCGATCCTGCGTGCCGTGCCGGACAAGCTTTGGGGCTTCATCCTGTTTGGAAGCTCGGTATTGTTGCCGGTGTTCCTGCCCTGGCTCGATCGTGCGCGCGTCAAGTCGATCCGCTATCGCGGCTGGATCTATAAAACCGCGCTGATTGTCTTTGTAGTGAGTTTCCTGGTGTTGGGCTGGTTAGGCACGCAACCGGCGAGTGGTACCTATGTACTCGCCGCGAGAATCTTTTCCGTTATCTACTTTGCGTTTTTCCTGTTAATGCCGTACTACACAACCGTCGACAAGACCAAACCAGTGCCGGACAGGGTGGTTTGATATGGACAAGTTGATAAAGCTGGCTAGCCTCATAGCGAGTTCATGGATCGTAGTATTTGTTATTGCGACGCCGGCATTTGCGGCGGGCAGCGGCGCTGAGCTGCTTAAGGCCGACATTAACCCGGGCAGGATCAATTCTCTGCAGCGTGGCGCACGGAATTTCATGAATTACTGCTCGGGATGCCACTCGGCCCAATACGTGCGCTTCAACACCATCGGCAAGGACCTTGAGTTGTCCGACGAACAATTGATCGACAACCTGATGTTTAATGCCGAAAAGACGTTCGAGCCGATTGTCGCCGCGATGTCCGCGGCAGATGGCGAGCGCTGGTATGGCAAGGCACCGCCTGACTTGTCATTAATGGCACGCTCCAAAGGCGCCGACTATATCTATAGTTTCCTGATGGGTTTTTACCTGCAGGCAGGTAGCCCCACCGGCGTCGACAACCTTTATCTTCCAGGCACGAGCATGCCGCATGTCCTGTGGGGTCTGCAGGGATACCAGCGAGCTGTCTTTTCAGAACATACCGAGGCTGGCGTCACGACGAAAAGTTTTGAAGGTTTCGAACAGGTAACTGAAGGCCACGTCAGCCCGGCGCTCGCCGATGACTACGAAGAGTTTGTCCGTGACACGGTCAATTTTCTCGCATATATCGCGGAGCCAATTCGTGCCGACCGACGCAAGATCGGTACGTGGGTAATCATGTACCTGTTGGTATTCCTGATCATTGCCTACATGCTCAAGAAACAAGTCTGGAAAGACGTTCACTGATCAATTTGATCAGCGTCATAAGTAGGATAATCGAGGAAAATCATGATGGCAGTTATCGCCAATAGACGTTCCGTAATGACCTTGTTTTCAAGGCCAACTGACATCCATAGTCACCGAACGCGGCTGGTGCTGGCCGAGAAGAATATCAACATTGAGATCGCCAACATTCTTGGGCCCGAGTTGCCGGAAGACCTGATGGATCTTAACCCGTACCACACCGTACCGACCCTGGTCGATCGTGACCTCACACTGTATGACTCGCGCGTTATTATCGAGTATCTGGATGAACGCTTTCCGCATCCGCCGTTGATGCCGGTCGATCCGGTGATGCGTGCGCAGTTTAGACTCGCCTTGTTCCGGATCGAGTCTGATTGGTATTCGATTGCCGAGGAGGCGGAATCAACCAGTGACGGAAAACTCAGCGCCAAATCGCGCAAATTGCTTCGCGAGAGTATTTTGCAAAGCAGCGAACTGTTTGCGGCGCGGCCGTTTTTTCTGAGCGATGAGTTTTCGCTGGTTGATGCCAGCATTGCGCCAATATTGTGGCGCCTGCCACTTTACGGAATCGAACTGGGTGGCCCGGCCGAACCCATAGAGCGGTACATGAACCGCATTTTCGCGCGACGCTCTTTCCGGCAGAGTATGACTGAGCTCGAACAGGAAATGCGGGTCTAGGGGAAAGCGGCCAGGGTGTTCGCCAGCTTATGTCATCAACGAACATGCGCCGCCAAACAATGATAAGCTTGGCGCTCGGAAGATTTTGGCCGGGCGTAGAATAAATTGAAAAATCCAAGCCGCTCGAAGAGACCTTACCTGATTCGTGCCATGCACGAATGGATGGCAGACAACGAGCATACTCCACATATCGTCGTGGACGCCGCAGTAGATGGCGTCACGGTGCCGCGCGAGCATGTCAAAGATGGAAAAATTATCCTGAATATCAGTGACTCGGCGGCACATAATCTCAAACTGGTCAATGCGGCGATCAGCTTCCGTGCCAGATTCTCGGGGGTGCCGTTCGACGTCTGGGTCCCGATGCGCTCAGTCTTGGGGATCTACGCACGGGAAACCGGGCAGGGCATGATTTTTTCGCATGACTCGGACACATCCGCCGAGCAGGCTGTGCAAACTACTGCCGACGTGGTGACCGAGCGCCGCCGTCCGCATCTGCGCGTCGTCAAGTAAAGCGATCGCTCTACAAAGAAGCGTCCGCGGGTCGAAATGCGTCACGTATCCATTCGATACTCGTTTTCGATTCGGCATTGGTGTCGATACCGACAACATCAAATCGTACAGCATGGTTGGCGTAACGCGGATTCCATGCCAGGTATAGAGCAGCCGTTCGAATCAGTTTCCGCTGCTTGCGGGGATCGACAGTGAGGCCGGCTGGGACCAAAGACCTGTTGCCTCGATAACGCACTTCGACGATGACCAGGCAGTTGTTGTCACGCATCACCAGGTCAAGTTCGCCGAGTCGACATCTAAAATTCTGCTGTATCGGGCTCAGACCATTGTCTTTCAGGAATTTGAGCGCCATGGATTCGGCATTCGTACCGACTACTCGGGTCTTTGCTCGTACCACAATTCGTCATCCGCGGCCGGCGGTTGCATTTCGGCCGCGTCGCTAATGTCTCGAATAGGGCCAGCGGGATATTCGACATCGGGTACAGGCACAGGTTCACCGCCCTGAAATCTGGCCCACGCCATGCGCCGTCTGACACGGCCATCCGGGTCGAGGTAGAGCTTGCCGGTTGCGCCATCCAGTTCGGGCATAGCACCAATTCTCGCCGTGTAAAGCGCAGCAATTAACTGATAGGCGTCGTAGCCCATCGCGTGCAATCGTCCAAGCCGGCTTTCGTCGGGAAAATTTCGCTCGAACACTGGCGGCAGGTGTTCAATCCAGACCTGCGGCGAAATAATCCACGGTGTGTCTGCAAACATGATGCCGTTGAGGTCACTGTTGCTACGACCATCCTCGGCGTAAATCGACGACGTGGCATAGACGGGGAGGTCGCCGGAATAGTGAAATTTCAGTTGCGACTTAAGCAGGCGTCCCGCAGGGGCGTCGGCACCAAGAAAGACAAAATCCGCGTCCTGGCGTCGACGCGGATCAAACTGCAGCGGCGACCCGATATTGGCGCGAATTCGCTGATAGCGCTGTATGCTGCCCGACAAACCCATCAGGTCTTCGATGGTATTCGAGAAGTCCTGGTTGGCCGGCGTGTAACTGCGGTAATCGAGCATAGTGCCGCCAAGCGCCTCGAACTCGGTCGTGAAACTCGACAGCACACGCCGGCCCCAATCGTTGTTCGGCACCAGCGCGACGCTGCGGCTGTGCCCATCAGCAATTGCGCGTTCTGCCGCACTTCGCGCCTCGTCTTCCGGCGCGAGTGCGAATTGATACAGCCCCGGGGGCGCAAGCATGTCATCGGGCAGGTAATTCAGCGTTAGTACGGGTACCGGCACCAGCGTGTCATTGGCCAGCGAAATAACGCTGTTCCTGAGCAATGGGCCGACAACAAACTCTGCGCCATCAGCGACCGCGGTCATGTAGGCCGCGCTGGCGCCGCCTTCGGTGTCGACGTCGTAGACTCGAATTGTCTGATACTCGTCAAGCCCTTCGAGCATCGAAAAGTATGCGCCCAGAAATCCATTTTGAACTGCGTGACCGGCACGGGCGGCGTCCCCGGACAAGGGCAAAAGCAGCGCAATTTGCTTTGGATAGTCCAGAATCACGGCGTCCGGCAGTTCGAGGCGTGCGATGACTGCCATGGCCGCATGATTGGCATGACTCTCGCGCCAGCGCACGGCTCCATTGATCCAGGCAATGCCTTGTTGTCCGGTAGAGGTTGCGAGTGATCCCAGCATGAGCCAGCCGCGTGTGTTCTCGTCGAGCGTCAGTTCGGCCGCCGCGCGCAGGTCTCGAGGATCGCTAAGTAGTAATGCCTGCCACAGATGCCAGCGATTTTCCTCGATATCCTGGCGACTCGACAAAAGTGACTCGCGTCGCGTCATGATTTCGATGGCGCGTGCCGGATCCTGTTTCTGTATCCATGCGTCCGCGCGCAAGGCATCCACGCGCAGGCGCCGATTACGCGGCAATGGCTCCCGGCTCATGGCCTCAAGTACCTGCAATGCGCCATCCGCGTCGCCACGATACAACAACAGCGTTGCCGAGTTCGTATTCCAGAGTTGCCGCAATTGCGTGTCGCCGGGAGCAGTCACGCCGACAAACGCCGCGCGCGCGCGGCTTGCGTCGCCGGCATCCAGCCATTGTTCGACGGCCAGCAGCGTCAAACGTTCGCGAGCCGGGCCCGAGGTGGCTGATGCCAGCTCAGCATATGCGGCAGCTGCGTCGCGATGCTGGCCATTCTGGGCGAGCCGCTCGGCGCGGCCCTCGCCCGGGCCGCTGCTGATACCACCGCCGGTAGTCGCGCAGGCGCCAATTGCGAGCGACGCCAGCATCACAGCGGCAATTCTTGCTAATCTCGGTGTAATGATTTTTTTCCTATATAAACATTCATAGTCAGGGCACAGGTTGCAACATGAGCGGCACATTATTTGTTGTGGCAACGCCGATTGGCAACCTGGAGGACCTGTCGCCGCGAGCGCGCCAGACGCTCGATACTGTGGACCTGATTGCCGCCGAGGATACCCGCCACACTGGCCGATTACTATCGCATTTCGGCCTGAAAACACCGCTTTTCGCTTTACATGACCATAACGAAGAGCAAGCTGTTGACGCATTGCTGGCGAAACTGAACGCCGGCAGCAACGTTGCGCTGGTCTCCGATGCCGGCACACCATTGATCAGTGATCCCGGATACCGATTGCTTGCCGCTGCGCACGCACACAAGGTGCGCGTGGTGCCGGTTGCCGGGCCGAGTGCGGCAACGGCGGCATTGTCCGTGGCCGGTTTGCCGACTCACCGCTATTGTTTTGAGGGTTTCCTGCCGCCGAAACAGGTGTCGCGACGGGCACGTCTGGCGGAATTGGCGAGCGAGCCTCGCAGCCTGGTCTTTTATGAATCGGTGCATCGTATCCGAGACTGTCTTGCGGACCTGGTTACGGCTTTCGGCGCAGATCGCAATGCATTTATCGGGCGCGAACTGACAAAAATGCACGAGCAGTGTGTGCAGGCGCCGCTGGCTGGCTTATTGCACATGGTCGACATTGGAGAAATTGTCGCGAAAGGCGAATTTGTCATCATCGCGAGCGGCACCAGCAGTGCAGTGACCACGTCGATCAATGCGGAGCCGTTGCTCGTGGAGTTGGCCGCGCACTTGCCGCCGAAAGTCGCCGCGAAAATTGCTGCCAGGGTTACCGGCGGCAAGCCGAACGAGCTTTACGCGCACTTGCTTGAACTCAACAAGGCTCGCGAAGACTAGAAAGTTCGAGACGGCCAGGTCGGCCCCGGCATGACTCAACCCTGGTGCGCCGATTGTTGCCGATTGCTGTAGAATCCGCTGTCCAAGAAAGTCGGAGTCGGCAAGGCAATCGCTGTAACGCTGGACGTTGCAGAGGAAAGTCCGGGCTCCTTCGGACAGGGCGCCAGGTAACGCCTGGAGGGCGCGAGCCCATGGAAAGTGCCACAGAAAATATACCGCCGGACTGGTCTTCGGACGAGGCCCGGTAAGGGTGAAAAGGTGCGGTAAGAGCGCACCGCGCGGCTGGTAACAGCTCGCGGCACGGCAAACCCCGCCTGGAGCAAGACCAAATAGGGGAGTGGCAGCACGTCTGCACCGTCGGTTCCGAACGGGCTCCCGGGTAGGTCGCTAGAGGCAGCCGGTGACGGTTGTCCCAGATGAATGATTGCTCTCGACAGAACCCGGCTTACTGCCGGCTCCGACTTTCTTGATCCTTTCGCCGACGGGGGTGAGCGGCCCATTTCCAGGGCATTGACCCGTATCCAGTCAAGAAAACGCGCGCATGCATTTTTTGCAAATAGATCAATAAGTTACTCGAACCTTTGCCGACCAGGGCTGATGTTTTGCGCGAGCCCACCAAATCGACCCTGTGCTCAGCCCAAAACCAGTGCTGTCGCCGTCTGCCGACCCGGATTTCATGCTCTATTGAAGAAACGACCGTAAGCACATGATTTCATAGGCGCACGGCCTGCCATAATTTGCCCGATTTGACCCACAAATCAGCCCCTAAGTCCCTGTACAAAAAGAAATAATTGCCGGTGCGTGTTGACGCTTCAGAGGACTCGACTTTATAGTGTTGAAAAGTGGAAAAAAGTGGGAGGAAATGGGCAAGTCGCCCGGGATTCGCGCCAGAAGAGCGGAGCCGGGGCCGTCCGCAGCATCGTGTTTCGAGGGGCCACCAAAGTCAATTTGGACGCCAAAGGGCGTCTTGCAATACCGACCCGGTATCGGGATCGGCTGGCCTCCCGTTGTGCCGGGCAAATCGTCGTGACGGTCGACAAGGATCACTGCCTCCTGATTTATCCCTTACAGGACTGGGAAGAACTTGAACGAAAACTGGTGCGTCTGCCGAGCATGAACAAGGTCGCGCGAAACATTGTGCGGATTATGGTCGGTTATGCCACCGAGGTCGAGATGGATGGCAACGGGCGCATATTGGTCTCGCGTGAACTTCGCGATTTCGCCGGTCTGGATAAAGCAGCGATGTTGATCGGGCAGGGCAACAAATTCGAATTGTGGGATGAAGACGCCTGGACGGAAAAACGGGATGCATGGCTGGCCGGTAACGATGATGGTGAACTGCCGGCCGATCTTGAATCAATTTCGTTCTAACGCGGAGTGCATCCAGTGAATGGCAATCCGCATGTGCCGGTGCTGCTCGGGCCGGTACTGGATGGGTTGGATATTAAACGCGACGGTTGTTACGTCGATGCGACATTCGGACGCGGAGGACATGCAACAGCAATTCTCGAGCGACTGGGTACGAACGGAAGATTGATCGCGATTGATCGCGATGCACAAGCGATAGCGTCAGCATCGGCATCACTGGCAAATGATTCGCGGGTGCAGTTGATAAGGAACGATTTTGCAAACTTGGCGGCATGCATGGGGGAAAGGGGGCTTACGGGACAAGTCGACGGCTTGCTCCTTGACCTGGGCGTCTCATCTCCACAACTTGATCAAGCCGATCGGGGCTTCAGCTTTCTTCGCGACGGACCGCTCGACATGCGCATGGATACGCAGCAGCGGCTCGACGCCGCAGGCTGGCTTGCCAGCGTGGACGAAAAGACCTTGAAAAGGGTGCTATACGAGTATGGCGAGGAGCAGGCAGCGCCGCGCATCGCGCGAGCGATCGTTTCCGCACGCGCTATCGCGGCAATTGAGAGCACTGGCCGCCTCGCCGGTATTGTTGAATCGGTGGTTCCTGCACATGCGCGCAAAAAACATCCCGCCACCAAGACCTTTCAGGCAATTCGCATTTTTATCAACGATGAGTTGCAGCAGCTTGAGGCTGTGTTGCAGCAGTCAATAACGGTGCTGCGCCACGGTGGCCGTTTGTGCGTTATCAGTTTTCACTCGCTCGAAGATCGCATCGTGAAGCGATTCATGCGCGCCGCATCGCGCGAGTCCGAGCAGTATCGCGGCATGCCGATTGTGCCGGCCGAGTTCCAGCCGCGTCTGCGCCTGGTCGGCAAGGACATCGTTGCGAGCAGCGCCGAGATCGCGCTCAACCCACGTGCGCGTAGTGCGCGCTTGCGTGTCGCGGAGCGAATTTGATGTCAGCCCCTGCCGGGAGACAGTCGTTGTTGCTGGTAATCGTGTTCGCAGTCGCGTGCGTCCTCAGCGCGGTGGCGCTGGTGTACACAAAACACGAATCTCGCAAACTGTTCGTCGAGCTTGAAAATCTTACGCATGCGCGCGACGAACTGAATATCGAATGGGGCCAATTGCAAATTGAGCAGAGCACTTGGGCTACGCATGCGCGAATCGAGCAGGTTGCCAGCGAAGAATTGTCCCTGGTGCGACCGACAAGTTCAGAAATTTTTGTAATTGAAAGACAATGACACGCGGCGCCGAAACAAAAAGTCAGACTGCAAAACGCTTCGTAGTCAGAGCTGCGCTGGTAAGTGTGTTCTTCTTGTTGCTTGCAGTTTCGCTGGTTGCGCGTGCAATCCATCTGCAGGTCCTTAATACAGACTTCCTGTCCCACCAGGCGGACACGCGGCATTTACGCACCGAAAGTATCACCGCGCATCGTGGCACGATAATGGATCGCAATGGCGAGCCGCTTGCAATAAGTACGCCGGTCGATAGTGTTTGGGCAAACCCGAAAGAGCTGGCTCTTGCTGAGGAAAAGATTCCACAACTTGCGCGTGTACTCGAACTTGATGAGCAATCGCTGATCCGGCAGATCACGTTCAGCATGAACAAGGATTTCGTTTACTTGCGGCGCCACTTGAGCCCGGACAGGGCGCAGGCAGTGATGGCACTGAAACTGCCCGGAGTCAATATTCAACGGGAGTATCGGCGCTACTACCCAGCGGGTGAGGTCGTCGGGCACTTGGTGGGTTTTACGGATATCGACGATAAAGGTCTGGAAGGGCTGGAGCTGGAGTTCAATCACTGGCTCGCCGGCGAATCCGGCGCCAAGCGCGTGCTAAAGGACCGGCTTGGACGTTCCGTGGAGAATGTCGAAAGCATTCGCCCGCCGCACCATGGCAAGGATTTGCGCACCAGCATCGATCTGCGCATTCAGTATGTGGCTTACCGGGCGCTGAAATCGGCAATCCAGTCAAACAATGCTGAGTCGGGATCGATCGTGGTGCTGGACACTCACACCGGTGAGGTGCTGGCCATTGCCAACCAGCCGGCCTACAACCCGAACGATCGCTCGCAAATGTTGCCAGAACGCTATCGCAACCGCGCAATCACCGATATTTTCGAACCCGGTTCCAGTATCAAGCCGTTAGTGATAGCGGCCGCGCTGGAAAGTGGCCGCTATCGCCCGAGCAGTGTCATCGATACGGCGCCCGGATTTGTCAAAGTCGGCGCAAAGACCATTGAGGACACAAACAATCTCGGCCGCATCAGCCTGACAACGATCCTGGCGCGGTCCAGCAACGTTGGCGCAACCAAGGTCGCGATGTCACTGCCACCGGACCAGTTGTGGCGAACAATGACTGAATTCGGCCTGGGCTCGTTAACTGCAAGCGGTTTTCCTGGCGAGTCCGCGGGTACGCTGACCCATTTCAATCACTGGCAGCCGATCAGCCAGGCGACGCTGGCCTACGGCTATGGACTGTCAGTTACCCCAATTCAGCTTGCCCAGGCCTATGCCATGCTCGGCAGTGGTGGCGTAATGCATCCCATATCGTTGCTTGCTTTGGATCAGGCCGGCGCGGGCGAGCAGCTGGTGTCGAAGGAATCTGCACTCGCTGTGCGCCGTATGCTCGAGGAAGTCGTGCGTCCAGGTGGTACAGGAATGGGTGCCGCGGTAGCGGGTTACCGAATCGCAGGCAAGACGGGTACATCATGGAAATTTGCCGCTGGCGGTTACTCGAAGGACAAGTACATTTCGATATTCGCTGGTCTTGCGCCGGCCAGTGACCCGCGCCTTGCTGCTGTAATCGTAATCGACGAGCCGAGCGGAGAGCTCTACTACGGCGGTGACGTGGCTGCGCCCGTATTTGCCAACATCATGGCCGATTCGCTGCGGTTGCTGGCGGTACCCCCCGATGCGTTGCCGGCACGCGACTCGAACAGTGCGATGCAGGCGATGAGTCGATGAGCATGCCTGCTGAACGCGTGCACCCGGCAATGACCCTGGCAGAACTGTTGCGGGGTATCGCCGATGCGCCGGAGATCCCGGTGTACGACATCCATAGCGACAGCCGCAAGCTGCAGGCGGGTGATGTATTTCTCGCTTGCCAGGGAATCAGCAGTCACGGCATCGACTACGTTGACACGGCCATAGCTGCGGGCGCAGCTGCTATCGTCTACGACGCGAGTACCGCCGCGGCGCCGGAGTTTGTGCCGGGCATTCCGATCATCGCGGTCGACAATCTTGGCAAGCACCTTGGCACGATCGCGAATCGATTTTTTGCCTCACCATCGGCAAGTATGCGCGTTATCGGCATCACTGGTACCAACGGCAAGACCACAGTTGCCTGGCTAATCGCACAATGCATGCAGCGGCTGGGTGAATCCTGCGCTTATATTGGCACGCTCGGCGCCGGTATCGGCACGGTCGATTTAAACGCTAGCATGACCACTCCGGCGACGATCGAACTGAATTCGCAGCTGGCCGGTTTTCGTGACGCAGGCGCAACGTTTGCGGCCCTCGAGGTGTCGTCACACGCGCTGGCACAGAACCGTGTCGATGGAGTTGCGTTTGATACTGTGATGTTTACCAATTTAGGCCGCGATCACCTGGACTATCACGGCGATATGCAAAGTTATGGCGATGCCAAGGCGCGGCTGTTTTCCGAATACAGTGCCAAACAACGCATCATTAATCTGGATTCTGAATTCGGCACACGACTCGCTGATCGCTGCGGGCAGGACGTTGTGACCGTGTCCACAAAATTCGATCGGGTCGCCAATGGGCGGCCGTACGTTTTCGTTCGCGCGGTGGTTGCGAACGCGCTCGGCTCACAGGTCAAAGTGGTTAGCTCGTGGGGTGAGGCAACCATGGCGTTGCCTTTGGTGGGTGACTTCAACGTCGCCAATGCGGTCATGGTGCTTGCCCTGTTGTTAACTCAGGGCGTTCCAATGCAGCAAGCCTGTGCAGTGCTTGGCGACGTCACTGCGCCGCCTGGACGTATGCAGCGCGTGCCCGCGGCCGCTTCTGCGCCGACCGTGTATGTTGATTTTGCGCACACGCCGGATGCGCTGGACGTCGTGCTGCGCGCTTTGCGCACACACTGTCGCGGCAAGTTGTGGTGTGTATTTGGTTGTGGTGGTGACCGTGATACCGGCAAACGTCCATTGATGGGGCGCATCGTTGAACATCGCGCCGATCGCGTGGTCATTAGCAGCGACAATCCGCGCAGCGAAAATCCGGCGAAAATAATTGCTGCGATTGTTGCCGGATTGCAGCGGCCGGCGGCAGCGGTAGTGATAGAAGATCGTGCCACCGCGATTGCCTGGACGATCGCCCAGGCCTCAGCAGACGATGTTGTACTCATTGCTGGCAAAGGTCATGAGAACAACCAGTCCGACCTGGCGCTGGCCAGTGCAAACCTGGCACTGCGCCCGGTGGCGACGCAATGAACTCGATGCTGTCATCTGCTGCTGCGGCAATGCACGGTGTATTGCATGGCGCAGATCGTATGTTTGACGGCGTCAGCACGGACACGCGGTCAATTACGCGCGGACAGTTGTTCTTTGCCCTGCAGGGGCCGAATTTCGATGGCGGCAAATTTGTCGCGGCGGCGGCGGACAAAGGCGCATCGGGTGCTGTTGTAACCGAGCGATCAAACGTGAAACTGGCGCAAATCGAGGTCGCCGATACACGCCTCGCACTCGGCAAGCTCGGCGCAGCCTGGAGACAACAGCACGCGGCGACCGTCGTCGGCGTGACCGGCAGCAACGGCAAAACGACCCTCAAGGAAATGATTGCGGCATGCCTTGCGCAGACGGCGCCGACGTTGGCGACTGCGGGCAATCTCAATAACGATATCGGATTGCCATTGATGTTGCTGCGCATCAATGCTGCGCATCGTTTCGCGGTATTGGAAATGGGTGCCAATCACGCCGGTGAGATCGCGTACCTGACATCACTCGCACAGCCGCACGTCGTCGTTATCAGTAATGCCGGCACCGCGCATCTCGAAGGTTTCGGCTCGGTTACCGGCGTGGCCGAGGGCAAGGGCGAAATATTACGCGGCAAGCCGCGCCCGCGTTGCGCAATTCTGAATGCCGACGATGAGTTCTATGAATACTGGTGCTCGCTGGCCAAGGATATAGACGTGATCAGCTTTGGATTGGGCGACGGCGCCGATGTTTTTGCCAGCGCTATCGATCCCGGCATGGACGCGACAAGCTTCCGTTTGCATCTGCCGGCCGAGGAGATCGATATCCGACTGCCGCTGCTCGGCACACACAATGTACGTAATGCCTGCGCCGCGGCGGCCGTTGCTATCGCGCTTGAGGTTTCGGCTATGCAGATCAAGGCGGCGTTGCAATCACTGTCGCCGGTGGCCGGGCGATTGCAGCCGATTGCGGGCTTGCATGGCGCCACGCTGTATGACGACAGCTACAACGCAAACCCGGTTTCGGTGCGTGCCGCGGCTGAGTTCCTCGCGGCCTTGCCGGGCGAAAAATGGATGGTGCTTGGCGACATGGGCGAGCTCGGCGCAGAGGCGGTAGCTTTGCACCGCAGCGTTGGCGAGGCGCTGAATAAGGCCGGCATCGATCGTCTGTTCGCGGTAGGTCCGTTGAGTCGCGAGACGGTGGCTGCGTTCGGCGATGCCGGCGACTGGTTTGCGTCGCTTGATCAACTCGTTGCAAGTGTCAGTCAACAGCTTGGCGCCGGTGTCAGTGTGCTGGTCAAGGGATCGCGCAGCGCACGCATGGAACGGGTTGTCAATGCCATCCGTGCGCCACAGCCGATACGGCAGGAAGCGTGACATGCTGCTCTACCTGACAAGATACCTGGCACAGTTCGAGTCCGGCTTCAACGTATTCAATTACCTGACCATGCGCGCCATTCTCGGCGCACTTACCGCCCTGGTGCTGTCGTTCGTAATCGGCCCGCGCATGATCAGAAAGCTAAGCATCAACCAGCTCGGTCAACCGATACGCGACGATGGCCCGAATACGCATTTGATCAAGGCCGGTACGCCAACCATGGGTGGTGCGTTAATCCTGACGTCTATCTCAGTAAGTACTTTGCTGTGGTCAGATCTTGAGAATTTTTTTGTCTGGATCGTGCTGTTCGTTACCCTGGCATTTGGTGTCATCGGCTTTGTCGACGATTACAAGAAACTCATACTGCGAAACCCGGCCGGCATTTCGGCAAAACAGAAAATCTTCTGGCAATCGCTGGCCGCAATAATCGCATCGGTTGCCTTGTACTACTGTGCCGAGATGAACGGCACGCTGGCGACGGCGACCGCGTTACTGATTCCTTACTTCAAGGACTGGACCGTGCAGCTGGGCATGTTGCAGATGCTGGTGACCTACCTGTATATCGTGGGCTTCAGTAATGCGGTCAACCTGACGGACGGCCTGGACGGCCTGGCGATCATGCCGACGGTGCTGGTGGGTGGTGCGCTTGGCTTGTTCGCGTACGTGACCGGCAACGTAAATTTTTCGACCTATCTTGGCATCCCGTACGTGGCCGGTACTGGCGAAGTCATGGTGTTTTGCGCAGCCCTGGCGGGTGCCGGTCTCGGCTTTCTCTGGTTCAACACGTACCCCGCACAGGTTTTCATGGGTGATATCGGTGCCCTGTCGCTTGGCGCTGCGCTTGGGGCCGTGGCCGTCGTTGTGCGGCAGGAGATTGTGCTCGCCATCATGGGCGGCGTCTTCGTCATGGAAACCCTGTCCGTGATCATCCAGGTTGGGTCCTTCAAATTGACCGGCAAGCGCGTATTCCGCATGGCGCCACTGCACCATCACTTCGAACTAAAGGGATGGGCGGAACCGAAGGTCATAGTTCGCTTTTGGATCATTACGGTAATCCTGGTGCTGGTTGGCCTCGCGAGTCTGAAAATACGATGAGCGCGATCGAGAAAAATAATACGACACACAAAGATCTCGTTGTGGGTCTTGGCGCAACCGGTTTGTCGATCGCTCGTTACCTGCGTCGCGTGGGGATCGATGCGGTGTTCGTCGACAGTCGTGACAATCCGCCGGGCATTGATGAATTGAGGGCCTGCTGGCCGGACGCAGAGGTCTGCCTGGGTGCGTTGCGTCTGCCCGATAATGTCGATCGAATCATCGTTTCGCCGGGCGTCGCCGACAATGAAAAGATATTAAAGAAAGCGCGCAAGGCGAGAATTGAAATCGTGTCCGATATCGAGCTGTTTGCGCGCGAGGCGAAGGCGCCCTTTGCGGCAGTAACCGGTTCGAACGGTAAGAGCACGGTCACGACACTGCTCTATCATATGGGGCGCGCCGCCGGTAAAGCGACCCTCGCCGGGGGCAACCTCGGCGAACCCGCCCTCGATTTGCTGGATCAGCCGCAGCCGGATCTGTATGTGCTGGAATTGTCGAGCTTCCAATTGCAGCGCACGCAGTCTCTGCCAGCGGCGGTCGCGGTGTTGCTGAACGTATCGCCGGACCACCTGGACTGGCATGCCAGCGAGCGCGAATATCGTAATGCCAAGTATCGCGTGTATCGCGACGCCAAAGCTGCAGTGGTCAACCGCGCTGACAAACGGGCGATCAAGGAGACGCGGCGCTTCGAACGCCTGATCAGTTTTGGACTGGATGCGCCGGCCGATGGCCAGTACGGACTGCGCCAGGATGCCGGCATCACTTACCTCGCCCGCGGCGATACCCTGTTGATCGCAACCACCGACATCGCAATGTACGGGCGCCACAACCATGCGAATGCTCTCGCAGCGCTGGCCGCGGGCGAGTTGCTCGGCTTCGAGGCGACGGCGATGCTGCAGGTGCTTGGCGAGTTTCCGGGCCTGCCGCATCGCATGCAGTTCGTCGCACGCAAGGGCTCGGTGAATTACATCAATGACTCCAAGGCGACCAATGTTGCCGCTGCAGTCGCTTCAGTTGAGTCGGTGGACGGCATGATTGTGCTTTTGGCCGGCGGGCTCGGCAAGGGTGGCGATTTCAGCGAACTCGCCGCAGCACTGGATAACAAGTTGCGTGCTGCGGTCCTGTTTGGCACCGATGCGGACAAGATTGCCGCTGCGCTCGATACGGTCATGCCGGTGTACTTCGCGATCGACATGGCCGATGCGGTGCAACAGGCAGCCGCTTTTGCGGAGACCGACGATACCGTGTTACTGGCGCCGGCGTGTGCGAGTTTCGACCAGTTTGCCAACTACGGCGCCCGTGGTGATGCGTTCCGTGTGGCGGTGGAGGCGTTGCCGCGATGACGATCAATGCCATCATGCCGTTCCCGGCGCAACTTCGCACTTCGTTCAAGGTCGATACCGTGCTATTGCTGATTGTTGCGACCTTGCTGCTGGGCGGGTTTGTAATCCTTGCCTCGGCATCGATCACAATCTCGGACAATGTCGCCGGACGGCCGTTCTACTACGTTGAGCGGCAGCTGCTTGCGGCACTGCTGGGTGGCGTGGCCGGGTTCGCCTGCCTGTTACTGCCGATGCGTGTTTGGCAGACCTTGAGCCCGGTGATGCTGCTGGTCGCTGTCGCACTGCTGTGCCTGGTGCTGGTGCCGGGCATTGGTGTCGAGGTCAACGGTGCCACCCGCTGGGTGCGGGTCGGCTTCATGAATTTGCAGGCCTCGGAACCTGCGCGATTGTGTTTGCTCATTTATCTCGCCGGCTATGCCGTGCGGCAGCAAAAAAACCTGCGTGAGCGATTTGTAGGATTCTTGCGGCCAATGCTGGTGCTGGTGGCAATCTCAGGATTGCTGCTCGCACAGCCCGATTTTGGTGCGGCAATTGTGTTGCTCGCCACCGCCTTGATTGTCCTGTTCGTGGCCGGGGCCCGCATGCGCGATTTCCTGGTGTGCTTTGTCGCGGCGCTGGCGGCGATGACGGTGCTGGCACTGACGTCGCCATATCGCATGAAACGACTGACCGCCTTTCTTGATCCGTGGGCGGATCCGTTCGACTCTGGTTTTCAGCTGACACAGTCCCTGATCGCGATCGGCCGCGGTGAATGGTTCGGCGTCGGTCTTGGCGGCAGCGTGCAAAAGTTGTTCTACCTGCCGGAGGCCCATACCGACTTCGTTTTCGCTGTGTTCGCGGAGGAATTTGGCCTGTTCGGCTCGTTGTTGCTGGTCTCCCTGTTCCTCGGCCTGCTCTGGCGAATTTTCAGACTCGCACAGCGTGCGGTTGCTGCGGAATGTTATTTCGAGGCCTACCTCGCGATCGGCATTGGCACCTGGCTCGGATTGCAGGCGTTTATTAATGTCGGCGTCAATATGGGGCTGTTGCCGACAAAGGGTCTGACCCTGCCCTTGATCAGTTATGGCCGCAGTAGCCTGATTGTGACCATGGCCGCGATCGGCATGCTGATGCGCATTCACCACGAACTCGAAGTTGATGCGAAGCCGGTCAATCGCACGCGCCGGGGTACAACATGAACGCAGCCCAAGCGCAGCGTCCGATTCTTGTCATGGCCGGCGGTACCGGCGGGCATGTTTATCCTGCGCTGGCCGTCGCACGTGCGCTGCAGGAGCGGGCACAGGACATCGTCTGGCTCGGCACGCGGCGCGGCATCGAAAGCCGGGTAATTCCGGCGGCCGGCATCGAGGTCGAATGGATCAGTGTGCGCGGTCTGCGGCGCAAAGGTGTGGTGGCCTTGTTGCTCGCGCCGCTGCAACTGGCCTGGGCGCTGCTGCAGTCCATTGGTGTCATTTTGCGTCGCCGTCCGGCCGCGGTACTCGGCATGGGCGGTTTCGTTTCCGGGCCAGGCGGCCTTGCTGCCTGGCTTACCGGTCGGCCGCTCGTCATTCACGAGCAGAATGCAGCTGCCGGCCTCACTAACCGTCTTCTGGCGCGTCTTGCCCGGGTTGTGCTGCAAGCCTTCCCGGGCAGTTTTAATTCCAGGGTGCGCGCTGAAACCGTGGGCAACCCGGTACGCGAGGACATTGCCGCCGTACCGCAACCTGCGCTGCGCTATGGCCAACGGCAAGGGCCTTTGCGCGTGCTGGTCCTCGGCGGCAGCCAGGGCTCATTGGCACTCAACAAAACGGTCCCTGCGGCACTGGCGAAACTACCCGTCACAATGCGCCCGATTATTCGCCATCAAAGTGGCGAACTCACTTATGGCGCCGCGTTGAACGCCTACGCGGAGCAGCATCTCGAGGTCGAGCTGACACCGTTCATCGACGACATGGCTGCGGCCTATGCCTGGGCGGATCTTGTCGTTTGCCGGTCCGGCGCGCTGACCGTGGCGGAAATCTGTGCAGTTGGCCTGCCGGCGTTGTTTGTGCCTTACCCCGGTGCAGTGGACGACCACCAGACCGCCAATGCCCGGCCGCTTGCAGACGCCGGTGCGGCAGTGATCATCGATGAGAGCATGCTAAGCGCCGAAGTGCTGGCCATGACCCTGCGCGACTGGTTAACGACCCGCGCCGAGCTTCTGGCCAAGGCAGAAAAGGCGCGCGGGCTGGCAAAACCAAATGCCCTGATGCGCATCACGGAACTTTGCCTTGAGCAGGCGGGAGTGGCGGCATGATCAAGAAGATGCGCCGTATTCACTGTGTGCATTTCGTCGGCATCGGTGGTTCCGGAATGTCCGGTATTGCGGAAGTCATGCTGAGCCTTGGATACAAGGTGCAGGGCTCGGATTTGAAGCCCAATAAGCAGACCCGGCGTCTCGCAGGTCAGGGCGCAACAATTTTCATTGGTCACGCTGCCACCAATATTGAATCAGCCGACGCGGTAGTGGTTTCGAGCGCTGTCGACGAGAGCAATCCGGAGGTGGCGGCGGCGCATGAGCAACTGATGCCGGTGGTACGCCGCGCAGAGATGCTGGGCGAACTCATGCGCTTCCGGTATTCGGTCGCAGTCGCCGGAACCCATGGCAAGACCACCACGACCAGCCTGGTCGCCAGCGTGCTCGCGGAAGGCGGGCTCGATCCGACTTTCGTCATTGGTGGTCGCCTCAAGAGTGCCGATGCCAATGCTCGCCTCGGCCAGGGCGACTACCTGGTGGCCGAGGCGGACGAAAGTGACGCGTCGTTTGTGCACCTGAAGCCGATGCTGGCAATTGTGACCAATATCGATGCCGATCACATGTCGACATATGACGGCGATATTGAGAAGTTGCGCGCCAGCTTCGTCGATTTCCTGCACAACCTGCCTTTTTACGGCCTGGCGGTCGTATGCACCGACGATCCCGGTGTTAACGCAATTCTTAGCAATATTGGCCGCTCGATTGTGACGTACGGCATTAACGAGGACGCCGATCTGCGCGCGATTAATATCGAGTTCTCGAAAGGCCGGGCCCAATTCGATGTGCTGCGCGGCGCGGAACGCGAGCCGCTGCGGATCTCGTTGCGATTGCCGGGACTGCATAATGTACGCAACGCGCTTGCCGCTATTGCAGTGGCTGACGAGTTGCAGATCGCCGACAGCGCGGTTGTTGGTGCGCTCGAAAAATTCGAAGGCATCGATCGACGCTTTCAGAATCTTGGCGAGCTCACCACCGCTGCCGGTAAAGTCCTGCTCATTGATGACTATGGTCATCACCCGACCGAGATTGCGGCAACGCTGGCTGCGGCGCGCTCGGGCTGGCCGGACAAGCGCATCGTGCTGGTATTTCAGCCGCATCGCTATACGCGTACGCGCGACCTGATGGACGACTTTGCGGCGGTCCTGTCCGAGGCGGATGTAAGCATCGTGCTGGATGTCTACGCGGCGGGCGAGGCGCCGATTGCTGGTGCCGACGGGCGCGCGATTGCGCGCGCCATCCGATCGCGAGGCGCGGTCGAACCGGTTTTCGTTGAATCCCTGGATGAGCTGTTGCCGGTACTTGAAGGCCTGATTGCGGACGGTGACCTGGTTCTAACCATGGGTGCCGGCGACATCGGCGCTTACGCGGCCGGACTGCCCGAGATGTTGCGGCGCAAGCCAAGCCTGACGGTGCACTCATGATGGCCGCCGCAAAGCAGAACGCGGACCGTGGCGAATTGCGAGCGAACGAGCCAATGAGCCGGCACACATCCTGGCGCGTCGGCGGTCCGGCGGACCTGTTTTTCGTACCCTCTAGCCTTGCCGAGCTGGCGAAATTCCTCGGCGAGCTCGATCGCGCGACAAACGTATTCTGGCATGGCGCCGGCAGCAACCTGCTGGTGCGCGACGGTGGTATCCGCGGCGTCGTGATTTCAGCCAGCAAAATATTGCGCTCGATCGAGCGCGTCGAACCGTTTCTCGTCAAAGCCGGCAGCGGTGCGCCATGCACTCAGCTCGCACGCGAGTGCCTGCGCTGGGGCCTCGGCCCGTCGGAATTTTTTGCCGGTATTCCGGGTACTGTTGGCGGCGCACTGGCGATGAACGCGGGAGCGCACGGTGGAGAGACCTGGGAACGGGTCGAGTCGGTTCGCACAATTGATCGGTCTGGCGAAATTCACCAGCGATCGCCGGCTGAATATTCGATCGCGTACCGCAGCGTCACAGGCCCGCGCAACGAATGGTTCATCGAAGCCAATTTTCGATTCGATCCAGATGTCACAGCCAGCAAAGAGGTACTGAATACCTTACTGGAACGCCGCAAGGCCACACAGCCACTCGGGCTGCCGAGTTGCGGCTCTGTGTTCCGCAACCCGCCTGGTGATCATGCTGCCCGCTTGATTGAGACGGCCGGCCTCAAGGGTTACCGCATCGGTGGCGCTGAAGTGTCCGTTAAACATGCAAACTTCATTATCAACCGCGATCGCGCGAGCGCTACAGATGTTGAAGAACTGATCGAGCACGTGCGGCATACGGTAATCGAAAAGCATGGCATCGAACTGCAGCACGAAGTGCACATTGTTGGGGAGCTGCCGCGATGACCCGCCTGATTTCACTGCGCGAACGACGTCACCACGTCGAGTCGGCGCGCGACTTCGGTCGCGTTGCGGTCATGCTGGGTGGCTATTCGAGCGAGCGCGAGGTATCGCTGAAGACCGGCGCTGCTGTGCTCAAAGCTCTGCAAGAGCGTGGCGTTGACGCGCATCCCTGGGACCCTGCCGCGCGCAGCCTGGGCGAGTTTTCCGAGTCCGGTTTTGACCGGGTCTGGATCGCCTTGCACGGGCCTGGTGGTGAGGATGGCGCCTTGCAGGGCGCGCTCGAATGGCTGGACACCCCGTATACCGGCAGCGGCGTCATGGCGTCAGCGATTGCGATGGACAAGGTGCGCAGCAAGCACCTTTTCGATGCCAGCGGGATTCCGACGCCCGAATACGCGGTGATCCGGCACCGGGCCGACGCCGTCCTGGCGGCCGAGGAAATCGGCTACCCCCTGATCCTCAAACCGGCCGGCGAAGGTTCGAGTGTTGGTATGAGCAAGGTTTTCGACGCTGATGATCTCGATGATGCCGTCAAATTGGCGCTCGGGTACGGCGGTATCGCGCTGGCCGAGCGCTGCATTGTCGGTATCGAGACAACTGTTGCTGTGCTGCAGGGCGTGGCGTTACCCAGTATCCGTATTGAAACGCCACGCGTGTTTTACGACTACCGCGCGAAGTACGAATCCGACCGCACCAAATATTTCTGTCCCGGCACCGACGACGTCGCGTTGGAGAAACGCTATGCCGAACTTGCGTTGGCGGCATTCAATGAACTTGGTTGCAGCGGTTGGGGCCGGGTCGACTTCATGACCGGCGCGGACAATGAGCCCAAAGTCCTCGAGGTCAATACGGTGCCCGGCATGACCAGTCACAGCCTGGTGCCGATGGCCGCGAAGCAGGCAGGCATTGACTTCGCGGAATTGTGCTGGCGGATCCTGGAAACCAGCGTGGGCACCGATACCAGTGCAACGCACGTTGAGGTCGTGGCGAATGATGCATAAGCAAGCGCGACGTCGCAAGGCGAAAAAGGAATCGCGAATGCGCATGCCCAAATTACGGCTCAGCCTGATTTTGGCACCACTCATGGTAACCGGCGCCGTGGTCAGTACTTACTATCTGAGCTCGAACGTGCTGGATAAGCCAATTCGTTCGATTGAGATCAACGGACCATTTCAGCGCGTGACTGCACTGCAACTCGAAGAAGCGATCAGCGAAGAGTTGCAGGATGGATTCGTGAGCGCCGATCTTGGCGCCATCCAGCAGCGAATTACGGCCTTGCCGTGGATCGACGCGGCGACTGTTGCGCGCCGCTGGCCAAGTCGTTTACGCATCACTGTTACCGAGCAGGTGCCAGCAGCGATCTGGGGCGAAAGCGGGTTGCTGAACGTGCGCGGTGAGTTATTTGTCGACAGTGTCCGGCATTTGCCGGCGGAGCTGCCAAGGCTGAGTGGCCCTGAAGGCCGCGCTGCCGAGGTGGCGCGCCGCTATCTGCAGGTACGCGAACGCCTGATTCCACTGGGGCTCGACCTGCGCCGCGTACATCTGGATGCGCGTGGCGCATGGGAAATGACCTTGCAGAATGGCGTGGAGATTCGCCTCGGCCGTCGCGAAATTGCGGAACGAACTGAACTGTTCCTCGACATAGTCGCCGACATCATCACGAGTCGGGCTGCCGAAATACAGTATGTGGACATGCGTTACAGCAATGGATTCACGATTGGCTGGAACAATGGGTCGAACACGCCGGTGACCGACCCGGATCAAGGCACAGATAACTTGCTGGCACTAACAGGGAATCGTTGAATGTCCAAACGTGGAGATAAGAACCTGATCGTCGGTCTCGACATTGGCACGTCCAAAGTCGTTGCGATTGTCGGCGAGATAAGCGAGGACGGTGGCATCGAAGTTGTAGGAATTGGTTCGCACCCGTCGCGTGGTCTGAAAAAAGGCGTGGTGGTCAATATCGAATCGACCGTGCATTCGATCCAGCGTGCCATTGAGGAAGCGGAACTGATGGCTGGCTGCGATATACATTCTGTGTATACCGGTATCGCGGGCAGCCACGTACGTAGCCTGAATTCGCATGGCATCGTGGGCGTACGTGACAAGGAAGTAAGCGCCGGGGATGTCGATCGCGTCATCGACGCAGCGCGCGCAGTTGCAATTCCTGCTGACCAGAAAATACTGCACATCCTGCCGCAGGAATTCATTATCGATAATCAGGAAGGTATCCGTGAACCCATTGGCATGTCGGGCGTTCGCCTGGAGGCGAAGGTACACATGGTTACCGGCGCCGAAAGTGCCGCGCAGAATATCGTCAAATGCGTGCAGCGCTGTGGGTTAGAGGTTGACGACATCGTACTCGAGCAGCTTGCATCAAGTTATGCAGTGTTAACCGAGGACGAAAAGGAACTGGGATCCTGCATTGTCGATATTGGTGGCGGTACCACGGATCTGGCGGTCTTCCTGGGCGGCGCAATCCAGCACACCGCCGTAATTCCGATTGCCGGCGACCAGGTTACCAACGATATCGCAGTATCCATGCGTACACCGACGCAGTATGCGGAGGAAATCAAGATCAAGTACGCCTGTGCGTTATCGCAACTCGCCAACCCCGACGAAACCATCGAAGTGCCGAGTGTTGGCGAGCGACCGCCACGCCGCCTGGCACGTCAGACTCTCGCTGAAATCGTCGAGCCCAGATACGAAGAATTGTTCGGCCTGATTCGCGATGAGCTGCGTCGAAGCGGCTTCGAGGAACTGATTGCTGCAGGCATCGTCATCACCGGCGGTAGCGCGAAAATGGAAGGCGCGGTCGAGCTCGCCGAGGAAGTATTTCACATGCCGGTGCGCCTCGGTGCGCCGCAGTATGTTGGAGGACTCATGGAAGTAATTCGAAATCCGATTTACGCCACGGGGGTTGGTCTGTTGCTGTACGGATTCGAAAGCAATTCGCGACGTACGTCGCGAGGAACTCCGATTCGCAGCAACTTGAGCGATGTCTGGGACCGCATGAAATCGTGGTTTGGCGGACAGTTTTAGAATACCGGCAGCGGATCGCCGGCGAGTGATAACGGGGAATTCCCCACCAGAAGGTCTTTAGCGGAGGTAGTATAAATGTTTGAATTAATGGATGCGCACAGCCAGAGTGCGGTGATAAAGGTCATCGGCGTCGGCGGCGGCGGTGGCAATGCCGTCGCGCACATGGTGAATGCCGGAATTGAGGGTGTTGATTTCATTTGCGCTAATACCGACGCGCAGGCACTGAAATCTGCCCGCGTGCGAACGGCACTACAAATCGGTTGCAGCATTACCAAGGGTCTGGGAGCTGGTGCCGATCCCGACATCGGCCGTCAGGCCGCCATGGAGGATCGCGACCGGATACACGAAGTCATCCAGGGCGCCGATATGTTGTTCATTACCGCTGGCATGGGTGGTGGTACCGGCACCGGGGCAGCGCCGATTGTGGCGCAGGTTGCCAAGGAACTGGGCATCCTGACTGTCGCCGTCGTTACCAAGCCGTTTGATATGGAAGGTACGAAACGGCAGGCCCTTGCGGAGCACGGTATCGCCGAGCTTGGCAAGTACGTTGACTCGCTGATTACCATTCCCAACGAGAAGTTGCTGACTGTCCTTGGCGGTGACACGACTTTGCTCGACGCATTCCGCGCGGCGAACCAGGTGCTGCAAGGTGCCGTACAGGGGATTGCCGAATTGATCACGCGGCCAGGGCTTATCAACGTTGACTTTGCTGACGTTCGCACAGTGATGTCCGAAATGGGAATGGCCATGATGGGCGCCGGAGAATCGAGCGGTGAAGGTCGGGCGCGCGAGGCAGCCGAAGCGGCGATATCAAGTCCGCTGCTGGAAGATATCAATCTCGCCGGCGCGAAAGGCATTCTGGCGAACGTGACCGCCGGTACAGATCTTTCGATTGGCGAATTCCAGGAAGTGGGCAGGACGATCAAGGAGTTTGCGGCGCCGGATGCGACAGTTGTGATAGGCACTGTCATTGATCCGGACATGATCGATCGTATCCGCGTAACAGTGGTTGCGACCGGCCTGGGCAACAGTGCCGCCAGCGCTGAGTCGCCGATGCGCATTGTGCGCCGGGCAACCGCCGTCGCAGAACCAAACTACCAAGGACTCGACAAGCCTACCGTGCAACGGCAACGGGCCGTAGGCGATGGCTTCGATCACAGCGGACTGCAGGAAGAGCTGCTCGACATACCAGCATTCCTCAGGCGCCAGGCGGACTGACGCCCGCTACGTCAGTACTGCATGACCTTCGCTTCGCCGGCCCGGTTCAACCGGGCCGGCAACCTTCCCGCCGGTATCCAGCAACTCTTCATCAAAAACCGATAGATTGTCTCTAAGGGATTGAATTCTTGAAGAGTTTTTCTGGATTGTGCTAACCTTCCGAAACCTCGCCGACACAGAATTTCAATGCTGCGACAACGAACACTGAAGACCACCATTCGGGCAACTGGTGTTGGCCTGCATACGGGTGAAAAGGTCTATATGACTTTACGGCCCGCCGCAGAAAATTCCGGCATCGTTTTCCGTCGCGTCGATCTCGATCATCCGGTTGATATCCAGGCGGACCCGCGCCTCGTTGGTGAAACAATGCTTGGTACAACGCTGATCAAGGATGGGGTCAAGGTTGCAACCGTTGAACATCTGATGTCGGCGCTCGCCGGCCTTGGTATTGACAACGTCTACGTCGACCTGTCGGCTCCGGAAGTACCGATCATGGATGGCAGCGCCGGTCCATTCGTGTTTCTACTGCAATCTGCCGGCATTGAGGAGCAAAGCGCTGCAAAGCGGTTTATTCGTATTAACAAAAAGGTACGGGTTGAAGACGGCGACAAGTGGGCGGAGCTGGTGCCGTTCAATGGCTTCAAGGTGAATTTCGAGGTGTACTTCAATCACCCCGTGTTCAACAAGCTGGTGCAGCGCGCGAGCATCGATTTCTCGTCCACCTCTTTTCTTAAAGAGGTGAGCCGGGCGCGAACCTTTTGTTTCCTGCGGGATGTCGAGGCCTTGCGCGAGCGCAACCTGACGCTGGGCGGCAGCATGGACAATGCAATCGTGCTTGATGATTACCGCATCCTCAATGAAGACGGCCTGCGCTATGGAAATGAATTCGTGATCCACAAGATTCTGGACGCGATCGGTGACATCTATTTGCTCGGGCATTGCGTGATTGGCGAGTTCCGCGCATTCAAATCCGGGCATGATCTGAATAACAAGTTATTACGTGCGCTGCTTGCAGAGGAATCGGCCTGGGAAGAAGTGACGTTCAAGGATCCAAAGAAGGCACCGGTTTCCTACGCGGCACCATCTTACGCCTAGCTGTCGCGCGCATGGCGCCCCCCGCTAGCTAGTTTCGACCGACACGCACTGAACAGGCAAGCACGGTTTTCCCGGTGCTGCGCGCGGCCGCAATCAGACGTTCAGTTTCGAAGCGCAGGCGTGCTGCCCAAGCGGAGGAGCTTGCCAGGACCACCAGCGTACCATCGGCGCGAATATTGGCGGCACTAATAGCTGTCGCCTGGTCGTCCGGCAGCGCTTGCTGCAGGGTCCTGACCAGATTGCCCATCTCGCGGGCATGCTGGACGATGTCCCCTAAGCCCCCGCTATTACTGGAATTTAGTAGTTTTTCGAGGCGCTTTTCGGACATCAAAATGTGACGCAGTTGGCGATTCTACGGGCTCGAGAGCGACGAAAATCCCGATTCGGGAGACGTTTTCTTGTATTGAATTCCGACATTATGCATATTGTGCCCACGATAAGGGCAAACCCATCGAAAGGTGGGGGCGCAAAACCACCGGTCTAAGGGATGTGATCCTACGACAGCGGGGCTACCGAAGTGAAGATTGACAGCAGCTTTACAAGAACAACAGAGGGCCGCATTGCGGCTGTTGCTGACCTGTCACGCATGGAAACGCAGGCACACTCGAGGTTATCTCGATGAATGTAGTCATATTCGGCAAGGGCTTTGGTAAGCCCCGGCAGCTCAACCTGTCCGGCATTTCAGTCTGGGCGGTGGCAATTGCCTTGACCGCGCTTGTGTCTGCAGCGGGATTTGCCGGTGGCTACTGGATGTCGTCGGTTACTGGCTCGGGTATAAGCCAGTATGAGGTTCTTGGTGTCGCCAGCGAACTCGAGCAGCAACGCGAGAAAATTGCGACAATTCGGCAGGCCAATGAAGATACTTTGGACGCGCTGGCGATTCGCATCGCGCAGATGAATGCACATGTCATTCGGCTGGATGCGCTGGGCCGCAGGTTAACAGGCATGGCAGACCTGGACGATGGCGAATTCGACTTCGATTCGACGCCGGCAATGGGTGGTCCTGAGGAGCCGGTCGCCTACGGATCGAATATCGCTGTCCCTGACCTCGTCGACCACATGCAGGCGCTTGATTACCAGCTCAATGACCGGGAAGCCCAGTTGCGTGTGCTCGAAAGCATGTTGATGAACCGGAACCTCAAGGGACGCGTGCACCCACAAGGCCGCCCGGTTGGCTCCGGCTGGATTTCATCCTATTTTGGCAAGCGCACCGACCCGTTCACGGGCAAGCCGGCAAATCACACAGGAATCGACTTCGCTGGCAAGTTTGGCGCCGAAGTGGTTGCGGTTGCCGATGGCGTGGTCACCTGGTCCGGTGATCGTTATGGCTATGGAATGATGGTTGAAATCAATCACGGCAGCGGTTACGCGACGCGCTATGCGCACAATTCCGAGAATCTTGTTGCAGTCGGCGACGAAGTCAGGAAAGGCCAGACTGTTGCGCGGATGGGCGATTCCGGTCGTGCTACCGGTCCAAATCTTCACTTCGAAGTGCTCAAGGGCGGAACCCGGGTCAATCCGGTGAATTTCATTCGCGAATCCGCCAACTGAGCCGCAAGTCCTGGCCGCAGCCAGGCAAGTTGATATCCCGGAATTTACCCCCAGTTCGTTAGTTTGGATAGAATAACGGGCTTTCTGCGCCCATTTTGTTCAGGAGCCCCCGTGGCCAACTTCTTGACCCGAATATTCGGCAGTCGTAACCAGCGCCTGCTGCGCCAGTACTCGAAATCCGTCAATCGCATCAACGCTCTGGAAGCGGGTATTCAAGAGCTCGACGACGCCGCTATGCGCGCCAAGACGGAGGAATTCCGCTCCCGGTATGCGGCGGGCGAGTCGTTACAGATGTTGCTGGTCGAGGCGTTTGCAGTTGCGCGAGAAGCGGCCCGACGAACCCTGGGCATGCGCCCGTTTGACGTTCAGCTGATTGGTGGCATGGTCCTGCATGATGGAAATATTGCCGAGATGCGTACCGGCGAAGGCAAAACCCTGGTCGCAACGTTGCCGGCCTATTTGAATGCGATCAGCAGCAATGGTGTACACGTGGTCACGGTCAACGAATATCTCGCACAGCGCGATGCGGACTGGATGCGACCGGTTTACGAATTCCTGGGCCTTACGGTTGGCGTGTCCCGGAGCGGCCAGACACAGGAACAAAAGCGTGCCGCATATAGTTGTGACATCACGTATGCGACCAACAACGAGCTCGGCTTCGACTACTTGCGCGACAACCTTGCGTTTTCGCTGCAGGACAAAGTACAGCGAAAACTGAATTTTGCAATTGTTGACGAAGTCGACTCGATCCTCATTGACGAGGCGCGAACACCGCTGATTATTTCCGGTCCGGCTGAATCCAGCACTGATCTGTACGGACATATCAACAAACTGATTCCGAAGCTGATCAAACAGGAAGATTCAGAGGCGGAGCGAAATTTCGACATCGTTGCGAAACGCGTTTCGCTGCGTGACGAAAAAGGCATGGCGGTCCGCGTAACTGCCGAGAACGGCGAACAGACCGAAATCATGAGCCTCGAGCAAGCCGTTGAAATTGCGGAGCAGCACGCTGCAGATGTCGTAGCCATCGGCGATGCGGACGGCGCCGTAGCCTGCAAAATGGTGCGTCGTGGCGACTACGTGACGGACGAAAAAGCCAAGCAGGCACACATGACCGAAGAGGGCCACCAGAAGATCGAAATGCTGATGGCGAGGGCGGGCCTGCTGCAAGAGGGTGAGAGCCTTTACGATGCCGGCAATATCCGCCTGCTGCACCACCTGAATGCGGCCCTTAGGGCACATGCGATCTACCAGCGCGACGTCGAATACATCGTCAAGGACGGCGAGGTGGTTATCGTTGACGAGTTTACAGGTCGAACCATGCCGGGGCGGCGCTGGTCGGACGGATTGCACCAGGCGATCGAGGCGAAAGAGGGCGTTGCCATTCGGCAGGAAAACCAGACGGTCGCTTCGATCACGTTTCAAAACTACTTTCGGCTGTACAACAATCTTTCCGGCATGACCGGTACCGCAGACACCGAGGCGTTCGAGTTTCAACAGATTTATGGACTCGAAGTTGTCGTTATTCCCACTAATCGGGACATGGTTCGTATCGATTCGCCAGACTTGCTGTACCTGACGCAGGCCGACAAATTTGAAGCGATTATTGAAGACATAGTCGACTGCCGTGAGCGCGGCCAGCCCGTACTGGTTGGTACCACTTCGATCGAGACTTCCGAGTTGCTTTCAAAACTGCTCGACGAACGCAAAATTGCGCACGCAGTTCTGAACGCCAAACAACATGAACGCGAGGCTATTGTTGTGCAACAGGCCGGCCGACCCGGCGTAATCACGATCGCAACTAACATGGCAGGTCGAGGTACCGATATCGTGCTCGGCGGTAACCTGGACGCGGAGATTACGGCAGCAGGCGAGGGCGCCGACGTAGCGGCGATACGTGCCGAGTGGCAGCGGCGCCACGATGCGGTGCTCGCCGCCGGAGGTCTGCATATCGTCGGTACCGAGAGACATGAGTCACGACGAATTGATAATCAGCTGCGCGGGCGATCCGGCCGCCAGGGAGATGCGGGCTCGTCGAGGTTTTATCTGTCGCTCGAGGACAGCCTGATGCGCATATTCGGTGACCCCGAGCGTACCAAGTCGCTGCTTGCGCGCGCCGGAATGCGGCCCGGTGAGGCCATAGAAAGCAGGCTGCTTTCGCGGCAGATAGAACGCGCGCAGCGCAAGGTCGAGGCCCACAACTTCGACATTCGCAAAAACCTGCTGGAATACGATGACGTTGCAAACGACCAGCGCAGAGTGGTTTATCACCAGCGTACTGAGTTGATGGCGGCGGACGAGATTGAGGATTCCGTTGCGGCCATCCGGGACGAGGTCATCGGCGGCATGGTGCAGCAGTACATCCCGCCTGACAGCCTTGAAGAACAGTGGGATCCCGAAGGTCTGAGTAAGGTACTGGCGGCCGACTTCGGCCTGCAGCTGGATGTGGCGCGTTGGATTCGTGAGGACAAGTCGCTCAACGATGACGGCATTCGGCAGCGGTGTATCGACGAAGCTGATAAAGCATACCAGGCACGGGCCAGTGCGGTTGGTCGCGAGCTGATGCGTGCTGTCGAAAAACAGGTCATGTTGCGTCAGCTCGATCACCACTGGAAAGAACACCTTGCAGCCATGGATCACTTGCGACAGGGCATAGGTTTGCGCTCATACGCACAAAAGAACCCGAAACAGGAATATAAGCGCGAGGCGTTCAACATGTTTGGCGCGATGTTGGAGCAGGTCAAGCATGACACCATCAGTATTTTGTCCCGGGTGCGGATCCAGGGCGAGCAGGACCTCGATGATTCAGCCGAACGACGGCGCGCGGCTGCGGCGCTGAAATTCCAGCATGCGGAGGCGACCACGCTCGGCACAGGCGCGGCACAGGCGCCGGTTCGGCAGCGGCCGGAGGTAGCCGAAACCTTCAAGCGCGAAGCCCCCAAGGTTGGCCGTAACGCTGCCTGCCCATGTGGCTCGGGTAAAAAGTTCAAACAGTGTCACGGCAAACTGGCCTAGCTGCCAGCCGCATGAATCACTTCCATGTAGCAGCAGGCGTGCTGCGCGATGTGGCAGGCCGTGTATTGATAGCGGAGCGTCTCTGCGAAGGGCCGTATAACGGGCTCTGGGAGTTCCCTGGTGGCAAGATCCGCGACGGCGAGTCGCCGCTGGCGGCGCTGTGCCGGGAGTTGCACGAGGAACTTGGCATTGATGCCGTATTGCTCGAGCCTCTCATGAACCTGTCGCATAGCTACCCGGATCGCACCGTTACGCTCGAGTTTTTCCTCGTATCCAAGTGGCATGGCGCCCCGGCCGGGCGCGAAGGCCAGCGCATCCGGTGGGTCGCAGTTAGCGACCTGAATGTTGACGAATTGCTGCCGGCAGATGCGCCATTGGTAGCCGCATTGCAAGGATCTTTCTAGCCGATACTGAGTTGGAACGGCACGTCATGACCGGTCTGGATCGCGCGGCGGTCGACCGTTGACCATTCAAGAAAGCGCACGGTAAAGCGATGTTGGCTACCGCTGATCTCAGGATACAGCGTACTGGCCTGCAACAGGCTGACGCGCAACAGGCGGCAATTGGCATCCTTTTGCATGCTGTGCTGGTACATGCCATTGATGGCGAGCTTGTTCGAAGACTGCGCGCTTTCGCGTATCAGCCAAAGTACCTCGCTAACTGCATCGCAGAGCGGCCGTATTGCACCGATCCACGCCTGGGTATCTTCGCATCGCCTGGCAAAAGGCTGGCGCAGCCAGTGACTGTATTCAGGCAAGTCGAATTCGCAGGTGCCGCCTGGAATTGCACTGCGATTCTTGATCGCGTTCAGGAAATCAGAATCCTTTAATGGTTGCAGGAACGCTACGCCGATGCTGCCGAGTTCGGCTCGACTTTGCACCAGATTGCGTACCAGCGAATCGAGGCGGCGCATGTCTACGCCGGGCTGGCTCTGGTAACGCTGCAGAATGGTCAGTTGCTGATCGAGTTCCTTGTGCACTTCACTACGCACATCGCCGCGCGCAAGGATAGCGACTATTTCCAGTAGACTCGAAATCGTCGCACGAGTTGCCCAGTCACTTTCCTGCTCGACGTTATACAGCATCTGCTGATAAAGGAATTCGAGGCGCATAAACATACGCATGCGCTCAGATACGGGTTGCTCGTAGTAGGCCGGCTGTTTCGATGCAGCTCTTGCGGTCATGTCATTCGCAGCTCTGGGCATCAGGATATTCTGCGCCACGCCTAGCCCGCAGGCAAATGAGCCAGCGCTGTGTAGCTGTCGTGCAATGCCGACACCTGGGTCGATAATGATTCGACGTCCAGGTCATTGTGAATAATGTCATCGGCTATCGCCAGGCGCTGCTCACGGCTTGGCTGAGAGGCCAGTATACGTCGTGCCTGTTCATCGGACTCGGCATCGCGGGCCAACAAACGTTTTATCTGGGTATCTTCATCACAGTCCACCACCAGGATTCGATCCAGCTGCTCCCGGAGTGGCGATTCATTCAATAAGGGTATGACCACCACCAGATAATCGCCGCCGGCGGCATCCATCTGGCGTTGCGTTTCCAGCTCGATTTTCGGATGCAGGATTGCCTCGAGCCGATGCCGCGCGGCCTGGTCTGAAAATACGCAGCGTCGCAGTGCACTGCGGTCCAAAGTGCCATCGGCGGAGAAGACCGTGTCGCCGAATGCAGCACGTATCTGCTGCAGCGCCGGCTGGCCGGGCTGTACGAGCTCGCGGGCGATAATATCAGTGTCGATGACCGTAACACCCAGTGCTTCGAAAAGACGCGAAACCGTCGATTTGCCGCTGGCAATGCCGCCGGTCAGACCGATGCTTAGCGGTCGTGCCACGGCCCGGATCTCATAGCAGTATGTCGAGGTAGGTGTTTTTGATGGTGTCGACGCCAAGCAGCATCGTGATCCACCCGGCTGCGGCAAGGTACGGTCCGAACGGGATCGGCAGCTGCCGGTCGCGTCCGCGCAGCACGATCAGGCCGATGCCGACGATCGCGCCGACCACGGCAGACATGAGAATGATGATCGGCACCGATTCGAGTCCGAGCCACGCTCCCAGGGCGGCCAGCAGTTTGAAATCGCCGTACCCCATGCCTTCCTTGCCGGTGGCCAGCTTGAACAGCTGGTAGACGCTCCACAGGCTGAGATAGCCGGCAAGCGCGCCAAGAATGCTGTCAGTTGGAGGAATGAACAGGGCGTCGGCGGGCATCGGGTGTAGCAGGCTCATCGCCAGGCCAACCCAGAGCAAGGGCACGACAATGGAGTCGGGAATCAGCTGATGGTCGTAGTCAATCATACTGATAGCAACCAGCACACAGCTCAGCCCGATGGCCATGAGTGCCTCCCAGCCGAAGCCGAATCGCCAGGCGCAGGCTGCAGCGAGGAGTGCGGTCAACAGCTCGATCAGCGGGTAGCGCGTTGAAATTCTCTGTTTGCAGCCAGCACAACGTCCATGCAACAGCAGGTAACTGACCACCGGCACATTCTGCCAGGCAAGAATCGGCGCCCCACATGCGGTGCAAGCGGACCGTGGCAACACAAGATTGAACGGCGCGTCAGGTATGTCAGGCGCCGGTGTGCTCTGCAATTCCGCGCATTGCTCGCGCCACTCACGCTGCATCATGAGCGGCAGTCGATAAATGACGACATTCAGAAAGCTGCCAAGCAGCAACGCAAATAGAAATGCGGTGGCAATGAAAAAACCGGGTGACTGGGAGAAAAGTTCAACCATCCTGAAGCTCCGAAAATTCCGTACCCTGCAAAAACAAAAACGGCGTTCGGAGTGTCCTTCGAACGCCGTTGCAATGCAATTATGCGTCGGATCTGGTCTAGATAACCGATCCCATCTTGAAGATTGGCAGATACATCGCCACAACAAGGCCACCAACGAGCACGCCGAGAATGGCCATGATCATTGGCTCCAGCAAGCTCGAGAGGTTGTCCACAGCATTGTCGACATCCTCTTCGTAGAAATCGGCAACCTTTGCCGACATTTCATCCAGGGAGCCTGACTCCTCGCCAACGGCGATCATCTGGATGACCATGTTCGGGAACAGGTCCGTATTCTGCATCGCCTGTTGCAAACGCTGACCGGTCGAGACCTCATCGCGCATTTTCAATACGCCGATTTCGTAAACGATGTTGCCGGTCGCGCCAGCAACAGACTGCAATGCCTCGACCAACGGCACGCCGGCGGCAAACATGGTCGACAGGGTACGTGCATAGCGAGCAATCGCTGCCTTCTGCAATATCGGGCCGATGATCGGAATCTTCAGCATCATGCGGTCAAGATTGTGCCGCATCTTGCGCGAGCGTTTGTAGAAATAGAAGAAAGCGGAAATTCCGCCGGCGATTACTATGGCAATCATCCAGCCCGCTTCGCGCACGAACACCGACAGGTCAATGACCATGCGGGTGAACGTCGGCAAGTCGGCACCAAAGCCCTGGAACAGGTCTTCGAATGCAGGAATAACGAAAATTAGCAGGATTGTTGTGACCACGAATGCAACCACCAGTACCGCGGCCGGGTAGGTCAGCGCTTTCTTGATCTTCTTTTTCAGGGCCTCGGTCTTTTCCTTGTACGTGGCGATCTTGTCCAGCAGGGTTTCGAGCGCACCCGCCTGTTCGCCAGCTTCCACAAGGTTGATTACCAGGTCATCAAAGTACAGCGGATGCTTCGCCAGTGCCTCGGCGAGCGCGGTGCCGCCCTCGACGTCCGCCTTGACCGCCAAAATAAGCTTTTGCATGGCCGGGTTTTCGTGGCCTGTGCCGACGATCTCGAAAGACTGCACTAACGGAATGCCAGCAGCCAGCATAGTCGCAAGCTGGCGCATGAAAATTGAAATGTCGCCCGGCGTAATCGTGCCACCGCCGCCGAACCATTTCTTGCCCTGCTTCTTGATACGCGTTGGCACCACGCCCTGTCGGCGCAGATCGGCACGAACGGCGGCCTCGTTGATCGCCATCGCCTTGCCCTTGACTTTTTGTCCCTTTCTGTCGGTGCCTTCCCAGACAAAAGGGATGCTGCTCATAGTTGCTGATTCGGCCATGTCACTAATCCGTTTTCGAAACGATTATCTACTCAATAGTAACCCGGTTGATCTCTTCAAGGCTGGTAACCCCTTCCTTGACTTTGTTCAAACCGGCCCTGCGTAAATCGATAACCCCCTCTTTGACTGCCTGATCGGCAATCTGCATCGCATTGCCACCTTCCATTATTATTTTGCCCATCGTTTCGGACACTTCCATTACCTGGAAGATACCGACCCGGCCTTTGTAGCCGGAGTTACAGCTCTTGCAGCCTTTCGGGACGAAAATTGTTACGCCTTTTTCCAGGTCTTTCGCGCTGAAGCCCTCTTTCAGCAGGGCCTCGCGTGGTACTTCCTTTATTTCCTTGCAGTGGTCACACAGTTTCCGCGCGAGCCGCTGGGCGATAATCAGGCTGACCGAGGTTGCAATGGCATAAGGCTTGACGCCCATGTCCACGAGGCGCGTCAAAGTTTTCGGCGCGTCGTTGGTGTGCAGGGTCGATAACACCAGGTGACCAGTCTGGGCGGCCTTGATTGCGATCTCGGCGGTTTCAAGGTCACGCACCTCGCCGACCATGATGATATCCGGGTCCTGGCGCAGGAATGCCTTCAGCGAGGACGCAAAAGTCAGGCCGACTTTAGGGTTGACGTTAACCTGGTTGACACCGGGCAGGTTGATTTCAGCCGGATCTTCCGCAGTCGATATGTTGCGGTCAATCGTATTCAGGTAGTTCAGGCCGGTGTACAGGGAGACGGTTTTGCCGGAACCCGTAGGCCCGGTTACCAGGATCATGCCGTAAGGTTTGTTCAGGTGCTTCAGGTACAGCTCTTTCTGGCGCGGCTCGTAGCCAAGTGCGTCAATGCCGAGCTGTGCGCTGGACGGGTCGAGAATTCGCAGCACGATTTTCTCGCCGAACAGGGTTGGGCAGGTATTGACTCGGAAATCGATCGCGCGGCTCTTCGACAGGCGCATCTTGATGCGCCCGTCCTGCGGCACGCGCCGCTCGGCAATATCCATGCGTGACATGACCTTGAGCCGGGCGCAGACCTTGTTCGCCAGCGCAACGGGCGGTTGTGCGACTTCCGATAACACGCCGTCAAGCCGGGTGCGGACGCGGAAAAACTTCTCGTACGGCTCAAAGTGCACGTCAGACGCACCGCGCTTGATGGCGTCCAGCAAGATCTTGTTGACGAAACGCACCACGGGGGCGTCTTCAATATCGTCGCGAGCAATATCGTCGTGATGGTCTTCCTCGCTCGTGACATCGAGATTCTCGAGGTCAAAATCATCGTCAGCAAGGCCATCCATCCTGGTGTCGACAGCTTCGATGGCTTTGACAATCCTTTGCTCCAGCTTGTCCTGTTCGACCACGATCGGATCGATACGCATGCTGGTTTGAAACCTGATGTCATCGATAGCCTGT
>JAOUHU010000010.1 GCA_029884455.1 Gammaproteobacteria bacterium | reverse complement strand
AATCACTTGACTGCAGAATTGATTTGTAATCAGTAGGTCCCGGGTTCGACTCCTGGTGCCGGCACCAATTTTTCTAAGAATTTCGAGGTCGGAGAGAACAAGCGCTGACCCCAGTTCCTGAGAAAAGCGTGGCCCGAATCAACCGGTGGCAATGCTGTACCAGGAACCGCGTCCGGCACCGTGCCGTTCGAGATGTTTTGCCTTCGTCAGCGCTTTCAGATGATCCTTGATCGTGTTTCGATTCGCGCCCGTGACTTTCGTGGCGTCGGCCACGGTCACGCGTCCGCGCTCGCGACACAACTCGAGTATCTGGACCGATAGTACGGGCAGGTCGCCCAGGACCAGGCGTTCGCGCTCGATCTTTTTCTCCAGCCGCGCCTTCTGCTGTTGTAGCGAACCCAGGAAGAAATTCAGCCACGGCTGCCAGTCAGGCGATTCCGTATGAATCGTCCCTTGCGTCTGACGCAGGCTGAGGTAGTACGCATCCTTGCTCTGTTCAATCACACTTTCCAGAGAACTGTAGGGCACGTATTCGTACCCTGCTCGCAGCAGCAGGAGGGTGGTCAGGATGCGTGAAAGCCGTCCATTACCATCCTGGAACGGATGGATCGCAAGAAAGACGACAACGAAGACCGCGATAACGATCAGCTCGTGCAGTTCACTGTTCTCCAGGTTCGTTTGCGTCCACTCGACGAGTTCAGTCATCAGTCGCGGCGTATCAAACGGAGTCGCCGTTTCGAAGACGATGCCGATGCTCTTGCCATCCGGCCCGAAGGCCTCGACATGGTTGTTGTGCGTCTTGTACGCTCCGCGATGACGCGCGTCTTTGGACGAGTATTGCAGCAGGTCGCGGTGCAATTGTTTGATGTGGTTTTCGGTTAGTGTGATCGCTTGCCAGTTCGCAAAAACCGTTTCCATCGTCTCGGCGTAGCCAGCGACTTCCTCTTCATCGCGAGATGCGAATGTCTTGATGTCGAGGCCTGTAAGCAGCGCCTCGACTTCCTTGTCACTGAGGCTGGCGCCCTCGATGCGTGTCGAAGAGCCGATGCTTTCAATGGTCGCGATGCGGCGCAACGCATCGAGACGGTCCGGCGAAATTCGCCCGAGCGCTGTCCAGGCACCTTTGAATTCGTCGATCTCGGCGATCTTTTTCAGAATTGCCGGGGTGATCGTTAATGTTTCTGTCCGAATCGCGCCATCCATTTCGACCTCCAATTCCATCCGTTCGAGGATGCCACGGCGCCACCCATTTGTCCACCCATTCTCATCCAATAAATACGGAGTAAATCCACCAATATTCTTCTAAGAATGCACCCGCATACCGCAGGGCTACGGGGCCATATCTCGAAAGAATTCTAAGGAACCGGTGCTGGAGAGCGTATGGACTCTCGATCGCCGAAGGGATTTGTATCAGTAGGTCCCGGGTTCGACTCCTGGTGCCGGCACCAATTTTTGACTTGTGATTACCAAGTCGGCGGCTGTGGATTACCATAGCGATCATGAACGTAACCTCAGTTGATTGTCGCGACGACGATGCCGGCAGGCAATTCGCGCAGTCGTTGCACGAGACCGGCTTCGCGGTACTACGCAATCACCCTGTATCCGCAGCCATGCTCGATCGCATGCGCGAAGAGTGGCGCGCATTTTTTTCTGATCGCGGCCGTTACCAGTTTGTCGTCGACCGTGATTACGATGCTGGCGATCGTGCGGGCTACTTCCCGCTCGATTTTGCCGAAACCGCCGTCGGTCACACGGCGCCGGACCTGAAGGAATTTTTTCACGTGATCGCCGATTTCCCGATACCGCCTGCGTGCTCGGCCACCACGCTCGAGTATCGCCGCTTGACGTTCAACCTCGGATCGTCGTTGTGCGAGTGGTTGCAACGGCACACACCTGCCGATACCACCGCCTTGCTTTCCGAACCCTTGCCGACCATGCTCGATTTCGACTGCAGCGTTCTGCGCATACTGCATTACCCGCCGATGGACGGCAGCGAAGCACCGGCAACGATGCGCGCGGCGCCCCACGAGGACATCAATCTATTGACGATCCTGCCGGCTGCAAACCAGCCGGGCCTCGAGGTCCAGGACAATGCCGGTAACTGGCATGCGGTGTCCTGTGATCCCGGGACGATCATCGTCAACAGCGGTGACATGCTGCAAGAGGCTACCGCTGGCTATTACCCCTCTACGACACATCGCGTCGTCAACCCGGGTGCAGACATCGAAAACGTGTCGCGCATCTCCATGCCGTTTTTCCTGACCGCGCGACTCGGAGCCGTGCTGTCGGAGCGCTACACAGCCGGCGAATATCTCGACGAGCGACTAAGAATTATCTACCGCGGACAGTAGCGTTTTTCGGTAGAGGTCCAGCACACCAGCGCTATCGACATCAGTGCAAATCCTGCAGCGCGGCAACTCGCTCCAGGCACCCGTCTGATAGCTGACCTCCGGGTCGCTCCAGATCGTCTGCCCTATTGCCGGGCCGGTACTCACAACCCGGACCCCGGCGTCACGGGTTGTGAACAGCTCGGGTGCAAGCAGATACGCAACCGCACTGGAATCGTGCACCGCACAGGCGTGGCGACCGGTGTGCTGTTCATGAAAATCGAGGTAGTGACGGCTGATGTCGAAGATGAACTGCCCGGCATCGCCGGCCTTGTTTTTGAGCAGTTCGAAGAAATCATCGTCCATCGTGGTTTGGGCGGTGACATCCAGGCCAACGATCGTTGTCGGGATGCCGCTGCGGAAAACAAAATCGGCTGCCTCCGGGTCGCCCGCAATATTTGCTTCGGCGACCGGCGAAACATTGCCGCGATGCCCGTTGAAACCGAATGCACCGCCCATCACGACGAGTTCACGCAGCAATTGTGGCAGTTCAGGACACAGCTTGAGTGCATTGGCGACGTTACTCAGGCGTCCAACCGCCACAATCGTTATGTCACCCGGATTTGCCGTCGCGATATCGACGATCGCCTGCGCCCCGCCAGCTGACTCTTGTGTTGCGCTGATATGCGGTATATCGACGTCGCCCAGACCGTTCTTGCCGTGTACAAAGTCGGGGTAGCTGTCGAACAGGGAGGTGCCCGTGGACTCCGCGGCGCCACGATAAACCGGTGCTGCGATATTGAACCGCTCGCTGACATAGAGCGCATTCCGTGTCGTATCGTCAATACTGGCGTTACCAAAACCCGTGACGATCGCCCGCAGCTCGACATTTCTGGCGTAATGCAGAAATAACAGCGCCATCGCGTCGTCGATACCGATGTCCGTATCAAAAATGACTTTCCTCATGCATTCACTCACTCTTTATCCCTGTGCGGCCGCAAGCCTGGCGGCGGCCTTGCGGTGCCTGAACTGCAGTTCCGCCAGGTCCAGGCCCGGAATTTCGCCATTGCGAACACGCCATTCGCCATCGATCAGCAAATGCCGGACACGGTGTGCGCCGCACAGTATCAGCGCCGCCACCGGGTCGCCGCTGCCCGAAAATCGCAATTCGTCGAGATCGAACATCGCGAGATCGGCGCATTGGCCTGGCGCAATCAAGCCAAGGTCCGGGCGGTGCAACACTTTTGCTCCGCCCCGTGTTGCCCAGCGCAGTGCATCGTGATGGCTGATCTTGTCAGCGCCATAGTGCATTCGCTGTAGCAGGAATGCCTGCCTCAGCTCCTGCATCAGGTTACTGCTGTCGTTGGATGCCGAGCCGTCCACACCGAGGCCGATCGATACGCCGGCTGCTTCGAGTTCGCGGGTACGACAAACGCCCGACGCCAAAAGCATGTTCGAGTGCGGGCAATGCGAAATGCCAACGCCTGCCGCGCCAAGGCGCGTAACTTCGTCGTCGGTGAAATGGATGCCGTGCGCCAGCCAGACATCGTCAGCCAGCCATCCCAAGTCCGCGAGGAAATCGACGGGTCGCTGACCGAAATACTTCTCGCAGTAGGCATTTTCGTCTTCGGTTTCGCCGAGGTGTGTATGCAACAAGACATTATGCTTGCGCGCGAGCGCCGCCGTATCGCGCATCAGCTGCGGTGAAACGGAAAACGGTGAACACGGTGCCAGTGCAATCTGTGTCAGCGCGCCTTCGCCGGCTTCGTGATGTTTGAGAATCAGCCGTTCGCTGTCCTCGAGAATTGTAGCGGCGTCCTGTACGACGTGATCCGGTGGCAGGCCGCCGTCCGACTTGCCGACGCTCATCGAGCCGCGGGTCAGAATTACCCGTACACCCAGTTGTTTTGCGACTGCTACCTGCAGGTCGATGGCGTCGGCAATCGCGTCGGTGAACAGGTAGTGATGGTCGGTCGTCGTTGTACAGCCGGAGAGCATCAGTTCTGCGAGAGCGAGTTCCGTTGACGCGGCAATATCATCTGCCTGAAGCCCGGCCCACACTGGATACAGTGACACAAGCCAGGCAAACAACTCTTTATCGAGCGCAGCCGGAAAAGCACGCGTCAGTGTCTGGTAGAAATGGTGGTGGCAGTTGACCAGGCCGGGAGTAATGACCAGGCCACTGGCATCAAATTCGGTATCGACGGGACCCGCTGGAACGACGCCCGGCGCGAGCACTGCCTCGATCTTGCTGCCCGCGATAACAATGCTATCTGCGGCCAGCGAGTCGTCGCCTGTCCAGATAGCCAGTGCATTCCTGATCCATGTTCGCAATGGGCGCCCTCGCGTCAGGCACTACTTATGCCTGTGGCAAATAGCGAGGTCAAGAATGTCAGCGCCTTAATGTATGATCACCGCAATGTTGCTGATCGATCAACTCACGGTTGTGACCATGGATAAACAGCGTCGGATTCTGACAGACGCTGCGATTGTCATCGACCGGAAGATTATCGCCGCTGTCGGCAAGAGCGCGGAACTGACGACGAAATATGCGCATGCCGACAGGCTGGACGGCCATGGCATGGTTGCAATTCCCGGCCTGATCGATGCGCATTGCCATGCAGACCAGTCATTGCTGCGTGGCCTCGGCGACAAGATGCACTGGATTCCGTTTCTGGATGACGTGGTCGAGCCCTGGCTCGTCAAGAGGGACCCTGCGGACGGTGTGTTGGCCAACACCCTGGCAATGATCGAAATGTTGCGTGGTGGCACGACATGCTTTGTCAGCCCGAACGTCGACCCGCGTGACGACTACGAGTCGCTTACGGCGGTCATTGGCCAACTGGGGATACGTGCGGTGCTCGGGCGATTTATCGTCCCGGCCGAGGGCAGCGACACGTCCGGCAAAGCGCAGCAAGCGGTTGGCGCGGCCGTGAAAGTGATGCAGCAATGGCACGCATCCCAGCACGGTCTCGTCAGCATGTGGTTCGGGCTGATGGTGCCGCGCGCAGCAGGCGATACCGTTCACCCTCTTTTCTACCGTGAGGTCGCGATTGAATCGGCACGCATGGGCGTCGGTATCGTGTATCACTTTTGTTCCGAGCCCGAAGACGCAGAGTACATTGTGAACGAATTCGGCATGCGCCCGGCCGAGTGGTCCCGCGACCACCATGCGCTCGGCAAGAACGTCCTGTTAATCAACGGCTGCCAGGTGACACCGCACGAGATCGGGATTCTGGCCAGCACGGGCACCCACCTCGTTCACAGCCCGGTGGCCAACATGAAGATGGCAACTGGCATATTGCCGTTGCCTGATCTGCTCGCTGCCGGAGTCAATGTGGCGCTCGGTACTGACGGCGCCTTGAACAACAACTCTTACGACATGTTTGCGGAAATGAAAACCGCCTGCCTGTTGCAGAACGCGGTGCGAAAAAGCGCATCGGCCATGACGGCGGAGACCGCGCTCGAGATGGCTACCCTTGGCGGTGCTCGTGCAATCCATCGCGAACATGAACTGGGTTCCATCGAGCCCGGAAAACTCGCGGATATTGTCCTCGTCGACATGAACCGGACGCATACTCTGCCGATACATGATGTTGTTTCCAATCTCGTTTTCTGCACCAACAACAGCAATGTGCATACTGTTTTTGTCGGCGGCAGGAAAGTGGTCGACGCCGGCACGATGCCTGGCGTCGATGTTGCTGATGTACTGCAACGAGCAAGCGCACGATCGGCAGTGATTCGACAACAACTCGGTGTGGAAACGGCGGGTGCATGGCCGGTTTCCTAGACAACAAAAAGCGCATTACGCTGGCCAGCTTCCTGGCCTACTTCGTAATGTCGGGCATGCTCGCACCGATCGGCATCATCTCCGGCCCGATGTCAGCACTGTTCGGTCAGTCCATCACCGATGTCACGGCTCAGTTCGGCTGGCTGACTTTCGGTAACCTGGCCGGTGCAGCGCTGGCATTGGTCATTTTCACCTTCTTTCAGGTACGTACTGTTCTGGGCGGCGCATACCTGCTGATTGTCGCCAGCCTGCTACTACTGAATTTTGCCGGCAGCCTGACGACAATAGGCATGTCGCTCGGCGTCGTTGGTGTTTGCAGCGGACTGGGACTCGCGTCCGCCGCACTCATCATTTCGCGAATTTACGTGGCGGAGCGACGTGCCTCGATGCTCGTGATCACGGATGCGTGTTTTAGCACGGCGGGCTTCCTTTGTGCCGCAATTGCAACGGCGCTGGTGGCGGCCGGCCTGCACTGGGCCGGTATCTACCAGTTCGTGGCAGTCATTGCCGCCATCATCGTGGTACTGACCCTGATTTCGAGTTTTCCTGACAGTCAGACCGGCCGGGCAGTCGCCGCACCCCGCGAACGCTGGCCGCTATCGTACTGGCTGTGTGTTGCCGCCCTGTTCCTGTACACACTCGGCCAGTACTCGATGCTTTGGTGGCTGCCCAATTATGCCGAGACCAGGCTGGGCGCGACTGTCGAGCAAGCGGGCCGGCTCGTAACGCTGTTCTGGATCGGCCTGTTCGTCGCACAACTGTTTGTCGCCTGGTTGGTACTGCATCTGGGCGTTCGAAAACTTGTGCTGGCATCCGCCGTTCTGACCTGCCTGTTTTCGATCCCGCTGTGGATTTCGGGCGAGCTGTCAATGTTGCAAGTGTTCGCGTTTCTCTGGGGCTTCGCGAACCTGAGCTTGCTAAAGGTCGTGCTGTCCTACGCAACACAAATGGTCAGGCAGCCGACACCGCGACTCGTGTCGACGCTGTTGCTGGGCGCGACTCTGGGTACTGCGGTCAGCCCCTGGGTGACGAGTCGCATCGTGGTTCTCACCGACAACTACTTTGTCCTGCAGTTCAGCACCATCTGTTATGCCGCACTGGCGACTCTGCTCTTTGCTGCCGTGCGCCTCAGGCGCGCGATGACTGCCGCAGCAACATTGCAACATAGGCATGACCGTAATCCGTGAGCCGGTAATTTTCATAACCGTCGGTGTTGCCAATGACGCTGACCAGCATCTTGCTGTAGCTGAGTTTATCGAGACTGCGCTGTACCTGCGAAGGCCGTAGTTTGAATCGGTCGGCAAGGTCCGGAGCCGCCAGCGCAAAGCCGGGCCCTTTCGCCGACACCGAGCGCAGCACCGCCATATCCAGTTTGTCGAACTCGATCATCGGAGGTGCGTCGTCCTTTGCCCGCAGCCGTCGCCGTCGCGGGAACAGGCCGCGCAAGCTGAGAACCGTCCTAGTCTTGATAGCGGCAAGCAAATGCGACGCGTGGTAGAGGCCGGTCCGCAGCAGGGAATTGACATACCGGGTGATATCGCGGCACAGCCGTACGACATATACCAGCAGAACGATGACGAGGAACCAATAGACTAGGGACAGCAAAAACGTCATCAGCACCGGAGTTTCGCCGCCGTCAATATTCAGCCAGGCTGCAATTCCGGGCGCATGCGTGACCAGCAGTGATAACGCAACCCGGCCCGGCAGGGTATAGGCATCGTGCACTGCTGCGCCAAAATCACGCAGAGTTGAAAGAATCCAGGTCAGCATAAGAGCCACAAATACTAGAACCCGTCATCGGCGTGGAACTGCGGCGCAGTTCACAGATTAAGCAGTGATTTTGACCAACACTTGTGCTCGTCGTAGATGTCGTTGTGGCGGTGCGCGCTAACGACCACCGCCTATGGAATATGTGAAATGAGAGGGACCTCAAGATGCGTTATTGCAGCCAAATTCTAGTATCCCTGCTGATCGTCTGTGGAGTTTCGGTAACGATCGGTGCCGAGCAATTATCCGGCAACGACATGAAGAGCCTGGATGGCCAGGTGCAGGAAATAAAGTCGGACGTGCTTGATATCGCTGCCGAACTCGGGAATCTCGAGGAGCGCCTGCTGTTCCCGTCGAATACGCAAGTCGCGGTGTTTATTTCCGTTGCCGACGACGAGGATTTTCGACTCGATGCCGTGAAGATTGAAATCAACGGCCAGCTCGCGACACATCATATATACAGCTTTCAGGAACTTGAGGCCTTGCACAAAGGCGGTGTGCAGCGCGCTTACACCGGCAATATCACCACCGGTGCGCATGAACTTCGGGTCACGATGCTGGGCAAGCTTGCCAATGGCAAGGATTTCAGCGAGTCCGGCAGCTATTCGTTCTCGAAAGGCGCCACTCCCAAGACACTCGGAATTGCCCTCGCGGCACCGGGACTTGGTAAAGACGTTATCCAGGTTGGGGATTGGTAATCTATGGGTCGAGCACCGTTCTCCGGAACCGGGCTCCTGCTGCTTGCTGGTCTGGCAACAAGCCCTGGTTTTGCCGCTGAGCTGAAGGACCTCTACTTCGGCGAGGCGCTGTATTACGCGCACCAGGGGCAATACTTCGAAGCATTGCAACGGCTCGACAGCGAAGTCAGGCAGCATGGCAACATTGACGAGCCGCAGCTCGACACGCTGTACGCCTACATCAACGATGCAGAATTCTCGCTCGGCGACTTCGAGCTTCGTTACCGCATGCACCACCGCGCGGGCAGGGCCATCACGGCTGTCCTCGAGGGCGCCGTCGATGAAGTGGTGCGCAACGACGCCGCATACCGCCTGGCGCGGATTCACTTTCAGAAGAGCCAGGCCGACGATGCGTTGCGCGCTCTCGATCGCATCGACGGCGAAGTGCCGGCGTCGATCCGCGACGACATCGAGTTTTTGCGGGCCAACATTTATCTCGCGCAGGGCCGGCCCGCTGATGCTGCGCAAGTGCTGGGCAAGCTCGAGAAATCCGATGGTTTTGGTGCGTTCGCCAGTTACAACCTCGGTATCGCCTACTTGCAGGATGGCCGGCAACAACAGGCCATCGAGCAGCTCGACAAGGCCGGACGCATTACAAGCGCAGACCCGGCCGACCTGGCGATCGTCGACAAGTCCAACCTGGTGCTCGGCACCCTGTTGCTCGAAGAAGGCAAATTGGATGCGGCGATACCATACCTGAACCGCGTGCGCCTTGACGGACCGTTTTCCAACCAGGCGCTGCTTAGCTCGGGCTGGGCAAACATGTCACTTGGGCGAGCCGAACGGGCGGTCGTTCCGTGGAGCATCCTCGCCGGGCGTGAAGTTACAGATAGCGGCACACAGGAGGCACTGCTGGCACTGCCGTATGCCTACGGCGAACTCAATGTCCACGGTCGTGCGGCGATCTCCTACGGGCATGCACTGGACGCCTACGGGGTCGAGATCGACAAGCTCAACCTGTCGATCGACAGCATTCGCGACGGCGCGTTTCTCGAGGCGTTGATTCGCGAAGAGATCCGCCAGGACAAAAACTGGGTCATTCGGCTGCGCTCGCTGGAAAACGCGCCCGAAACCTACTACCTGATGGAATTGCTCGCTTCGCACGATTTCCAGGCGGGCCTGCAGAATTACCTCGATCTCGCGGACCTGCAGCGCAAGCTGAAAAGCTGGCAAACCGATTTCGATGCCTATGACGAAATGGTTGCGATTCGCCACGATCATTACGAGCCGCTATTGCCAGAGGTAGACAGCGAGTTCCGTGAATTCGACTCGCGCATGCGGCTGCGTGTTGAGCAGCACAAGATGCTGGTGAAAAAGCGTGATGACCTGTTGACCACGCCGCGGCCCGAATTCCTTGCGACTCGCGAGGAGCAACAGATCCTTGCGCGCCTCGAGCTTATTGAAGAACAGTTGCAGGCTTCGCCTTCGGGCGCTGCGCCGTCCACTTTGCAACGCGTCGCCCGCCTCAAGGGTCTGCTGTTCTGGACGCTGCAGACCGAATACCACGAGCGCCTGACGCGCTTCGATCAGAATCTCCGTGAACTAGATGCAGCCATGGCAGTGGCGCAACAGAAATACGACGAGTATGTGCGCACGCGCCAGGCGGCCGAGCACAGTTATAACGGTTACGAAATGCCAATCCGGGTACTGCGCAGCAAGGTTGCCGAGGCAACGCAGGTGATACAGATCTTGATGGCACGCCAGGGACACCTGCTGGAGCTCGTTGCTGTTGAGGAACTGGTGGCACGGCGGTCGCGGCTGGAGCGCTATGGTGACAAGGCGCGCTTCGCGCTGGCTGACAGTTATGACCGTGCGACGCAGGCGCAGGCAAGGAGTCTTGAGCCATGAGGCGCAATTGCATCGGATTGTTGCTTTGCAGTGCCGGATTGTTCGGCTGCGCCAGCGGCGGTGATCGCTCGGGCACGCTTGCCGAGCTTGATGCGGTGCCGGCCGATATTGATGAAATTTACGTTGCGGACAGTCTTGAACGCGCCGCAGAAAGTTACCGCCGGTATCTTGACGAGACCAGTGAGAGCGGCATGACGCCCGAGGCCATGCGACGACTGGCGGACCTGCAGCTCGAGCAGGCCTACGGTGTGATTGGCAACGGTGCGATTGTCGAAATGGCTGCCCCGGAAGCGGCAACGACGGGTGGGCGCATACTCGCGGAGAAGAGCAATACGCAGCAACCCGGGTCGACGGAATCGGAACAGGAATTCGAGGCCCGCGCCACTGCGCGCGAGCGCCTGCTGTCCAATGCGGACGACTTTGCGGCACCGTTGCCGGGCGGCGAAGTCGTTACGGCACCGGCGGGGCCGCGTGAAGCGATCAAGATGTACTGGCAGATTCTTGAGAGCTATCCAAATTACGAGCGTAACGACCAGGTGCTTTACCAGTTATCGCGCGCCTATGACGAGATAGGCGAGCCGGATCAGGCCATGCAGGTCATGGACCGCCTGATCAGTACGAGTCCGTATTCGAAACATCTGGATGAAGTCCATTTCCGGCGCGGCGAGTACTATTTTGTACGCCGGCAATACCTCAACGCCGAAGATGCCTATGCTGCGGTTATCAGGTTGGGGCCGACCTCGAGCTATCATGAGCTTGCGCTCTACAAACTGGGCTGGTCGCTGTACAAGCAGGAACTCTACGAGGAGGGCCTGCGCCAATTCATTGCGATGCTCGATTACCGGCTGTCAATCGGCTATGACTTTGACGAAGTTGAGCAGGAGGATGACGAACACCGGCTCGCCGATACGTTCCGCGTTATCAGTCTGAGTTTCTCCAATCTCGGCGGACCGGAGGTGGTCGACGACTATTTTGCGCGTTATGGGCGGCGCAGCTACGCGGACAAAATCTACGGCAATCTCGGCGAGTTCTACTTCAGCAAGCTGCGCTATGAAGATGCGGCATCGGTTTACAAATCGTTTGTCGCGTTGAATCCCCTGCACAAGGTATCACCGCACTTCGGCATGCGGGTCGTCGAGATATACGCCGAAGCCGGGTTCCCGTTACTCGTGGTCGAGGCGAAAAAACAATTTGCGGCTACCTATGCGCTCGATGCCGAGTACTGGAACCACTTCGATGCGGCTGAATCGCCTGAGGTGGTTGGCTTCCTGAAGGTCAACCTGACGGACCTGGCCGGCCATTACCATGCCCTGTACCAGGAAGCGTCCCTGGTCGATGAACGGCCAGCTAATTTCAGCGAGGCACAACGCTGGTACCGGCAATACCTGGGGTCGTTTCCGGCCGATAGTGCAACGCCGCAGATCAATTACCAGCTCGCCGACCTGCTGCTCGAAAACGAGAATTTCGGTGAAGCGGCGGTCGAATATGAGCGTACCGCCTACAATTACGCGGCGCATGCACAGGCAGCCGCCGCCGGCTATGCGGCCATTTACTCGCATCGCGAACATCTCAAGGTTGCCAGTGGTGCGTTGCAGCGTGATGTCAAACGGCTGACGGTGGACAGCTCGCTGCGATTTGCCGATACCTTCCCGGAGCATGAACAGGCAGCCACTGTGCTCGGTCACGCGGCAGACGATCTCTACGAGATGAAGGATCTGCCTTTGGCGATCGATGCGGCGAGAAAACTCATCGCGCGTTACCCGTCCGCCGACAGGGAGCTCAAGCGCTCGGCCTGGGCCGTGGTCGCCAACTCGTCGATGGATCTGAACGAGTTTACCGATGCCGAGCAGGCCTACGCGAACGTCCTGTCGCTGACTCCGGCAGATGACGACAAGCGTGCTGCCGTGGTCGACGGGCTCGCCGCAGCGATCTACAAGCAGGGTGAGCAGGCAAATCTGCTCGAAGACTATGGCCTTGCCGCGCAGCACTTCCTGCGCATCAAGGAAGTCGCGCCAACCTCGAACATCCGTACGGCAGCGGAATACGACGCCGCCGCGGCGTTGATCAGGCTCAAGGACTGGACCTTTGCTTCGAACGTGCTGGAAGAATTCAGAAGCTCGCACCCGGAGCACGAACTGGCGACCGAGGCGACCAAGCAGCTCGCGAATGTCTATCGTGAAGATGGCCAGACGAAACGCGCAGCCGCTGAGCACGAACGCATCGCTGCGGAAGCCACGGATGCCGAGATCGCGCGCAGTGCATTACTGATTGCGGGCGATCTTTATGACGAGGCGGAAGCGGTTGCCGATGCGATTCGCGTCTACGAACAATACGTCAGCGAATATCCAAAACCCATTGACGTTGCACTCGAAACGCGCTCCCGGCTCGCCGAGATTTTCAAGCAACAATCGGATTACGAGCGCTACCACGAAGCGCTGGCCGGCATTGTGTCTGTCGATCGTGACGCTGGTGCCGAGCGTACCGATCGCAGCCGTTATCTGGCCGCCAAGGCAGCGCTGGTGCTGGCCGAGTTGCAGTACCAGGAATTCGCGAGATTGGCGCTCACGCAGCCGTTCGAGCAGAGCCTCGCAGAGAAGCAGCGGCGCATGGATGTGGCGATGGCGCACCTCGAGGAGCTGGTCAATTACCAGGTTGCGGAGGTGACCGCGGCAGCAACCTATTACATTGCCGAGGTTTATTTTAATTTCAGCACAGCACTGCTCAATTCAGAACGCCCGGACGGTCTGAGCGCGGCGGAGAAAGTCGACTACGACCTGGTGCTCGAGGAAGAGGCGTATCCCTTCGAAGAACAAGGCATCGCCGTGCACGAAAAGAATTTCGAGCTGCTGGCGGGTGGTTTGTTCAATCCCTGGATTCAGAAAAGTCTCGACAAGCTGGCGCTGGTCATGCCGGGTCGCTACGCGAAAAATGAAATCAGCGGCGGCTACCTGGGGTCGATTGACAGTTACGCCTATCGCATGCCGATCGCACCGCCGGAAGTCTTACCTGAGGCAACGGCGCAGCTTTCCACGACACCGCCACGCGGTGTCGAGTAGGCGGCGGAGGCAGACATGATGACAAGGCTGGCAATTATTCACTGGCGCAACCTGGCAACGCTGTCCGTCGGCGCATTTTTCATTGCGGCTTGTGCGTCCAGCGTTCCCCGGTCGAAACCGGCTGTCGCGCATATTGAAATCCAGGAGCAAATCGGATTCACGATTACCGAGGACGCCAGGGTTGGCGATGACACCCGGCTCGACTACGAGCAGGCAGTGAGCGAGCTCGAGCGTGGCAACCAGCAGGAGGGAATTCGCCTGTTGCAAGCGGTTGCCGACGCAACACCAGAGCTCAGTGCGCCACGCATCGACCTCGGCATTGCTTACCACCGCGCAGGCGATCTCGTGCAGGCAGAACGCAACCTGCGGCTGGCGCTGGAGAATAATCCCAGTCACCCGATCGCCAACAATGAGCTCGGCATTGTGCTGCGCAAGACCGGCCGTTTCAGAGAAGCCAGGAGCAATTACGAAGCGGCACTCGCCGTGTACCCGGGTTATCACTATGCGCGGCGCAACCTGGCCGTGCTCTGCGATCTGTATCTTGCGGACCTCGATTGCGCTTTACAGAACTACCAGGCTTACATGACGACCGTGCCGAGCGATGACGAGGCGTCAATGTGGATCAAGGACCTGCAGTACCGCCTGAATCAGCGGGAGGAGCAGCGATGAACAGACTGATTGGCGGGCTGGCGCTGTTGCTGCTTGGCTGCGGCGTGCAGGCCGAGGAACCTGCTGCTCAGGAACAGGTGGCCGACGGCGATGGCATCAATTCGCCAAAGACGCTTTCCGGCATGTCGATTCTCGGTAATGAGGAAGCGCCCAAATCACTGGTCATCGTACCGTGGAAGTCATCGGAACTCGGCGATGATATCAGCCTCACGGAGTCGCTCGATGATCGTGCGCAACCGGTCGACAAGGAAGTCTTCCTGCGCGAGCTGAACTATTACGAAATCCGCTCCGGCGAGTGAGTCGCGTCGCGATGGCAGGCCAATTTTCTCGGACATAATGGCCGAACGTGGACTGCATCACATCCAAGCCCGGGATGGGCGTCTATTCTTGGCTACGTCGCGGAAATAGCCCCGACATTTTGTCAAATTGAGGATAGACCAATGGACCTTTTCTACTCGGTTGTCGCTTTCTTCGGATCTGGTGGCCTGTTCATGTATCCGATCCTGCTGGTGTTCGCAGTAGGCGTCGCGATTGCGGCAGAGCGCTACATAACGTTGACGCTTGTGACCAACAAGAATCGCCTGATCTGGGACAAAGTGCAGCCACTGCTCGCAAACGGAGAGTTCGACACTGCACGCGAGATGACCAGTAAAGACGACTCAACAATTTCACAAGTGCTTAACATGGGCTTGTCGCTGCAGGGTGCCGTACGCCGCCGCGAAGATATCGAAATTGCGATGGAAGAAAGCATGATGGAAATCGTACCGCGCCTGGAAAAGCGTACTGGCTACGTGGCGCTTGCCTCCAGCATCGCGACCTTGCTCGGCCTGCTCGGTACGATCATGGGCCTGATCCAGGCGTTTACAGCAGTGGCGAACGCCAACCCGGCGGAAAAAGCAGACCTGCTGTCCGCCAGTATTTCCGTCGCTATGAACACTACGGCGTTTGGCCTCATGGTCGCAATACCGCTCTTGATTGTGCACGCGATTCTGACCAGCAAGACCGGCGATATCGTTGACAGTCTCGAGATGGCCTCGGTCAAAGCCCTGAACGTGTTTTCGAGGCGCGCCAAGAGAATGTCAGCGGCTGAGGCCTGATCGCAATGGCCCGGCGTCACCATTACAAGCGGCGCACCAAGAGCGGCGCGCACGAAATTGATGTCACCACCTTCCTCAATCTCATGGTGGTGCTAGTGCCGTTCCTGCTCATTACAGCCGTATTTTCGCGCCTCACTATTGTTGAATTAAACCTGCCCAGTTCGGCCGGTGGACCGTCCAACGGCGAACAGGGTTTTACACCGGAAGTCATCGTGCGCGAAAACCGGATCGAGATTACAAACGGCGAGTCGGTTATCGCCGCGATTCCAAACAAAGACGAGGAATACGATTTACAGACCTTGTCCGACTACATGGTGGAGCTGAAGCAGACCTATCCGCAGCAGGATGCTGCGTCCGTGCTAATGGAGGCACGCATACCCTACGATTACCTGATTCAGGTCATGGATATTGTCCGGGCTGTCGAAAGGCCGGTCGAAATGCCGTTGGACGGTGAGCCGAGCTTCGAACTGGTCGCACTGTTTTCCGAAATTTCCGTCGGAGATGCGCCATGAGAAATACACGCCGCATCAAACGTATGTCCCGCAACCGGCTGAAGATTTCAAAAATGAATCTGACGTCGCTGATGGACGTGTTCACGATTCTCGTTTTTTTCCTGCTAGTGAATACCGGATCAGTGGAATTGCTGGATGCGCCGAAGGATGTGTCACTACCTGAGTCCCGGGAAGAATCGAAACCGCGCGAAACCGTGATCATTTCGGTTAGCCCGGAGGACGTCATGGTACAAGGCAAGGTTGTAGCACGCGTTGCCGACATATTGGAAGACAAGCAGAACACAATGGATTCGCTTGCATCACGGCTCGCTGATTTGAAGGAAAGTGTAATCGGGCCGAACACAATGGCGGTTGCGGAAAGCCAGGAGGTGACAATCCTCGCAGACAAGTCAGTGCCATTTGTTGTTGTCCGGAAAATCATGTCGGCCTGTACGGGCGAGGGCTACGAGAATGTCTCGCTCGCCGTTATCCAGATACCGGCACAGGTTGCAGCGCGCTAACACCCCAAGGATGAAGGTGAAATTGTGAGCTCTGATTCATCGGCACACGAACAGTCGTTAAGAGAGAAAGTCGAGCAGTCGGAACGGACGCTGGATACTCTCGAGCGCGAGCTTCGAACTGTCGATGCTGAGCTCGAGCAACTGGCAGCGCTGCACCCGCGCTACGAATTGCTGGCGTCAATTTGTTCCTCTCTCGAAGAACTGGAACGGCTCGGAGCTGCGGCGCTGTTCTGGAAAGAGGACGGCAGCAGCGTGGTGCAGGCCGAACGCATCGAGTATGCGCGTGATCAGTTCGACCAATACGGCCGCGAAATCGAGCGCGTCGAAGCCAGGCGCGAGTCAATTATTGAAAAAATTGGCGCGCAGAACAGTCAACTCGACTACCTGCATTACGATCTGCAGGACATTATCGAACAGCAGGAAAATCGTAATAGCGAATGGGTGCCTGAGCGCGACGAACCGGAAATTCCGTACCACGCGCAGATAATGCCCTGGACGCGCGGCGCTGAAGAAGATCGCCGCCTGAATCGGTCCCTGCTCAGTTCGCTGGCGGCGTCGCTGGCATTTGCTTTCCTGCTGAGTGTTATTGCGGTGCCAATCATGAACCGGCCCGAAGATGCCCAGTTGCCGGAGCGCGTTGCCAGGCTGGTGCGCGAGGAGCGCCTGCCACCACCACCGCCTCCCGTGACTCAACCGGAGCCGGAAATACCCGACGAGCTTCCCGAGCCTGAACCGGAACTGGTCGCCGAAGCCGAGCCGCAGCCGTCTCCGGTGCAGGATGAACAACCGGTGCTGGCTGAGGCCGAGCAGCCGGATACGCGTGAACAGGTTAAGACCAAGGGTCTGCTCGCCTTTCGCGACAGTTTCGCAAGCCGCGCCGAACTGCGTCCGTCGGCACAGCTCGGTTCCCAGGCGCGTCTCAGCAATGCCGGCGAAAACGCCACCGGCAGGCCGGAACGCATGATGGTCACGACTTCGGCGCCGGGCAGCAGTGGCGGCATCAATCTCGCCGACTTCAGCCGCGACTTTGGCGGCGGGGGTGGTGGCATGGATGGCGTTGCCGTTTCACGCGTGGCCAGCAACATTGGCGGCGGCGATGGCCCCGATCGGCCGCTGAGTAGCGGTGCGTCGGCTGGGCGCACAGACGAGGAAATCCAGATTGTGTTCGACCGCTACAAGGCCGCCTTGTATCGGCTGTATAACCGTGAGCTGCGCAACGATCCGACCTTGCGCGGACAACTCGTGCTGCAGTTGACCATAGAACCCGATGGCAGCGTGTCGCTCTGCAAGCTCTATGCATCCAGCATGGATGCGCCGATGCTCGCGGACCAGGTAGTCGATCGCGTGCGCAGTTTCGACTTCGGCGCGAAAGAAAACATCGTGGCCGTGACGATTATTTATCCGATCGATTTCCTGCCTGCGGCCTGATTCAAAGCCGTTGTTACATAAGGCAGACGCTGTCCGCGTCGGCCGGATTTTTATTGACATAAGGGCCTGCCGGGCGGTGGTTTCACCGCCGGCTGCGGGCGCCTGTTCCAATAACGGCGGGGTCTTGCCCAAGCGTTTGGGGCATGGGTAACGACCGCACAAATTGTGATGCAGGTCCCCCACGTCTCACGGCTGATGAGCGATAGTTCTGTCTGGATTCTGACAAAGGCAAAGCTGTCGAAAGACAGTGACGCAAAGTCACCGGCCTAAAAGGATGGGCGCCTTATGGCAGCGGGACCGCTCGAGTCAAAGTGCGACTTTGACCCGCATGCAACCGCGAGCCTGGTGCACAGGGAAAGTAGCGACTGAGCATGGGTCTTATCAGCAATAGAAATCTCCGCTTGGGTACCACATGCGTGCGCCTGCTGGCTGCGATCACATTGCTGTTCGCGGCGGCCACGGCGAACGCTCAGGCCACCGACTGCTCGACGTTTCCAAACGCTACGCTCGATGGCTTCGTCACACCCAATCCGCCGTCGAACATAAACATCGATACCAATTGCACGGTGCGCAATTTTCCGGCCAGCAATCCGTTGACCACGAACTTCTCGTTTTTCACGAGGCCCGGGCAAACCAATGAACGCTGGCTGATCATTTTCGATAACGTCGTGCACACCGGGCAGATGTCCTGTAACGCCGTGCTCGAACACAAGATCTGGTTCACGAACGGTTCGTCATCGACGATCCAGGCAAATTGCCAGAACCTGCTGATTCCGGTTGAAAAGATTGACAAGCAAAATCCGCCCGGCCAGACCACCGCTGCGATCGGCGTGCCGTTTACCTGGTCGCTGACCAGCCCGGTGTTGTTTGATCCGGCAACGACGACTGTAATCAATACGCAGGGCTCTGTGAATAATCTGCACGGCATTACGATCGTCGACGATCTGAATGCAACGGGTGTAGACCTGACTTTTCTTGGCTATCGCGCGTATTGGGAAACGAGTGGCGCGCCGATACCGCACACCTTTTCGAATGTCGGCGGCGTTCTGACTTTCGACAATTTTCCGATTATCCCGGCCGGCGAACAGTTCATCATCGAGCTGGATGTGGTTCTGCAGGACACGCCGACGAACGCGCCCGGCACCCAGTTCATCAATATTGCGAAGTGGGATTTCGGCCGCCTTATCGAAGGAATATTTTACGAGCCGTTGCCAGGTGAGTGGGGTATTTCCGAGCCACTGACGATTGCTACACCGGAACTCATAGTGACCAAGATTGGCCCGGCAACGATCGGCCGGACACTCAACCTCGGCGAGTGGGGCAACTTCGGTATTAACGTTCACAACACCGGTCTGACCGATGCCTGGGATGTGACACTGCTTGACCAACTGCCGAATGGCGCCACAGGGGGCATGTGCGATACGACCCCGGAAATCCTCGACGCGCAGGTGTTTGCAGCGGACGGTACGACGCCGGTCCCCGGCAAAGGCCCGCTCGCGGCAGGCAGCGACTACACCTTCAGTTTTGCCGGCGCTCCGACCTGCCGCCTGTCGCTGACCATGCTTACGGCGCAGGCGGCGATCGGTGCCAATGAACGCCTGGTTATTAACTACCGGACCAGACTCGATGCGGACAGCCAGGACGGCACCGCGCTCACCAACGTCGTCGGCGCAAGCCAATGGTTTAACGGCGACAGCAGCAATACGGACCGGGTTGTTTTCAATCGTGTGCTGACCAACGGCACACCTGGCGTAGCGGACCATGAGGACGCACACACGACCGTCGTCGAACTGCGCGGCTACTTCTTCGAAAAGACCGTCGCAAACCTGAGTACCGGCGTCAATCCGACGACTACTGCTGGCCCGGGCGATACGCTGCGTTATACGTTGCGCCTGCAGACAACGGATGGTGCGCTCGCCAATTTCAGTTTCCGCGACGACCTGGGTGCAATGAATCCGGTGCCGGTGTTTGTACCGGGATCCCTTACGCTGGTCGCCGCAACGATCCCGCCTGGCGCCGACACGTCCGGCACCAACCCGAACGGCGGTACCAACAGTGCCGGCGTGCTTGACATCGGCAACTTGAGCCTGCCGGTGGCGAGCGAAGTGCTGGTGCAGTTCGATGTGACGCTGAACTCGACCCTGCCGAATGGCACCCTGGTGACCAACCAGGCCGATCTCGTCAGCGGTATCAAGATAGCGGACAGCGACGATCCCTACGTCAACGGCCAGGCGGACCCGAATATCGCCGGCGATGAGGATCCGACGCGCATCATCATCGAGGGCCCGCCACCGACTGCGCTCATCAAGGCGACGACGCAGGCCACCGCGACCATTGGCGAAGAATTCAGCTACCTGGTCACTGTGCCTTCCGTGCCGCACAGCTCACCGCTCTACGATGTACGCTTGCTCGACGATCTCAGTGCTTCGGCAGCCGATCTCGAATTCGTCAGCGTGACAAAAATCTCGGCTGCCGGTAATTGGACGCCTGTGAACACGGGGACGCCAGACAACCTCGTGATCGAAGACCCGGTCAATGGCATCGATATCCCGGCCGGCGAGCAGGCAGTCATCGAAATCACGTTGCGACTTGCCGATACCAGCAACAACCTTGCTGGCCTGACTTTCATTAATAGCGCTGCCTACAGCTACAACCTGTCCGACAACGACACGGTGACCGAGAGACCCGGCCTGCCCGGCAGCAGTGCGCCGATGACCGTGGTCGAGCCCGAGCTGACACTCGAAAAAGGCGGCCCGGTCAACATGCGCATCGGTGTCGCGGAAACATTCACATTGAACGTGCACAACATCGGTGCGTCCGCAGCACACGGCCTGACGATTACCGACCGACTGCCGAACCAGGCTGACGGCGGCACCTGTGATGCGGCGCCGGTGAACTTCACGGCACAATTATTCGCGGCCGATGGTGTGACCCCAGTTGCGCCGCCGTTGTCCGAGGGTACCGATTTTGTGGTCAGCTGGCTCGGCGACCCGGCCTGTACATTTACCTTGCAGGCGCTGACAGCAGCCGCGGCCATCGCTCCCGACCAGCGCCTGATCGTTAGTTACGACACGCTGCTGGATGCGGATACACAGGCGGATGCGGTGCTGACAAATGTCGCCGGCGCGACCGAGTGGTTCAGTCTCGATATTTTTTCGGGCGCCAACGCGAGTTATGCACGCACCTACACGCGCGCCGTGACCAACGGCACGGTCGGCGTGCTGGACCACGAGGACGCGCTCACGGTGGTTGAATTTACGCCCATCCTGATTTTCGAAAAGACCGTCGCCAACGTCAGCAGTGGCGACAATCCGGCAAGCGTTGCGAGCCCGGGCGACACGCTGCGCTACAGTTTGCGCGTCGAAAACGCGAGTGCCAGCTCAGTCGCCAATTTCAGCCTGGTGGATGAACTCGATCGGCTCAACACATTGCCGATGTTCCAGGCCGGGACGCTGAGTGTCGTTACGCTGCCGGCCGGGGCGGATGCCGGCAACACGGACCCGAACGGTGGTGCAGCCGGTAGCGGCCTGCTCGATGTGCGCAATCTGAGCCTCGGTCCGCTTGGCGACAGCGTGCTGGTCGAGTTTGAAATTGTGCTGGTGCCCGTGATCAGCAACGACAGTTACGTTTATAACCAGTCGAGCCTGCTGTACAACGGCAACCCGGTGGCCGTCAGCGACGACCCGAATGTTAACGGCGCCGCGGACCCGAACATTGCGGGCGACGAGGATCCGACCCAGGTTCGGATCACCTCGGCACCCGCCTTCCGCGTACAAAAGACATCGTCCTATATCGACGGTGATCCAAACGTGCTGCTCGCCGGCGAGACGCTGCGCTACACGATCACGGTACAGAATATCGGTACCGACCACGCGACCGGGGTGGAGATTGTCGACCAGGTGCCCGGCAACACCAGCTACGTTGCCGGCAGCACGACGCTTAATGGCATCGCCGTGCCCGATGCTGCGGGCGGCAGCCTGCCGCTCGGCAACGGCATCCTGGTGAACGCACCGCAGGACACAACGCCGGGAGTTTTGAACGCCGGCGTGGCTGATAACGTCGCGACGATTGTTTTCGATGTCATCGTGTATCCGGACGTGCCCGACGGCACGATTATTTCGAACCAGGCTTTTGTCAGCGCGGTTGACTACGGCATTGCCGATGTGCCGTCAGACGACCCGCGTACGCCACTGGCCGACGATCCGACGCGCGACGTGGTCGGCAACTATCCGCTGCTGTTTGCGCCGAAGTCGGCCGCGCTGCAGGTCGATCTCGGCACGCCTGGCATTGTCGATCCCGGCGACGTGTTGCGCTATTCGATCACGATTTACAACAACGGCAATGTAGCCGCGACCGCGGTGGAACTGGTCGACGTCGTGCCGAATGACCTCACCTACGTGGCCGACTCGGTGACGCTCAATGGCCTGCCGGTCGGCCAGCCGGACGCCGGCGTGTTCCCGCTGATCGCGGGTATTCCCGTCAGCTCGGCCGACCTCACGCCGCCACTGCCGGCCGATGGTGCAGGCGTGCTGAATCCGGGCCAGTCGGCGCTGGTGCAGTTCGACATGCAGGTCAACGCGGCGGTGCCTACCGGCACTCTTATTATCAACCAGGCGACCGTCTATTCTGTTGAACGGCCGAATCTGCTGACCGATGGCGATGGCAATCCGGCGACCGGTCCCGAACCGACCGTCGTGGTCGTTGGCGATGCGCAGGCCCTGTCCATCGTCAAGGCGGTTGCGGTTGTCGGCGGTGGCGCGGCACTTCCGGGTGCGACACTCGAATACACGGTTACCGCCACCAACATCGCGGCCGTGCCGGCCTACTACGTCGCGATGACCGACAATCTCGACGAGGTCAATCCGGGCTACCTTGCCTATGTCGACCTGTCGGCGACGCTGAATGGCCTGGGCGCCGGCGTGACCTACGATGCCGCGACCACCACGATCACGGCCGATTACTTCAACCAGTACGGTGCGCTGAACCCGGGTGAAACGGTGGTGCTGCGCTTCCAGGCAGTGATCAATCCGAACCTGCTCGAAGGTACGACCATCACCAACACCGGACGTGTGTACTGGAACGACCCGCAGCAGCTTGCCGAGGCGAGCGTTTCCATCGACGTCGGTGCGATGCCCAATGCCGGCATGCTCAGTGGTTACGTCTGGCATGACGCCGATCACGACGACGTGCCAGGCGGGCTGGAACGGCCGCTTGAGGGCTGGACCGTCGAGCTGTTGCAGAACAATCTGCTGGTGCGCGCAATGCTGACGGACGTCGACGGTTACTACCGGTTCAGCAATGTGGTTCCGAGTTATGGCACCACGGATCTCTACTCGCTGCGCTTCAGCGCGCCTGGCGCCGGCAGCCGGACTGCGCTACTGGGTGTCACCGACTCTGATTTTACCGACGGCCTGCAACGTATCGACGAGATCGATGTGCAGGAAGGCAGCAACCTGCTGGCACTGAACATGCCGGTCGATCCGAACGGTGTTATTTACGACTCCATTACGCGCGGCCCGATCGCCGGTGCCGTCGTAACCATGGTCGACGTTCGCAATGGCCTGCCGGTACCCGGCAGCTGCTTCGATGATCCCAACCAGCAGGACCAAGTCACGGTCGGCAACGGCTATTACAAGTTCGACCTCAATTTCTCGGACGCGAACTGTGCGCCTGGCCCGACCTACCTGCTGCGTGTGCAGGCGCCGGATGCGAGCTACGAGCCCGGCGTCTCGGCGTTCATACCGCCGACCTCGGATGCCACGACGCAGCCGTTCGATGTACCGGCCTGTCCCGGATCGAGCAACGATGCAGTGCTCGCAACGCCGAATTATTGCGAGGCGCAAGCTTCCGAATTCGCGCCGCCGACGTCGGTACCGGCGCAAAGTGCGGGCACGGCCTATCACCTGTTTCTGCGGCTGAACGATATCCAGGTGCCGGGTTCCAGCCAGCTTTTCAACAACCATATTCCGCTCGATCCGCGGCTCGGTGGTGCGGTGGCTGTCAGCAAGACCACGCCGATGCTGAACGTTACCCGCGGCCAGCTGGTGCCCTACGAAATCCGGATCAGCAATTCTTTCGGCGCCAACCTCAGTGACATTACCGTGGTCGACCGCTACCCGGCCGGTTTCCACTACGTCGAAGGCTCGGCACGTTTCGACGGGGTGGCGAGCGAACCCGTGGTTGCGGGTCGCGAACTGGTCTGGTCGAACCTGACCCTGCTCGTCGACGGGCGGCACACGATCAAGCTGCTGCTGGCCGTCGGCGCAGGCGTAACCGAGGGTGAATTCGTCAACCGTGCGCAGGCGATGAGTTCGCTTACGGGCACGGCGCTGTCCGAGGAGGCCGAGGCCACCGTGCGCATCGTGCCCGACCCGACCTTCGACTGCACCGATGTCACGGGCAAGGTTTTCAACGACAGCAACCGCAACGGTTACCAGGATGGCGACGAAGACGGGCTCGCCGGTGTGCGCGTAATTACCGCGCGCGGCCTTGCTGCGAGCACCGATGCGCACGGCCGCTATCACATCACCTGCGCAATAACGCCGAACGAGAGCCGCGGCAGCAATTTCGTGCTGAAGCTCGATGACCGCACCTTGCCGAGCGGCTTCCGCAGCTCGACGCGGCCGGTGCAGGTGCAGCGCGCGACCCGCGGCAAGGCGCTGCGCATCAACTTCGGCGCCTCGATCTATCGCGTCGTCGGGCTGGATATCGCCGACGCCGTGTTCGAGCCCGGCACGACCGAGATGCGGCACCAGTGGCAGGGCCGAATCGACTTGCTGCTGCACGAATTACGCAAGGCACCCGCAATCCTGCGGCTGTCCTATGTGGCGGACGTCGAGCAGGAGTCGCTGGTCACGCAACGCATCAACGCGCTGCAAGAACAAATCGCGACGGCCTGGGAAGCGCAGAACTGCTGCTATGAGCTGCTCATCGAGCCTGAAGTTTTCTGGCGTCTCGGGGCACCGCCGGAGAAGATCCGGAGGGCCAGCGAATGAACATGAAACGCTTGTCCTGCTATTGGCTGACCTGGCTGGTCTCGTTGGCGACCGCGCCGGTACTCGCTGCGGATGTCACCGAAGAAGCGCTCGGCGAGGTCGTTGAACGACAGCTCGATGTTGACGTCGGTGTCACCCAGTGGGTACAGGATCCCGACCGCATTGCCGCGGAGCAAGGCGATACGCTCGAACTGCGCGAGACGGTCAACGATGCGCTGGAAACAATCAAGCTCGCGAACCTGGTGGCACCGATACGCTTTGAGTCCGGGGTTGCCGACATTCCGGCATCGACGGTTGAGTCGCTGGGTGCCATCCTGGAGCGCATGCAGGACCGGCTGAACGTACGCCTGCACCTGATCGGACACGCGGACAATCAGCCGTTGTCGCCGCGACTGGTAGAAATCTATGGCGATAACGCCGGCTTGTCGCGCGAACGCGCCGGCGAGGTCGCGGAATATTTCCAGACCGTGCTGGCCTTGCCGCCCGAGGCGGTGTCCTACGAATGGTTTGGCGAAACCCGGCCGGTGGCGAGCAATGCGACGGCGGCAGGGCGCGCCCTGAACCGGCGCGTCGAAGTAGAAGTCTGGTACGACGAACCGCGGGAGAAGGTTGCGCTTGAGGAATTCCTCGTGCCGCACGAAATCCAGCGCGTCAAGGTTTGCCGCATGGAAACCGTCTGCAAGCTGCGCTACGTGGACGGCCACGCGAAACGGGCGCGGCTGCAAAACCTCGTCGCACCGCTGCATTACGATGAGGACACGATCGATGTCGACGAGGTTTTCGTCGAGCGCGTGCGCCAGGGACTGCAGAACCTGGCCGACAAGCAGAACGTGATGATCAAGTTTGTCGGCTATACCGACGATGCGCCACTGCTCGGACGCACCGAGCGCATCTACGGCGATCACATCGGGCTGTCGAAAGCACGCGCGCGTCGCGTCGCGCTGGCGGTACAGGACGAACTCAACATTTCGACCGAGATGATTGACAGCGACGGCCGGGGCGCGACACGGCCACTGGGATCAAGTGCGACGCCCAACGGGCGTGCGCTCAATCGGCGCGTCGAAGTCGAGTTCTGGTACGACGACCCGCTGGCCGACCTGCCGGACGAACCGCAGCTGTGCCCGGAAGATGCCGGCGCGGAGATCGTGACGCGTGTCTATGATCCTCCCTGGGGGCAAATTTCAAACATCGAATTCACGGACGGGCAGCCGGTCATCCCGGCCGGATATGCGGCGACACTGGCCCGCGGGCTGGCGGATGTCGCTGACAAGACGAATCCGCGGTTGCGATTTATTGGCTACACGCGCAATGAGCGCCTGGAGCGCCGCACCGCGACAGTCTATGGAGACGACATTGGTCTGTCGGCATCCCGGGCGCGGCGAGCGATGCAGTTGCTGGTCGACGAAATGCAGCTCGACGAGAACCAGGCCGAATTCGAGGGCCATGGCTATGTGCATTCCGCAGACGTCATCAATGTCGGTTTCGTGCAGGGTGAAACCTCGCATGTTGCAGTACAGGTGGTGTACGACGAACTCGCCATCCTCGATGATTACGAAGGTGTCGATATCACGCGCATTACGCGCGAGATAACGGCGGCCAATCCGCTTGGCCTGAACCTGATGCGCATCACCGTGGACGGCAAGCCGATCGATGATCCGAAGCGTAGCTCATCCGATATCCAGCGCTGCACCGACGTCGCGTTGGAAAAGGTCGATATCCAGTTTGGTTTCGACAATCTTCGCTCGGCGCCCAGGCTCAGTGTCGCGGCGGAGCCATCCTTTATAGAGCTGTCGCCGCATGTCGAGTCCGGACCGATATTCGGCCAGGGCGAATTCTTCATCGGCAAGAAGGCATCCCCGGTCAGTTTCCGCATGTATACCAACTACGCGCATTTCATCGAGCGGGCTGAAGTGCGCGTATTCGAAAAAGGACGCTCGATCGAGGCGCAGCCGCTCGCCGTCGTGGCTGTCGAGGCGGACGCGATCGCGACCTGGCAACCGCCACCGGCGGTTGTCGATGGTCCGCTGTACGAGCTTGCGTATGTGTTGCGTGCCTATGGCACAGACGGCAGCTTCGACGAAACGGAGCCGTTGCCGCTATGGGTCGTGAATGAGGACGGCAAGGAAATACCGTTACCGACAGAGCCGCTGCCGACAGAGCCGCTAGCGGCAGAACCGCCGGCAGAGCCGCAAGTGCATTCAGCGTACGGCGAGAATCGCCTGCGCATGCACAATATCGGCCTGTCGAGCGGCACGGTCAGTGTGCGCGGCAGCGGTATTTCCGAGGCGCAGCAGGTCTGGGTCGCCGGACGGCCGATTCCCGTCGATATCAGCGGCAACTTTGTCTCCGAAGAAATCCTGCCCGAAGGTGCGCATACCGTGGAAGTCGCGGTGCTGGACGAGGATGGCGGCGGCGAGCTGTACTTGCGCGACTTCGAGTTCAAGCCCAAAGACTGGTTTTATGTCGGCATGGCGGACCTGACGCTGTCGCAGGGCTCGAGCAATGGCCCGATCGAACTGCTGCAGGGTGAAAACTCCGACTACGACTACGATTCGAACACCGACGGCCGCCTCGCATTTTTTGTCAACGGCAAGTTCGGTGACCACTGGAAGCTGACTGCGAGCGCGGATACGCGAGAAGGGTCGCTGGACTCGCTGTTCAGTAATTTCATGGACAAGTCGCCGCAAGCGTTTTTCCGTCGCATCGATCCCGACTATTACTACCCGACCTTTGGTGATGACGGCACGGTTGCGGAAATGGCGCCGACCATGGGCAAGCTGTTCGTGCGGCTTGGCAAGGGCGATGACTATGGCCAGTGGGGCAACTTCAAGATTGCCTACATGCAGAATGAGCTCGCGCAGGTCGATCGTGGCCTGTACGGCGCCAACCTGCATTACCAGTCGGAAGGCGCCACCACGTTTGGCGACCGGCGCCTGGTGGCCAATGCCTTTGCCGCCGAGCCCGGCACCATAGGCAACCGCGAGGAATTCCGCGGCACCGGCGGCTCGCTCTATTTCCTGCAACAGCAGGACATCCTGGCCGGCTCCGAGAGTGTGCGCATCGAACTGCGCGACAAGGCCTCGGGCATTGTGACCGGTGTCGTCAACCTGACGCCGGCGATGGATTACGACATCGACTACCTGCAGGGACGTATCCTGCTGGCCCAGCCGCTTGCCGCAACCTCCGACGATGGCCTGCTGGTGCGCAGCGGGTCCGTGTCGGGCGATGAAGCCTACCTCGTGGTGCGCTACGAATATACGCCCGGTTTTGGCGACATCGAGGCGCTCGCGACCGGTGGCCAGCTGCATTACTGGTTGGGCGACTACGTGAAGGTTGGCGTGACCACGAACCTCAACGAACAGGATGATACCGACAGCAGCCTGAACGCGGCCGATGTTACGCTGCGCTGGAGCGCCGGTTCCTGGGTCAAGCTGCAGCAGGCACAAAGCGAAGGGCTGGTGTCTCTGGCGACGACCTCTGTCGACGGCGGCTTCGAGTTCGACTCCTATGATCCGGCGTCGTTCGTGGATGCCGAAGCGGCTTCGCACCGTGCCGACATCAGCGTTGATCTTGGCGATTTCGTCGATTTCACTGACGGCAAGCTGAGTGTTTACGTGCAGGAAGCGGACGCGGGCTTTTCGGCACCGGGTCAATTGGCGTTGACCGACACCCGGAACTATGGCGGTGCCTTGACCCTGCCGTTTGGCAGTCGCTTCTCACTGGGCGCCAAGTTTGACAACCGCACTCAGGAGCAGGGCGTCGACACCCAGGCCCAGGAATACAACCTGGGCTATCGCTTCACCGAAAACTGGGATCTCAAGGCCGGCTACCGCAAGGACGAACGCCTCGACAATTCCATCATCGTGCCGCTGACCCAGGAGCAGGGAGAACGCAGCGACGCGGTACTGCAGGTCGGTTATGACTCCAGGTCGACCTGGAATACCCACCTGTTTGTGCAGGACACACTTTCCGTGACCGGCGATCGTGAGGAAAACGGACGTGTTGGTATCGGCGGCTCTTATCGCATGTCGGACAAGCTGCGTATCGATGCAGAGGTATCCGACGGCGACCTCGGCAAGGGTGGCAAACTCGGCACCAATTACCTGCATTCCGAACGCACCAGCCTGTATCTCAACTACGCGCTGGAAAACGAACGCACCGACAACGCGATGCGCATCATTCGCGGCAGCCAGGGCAATCTCGTCACCGGCGTCAAGACGCGCCTCGCTGACAGCACCAGCGTCTACCTTGAAGAGCGCTTCCAGCAGAGCGAATCGATGACAGGACTCACGCACGCCACCGGCGTTAACTTCGTGCCGAATGTCAAATGGAGATTCGGATTCACCTCGGACATTGGCACGTTGCAGGATACGCAGACGGGCGCCAATACTGACCGCCTGGCCGGCGGCGTGCAGGTCGGCTACAACACCGGCTCGCTGCAATTCGCGAGCGGCATCGAGTATCGCAACGACGAGGCAGAACAACTCGACCTCAGCAGTAACGAGCGCGAAACCTGGCTGTTCCGCAGCAACTTCAAATACCAGATCAATCCGGCGGCGCGCCTGCTCGGCAAGCTGAATTATTCAGAAAGCACGAGCTCGCTGGGCACTTTCTATGATGGCGGTTACACGGAAGCGGTTCTCGGCTACGCCTATCGCCCGGTCAGCAACGACCGCCTGAACACGCTGGTGAAGTACACCTACTTCTACAACGTGCCGACGACCGAGCAGATCGGCCTGCAAAGCCTTGCCACGACTTTCATCCAGAAGAGCCACATCGCAGCGGTGGATGTGACTTACGATCTCACATCATCCGTGACGCTGGGCGGCAAATATGCCTATCGCCTGAGCCAGACGAGCCTGGATCGCGAGAACCTGGAATTCTTCGACAACAACGCGAGCCTGTTTGTGCTGCGCGGCGACTACCGCTTCCGCAAAAACTGGGAAGTGCTGCTCGAAGCGCGCATGTTGCAAATGGCCGACCTGGATGAGCGTCGCAGCGGCGCGCTGGCCACTTTGTCGCGGTATATTGGCGACCACCTCAAAGTCGGTCTTGGCTATAACTTCACCGACTTTTCCGACGACCTTACCGACCTGAGCTACGATCATCACGGCGTGTTCCTCAGCCTGACCGGCACCATGTAGCCCGGGCGGCGGCGGTGGGGATGCCTCGCCGTCAGCGGTTTTCGGTCAGGAACTCCCCAAGCAAACCGAATTCTTTCGCCCGGTTCGAGCCGCGCCGCCAGGCGAGACCGATACTGCGATAACTGCTGTCGCGCAGCGGGTACAGTCGCACTTTCGTGTTTTTCAACAGTGCCGATTGCAGTGACATCTCCGGCAGAAACGTGATGCCGAGATCGGCATCCACCATCTCCACGAGTGTCAACAGGCTGCTGGCTGCAAAGCGCTGCACTTTCTGCAGGTTCTGTACCTTGCACGCAGCCAGTGCGTGGTCGCGCAGGCAATGTCCATCCTCGAGCAACAGGATGCTGTCGGCATCGAGGCGGTTGAAGCGATAGTCGTTCGGATCGACGCGTTTTGTCCCTGCGCGGCAGGCGAGCAGGAACTCATCCTTGAACAAGGTCTTCTGTTCGGCGCCGCGCATCTCCCAGGGCAGGGCGAGCAACAACAGGTCCAGTTCGCCGTCCATCAGGCGATCGTAAAGGCGACCAGTCTGGTCCTCTGTCAGGAATAGCCGCAGTTTCGGATACGCGCGGCGCAGCTTCGGCAGCACCCGCGGCAGCAAAAAGGGCGCGATCGTCGGAATCACGCCAAGCCTGAGGTCTGATTCGAGCGGCGCGCGCCCGCCAGCGGCAGTCTCGACCAGATCCGTGAGGTCACGCAGCACCAGCCTTCCCAGCGTGTTCACTTCCTGGCCCACGGCGGTAATCGTGACACGCCGGTTGGTGCGGTCAACCAGCTGTACACCGAGGGTGTTTTCCAGTGCCTGGATCGCATTACTGAAGGCCGACTGTGAAACAAAACAGGCCTCCGCCGCGCGGCCGAAATGGCCGGCGTCGGTCAGTGCGACAAAGTATTGCAGTTGTTTTGTGCTGGGATAATTCATATTCGATTTTATCGATTGTTGCGTACTAATTAAACCATTTTACCAATGAGATTGCCAAGCCTAGTATGGCCTCACTGAATCGGGAGCTGAAGCAATGCAAATCAATATTGGTATCGACGAAGTACAGCGCGGGAAGATTGCCGCGGGACTGTCAAAACTGCTGGCGGACAGCTACACGCTGTATCTCAAAACGCATAATTATCACTGGAACGTCTCCGGGCCACACTTTTCCGCGCTGCATCAGATGTTCGAGACGCAGTACGTGGAACTTGCAGCTGCGGTTGACGAAATCGCCGAGCGAATCCGCGCCTTGGGCGTGCGGGCACCAGGCTCGTACACGGCGTTCGCGGAACTGGCATCGGTCCGCGAGGCTAGCGGCGACGAAGACGCTGCCGAAATGATCCGCCAGCTCGTGCTCGGTCAGGAAGCGGTCGCGCGAACTGCGCGCGAGGTATTCGCGGAGGCCGACGCGGCCAACGATGAACCAAGCGCCGACTTGCTGACGCAACGCATGCAAATACATGAAAAGAACGCCTGGATGCTGCGCAGCATGCTGGCCTGAAACTATTAACCTGAATGGAGAAAGCAATGATCAAGTCAATCGAGGGACAACGCGTCCCGAACGTCATTTTCCGCACCCGCGAGGACCATAGCTGGGTAAATCGCTCCAGCGATGACATATTCGCGGGCAAATCCGTAATCGTGTTCTCGCTGCCGGGCGCATTTACGCCGACTTGCTCGTCGTCACACGTGCCGCGCTACAACCAGCTGCAACCTTTGTTTGCGGCTCGCGGCATCGATGAGATTATCTGTGTGTCTGTCAATGACGCCTTCGTCATGAACGAATGGAAATCTGCGCAGGGCGCCGATCGCGTTACCTTCCTGCCGGATGGCAACGGCGAATTTACCGCCGGCATGGGCCTGTTGGTGGACAAGAACGAGCTTGGTTTTGGCAAGCGCTCCTGGCGCTATTCGATGCTGGTGCGCGATGGCGTTATCGAAAAGATGTTCATTGAAAAGGAGCAGCCCGGCGACCCGTTCTCGGTATCCGATGCGGATACAATGCTGGCACACCTCGATCCGCATGCGTCGCGGCCGCTCGATGTCACGGTTTTCTCCCGGCCAGGTTGCGTGTTCTGCGCGCGCGCCAAGGGAATGCTGACCGATGCCGGTATCGAGTTCGAAGAGCTGGTATTGAATCGCGACTATACGGATCGCACTCTGCGTGCAGTCGCAGACCGCACCAGCTACCCACAAGTCTTTGTAAACGGCCATCATATTGGTGGTGCGGATGAAGTGGCAGGCTGGCTCGGGCGAGGCAAGACCGAGGCAGCCTGACGCTGTCCTCGAGGTCGTGACGCGCCACATTCTGACGCCCAGGGGCACAGACATTGCGCCCTTGGGCGGCGGAATCCATAATCGTTGCCCCCGTTCGTCACCGGAGCAATTCCTGCAATGCAGATTTCGGATAAAAAATTATTGAAAACACAGGCCTACGTGAACGGCGTGTGGATCGATGCTGACAGTGGCGCGACCCTCGCAGTCACCAATCCGGCAAATGGCGACACGATAGCCAGGATTGCAAAATGCGGCACCGTGGAGACGCGTCGCGCGATCGAAGCGGCGCACAGCGCGTTGCCGGCCTGGCGCAATAAAGTGCCGAAGGAACGGGCAGCGATATTGCGCCGCTGGTACACGCTGATGATGGAAGCGCAGGATGACCTCGCGCAGATCCTGACGGCCGAACAGGGCAAACCGCTTGCAGAGGCCAAGGGCGAGATTGCCTATGGCGCCAGTTATATCGAATGGTTCGCCGAAGAAGGCAAGCGCATCTATGGCGACACGCTGGCTGGCCCGAGCAACGACAAGCGCGTCATCGTGATCAAGCAACCGGTTGGCGTGGTGGCCTGCATTACACCATGGAATTTTCCGAATGCGATGTTGACGCGGAAAATCGCGCCGGCACTAGCCGCGGGCTGCACCGTGGTTTGCAAACCGGCAAACGAAACGCCGCTGTCGGCCCTCGCCATTGTCGAGCTCGCGGAGCGCGCCGGTGTACCTGCCGGCGTAATCAATATCGTGGCTGGCATCACCCGCGAAATCGGCGCCGAACTCACCGCCAACCCGATCGTCCGCAAGCTCACGTTCACGGGCTCCACCGCGGTCGGCAAATTACTGATCGAGCAGTGTGCGGCCACGGTCAAGCGCACCTCCATGGAACTTGGCGGCAATGCGCCGTTTATAGTGTTTGACGACGCCGACCTGGACGCGGCGGTGAAAGGCGCGATGATCTGCAAGTTTCGTAACGCCGGTCAGACTTGCGTTTGTGCGAACCGTATCCTGGTACAGGAAGGCATTTATGATGAGTTTGCGGCGAGGCTGGTGAGTGCCATGGCGAGCCTCAAGCTCGGCGTCGGCACCGACAGCGGCGTTAACATGGGACCCTTGATCAATGAAGGCGCGGCCAACGATGTACTGACGTTCGTCGAGGACGCGGTCGCCAAGGGAGCGAAAGTTGCGGTCGGTGGCGGCGGCTCGGATCTTGGTGCCTGTTATGTGCAGCCGACTGTACTGACGAATGTCGGCAAAGACATGAAGGTATTTAAGGAAGAAATTTTCGGGCCGATTGCACCGCTGTTCAAGTTCAAGACCGAGGCTGAAGCCATTGCGATGGCGAACGACACGGAATTCGGTCTCGCCTGTTACTTTTATTCGCGAGACATCGGTCGCGTCTGGCGCGTCGCCGAAGGTCTCGAATACGGCATCGTTGGCATCAACGAAGGCATTATCTCGAACGAGATGGCGCCTTTCGGCGGCATGAAAGAGTCAGGCCAGGGTCGCGAAGGGTCGAAGTACGGCCTCGATGATTACCTGGAAATCAAGTACATGTGCGTTGGTGGCCTCAACCAATAGTGCGGGTATACAGGTCCGATTCCGGCTAGTTTGCGCTGTTCGCGGGCGTATACTGGCGGCATGCAACAGCACGAAATATTCGAACGGGCACGGCTGTCGCGCGATGCGCGCTTTGATGGCCGCTTTTTCGTTGGCGTAAAAACGACCGGAATCTACTGCCGGCCGATCTGCCCGGCAACGATGCCGAAAAAAGACAATGTCACGTACTATCCGAGTGCGGCCGCTGCCGGAGAGGCCGGCTTCCGCCCTTGCCTGCGCTGCCGTCCGGAGTGCGCGCCGGGGACGCCCGCGTGGAGCGGATCGTCAACCACAGTTCGTCGTGGTCTGCGGCTGATCGCTGAAGGCGCACTCGACGACGGCGGCATCGAGGAACTCGCAATGCGGCTCGGAGTGACGAGTCGGCATCTGCGGCGCTTATTCAGGAAACACCTCGGTGCGTCGCCACAGGCTGTTGCGCACACACAGCGGCTGCATTTCGCAAAACGCCTGATCGATGAAACGGACCTGCCGATGAACCGGATTTACGCAGCAGCCGGTTACGGCAGCCTGCGCCGATTCAACGACGCCTTTCAAAACACGTACGGCCGCGCGCCACGCGAGCTTCGTAAACGACGCGACAACAATTTGGCACTGTCGGGTGTTTTGAGCGTGCGCTTGCCCTGGCGAAGCCCATACGACTGGGACGGCATTATTGCGTTTCTCGCCGGTCGAGCGACCCCTGGCGTAGAACAGGTACAGGCAGACCGGTATTTTCGGACTATCCGCATCGACGGCCAGCCGGGTGTTATCGAGTGTGGCCCGGACCGGGGCACGAACAGTTTGTGCCTGCGAGTACATGGCGTGGCTACGCAAAGCCTGTTGCCGCTCGTGCAACGCGTGCGCGAGATATTTGACCTGGACGCCCCGGTGAGTGAAATCCGCAAGCTGTTGGCGAAGGACACGCTGCTCAAAGATTTGCTGCAGCAGCAACCCGGTATCCGTGTACCCGGGGCCTGGGACGGATTCGAACTCACGGTGCGCGCCATTCTCGGCCAGCAGGTGTCGGTCAAAGCGGCAACGACACTGGCCGGGCGTCTCGCCGAGCGTTACGGTGAAAGCGTCGCCGTGCCCGCCACGCTAGATGGCGAGCTCAGGCTCGATCGACTTTTCCCTGCGCCACAAAAACTGTGCCGCGCACGGTTCAACGAGCTTGGGCTGGTCACGAGCCGCGCCGACACGATCCGGCGTGTCGCTAAGGCAGTGTGCAATGGCAGCCTGACGTTTGACGCTGCGCGGACGCCGGACGATTTATGTCGCGAGTTAACCGCCATCAAGGGAATTGGCGATTGGACCGCGCAGTATGTTGCGATGCGGGTGTGCAAAAACCCGGATGCATTTCCGGCCTCGGACCTTGGCCTGTTGCAGGCGGTCGGTTTGCGGGGTACAGCGGGAAGCAAAATCTTGTGCGAGCGCGCCGAGGCCTGGCGGCCCTGGCGTGCCTATGCCGCGTTGTTGTTATGGAGTTCGTTGTCGAATTCCGGAGGTTGAATCATGTACTACTGCTATTTGGTGACGCCGATCGGTGAGCTGTTACTTGGCGGCGATGATGAAGGGTTGAGTCTCGTCGGGTTTCCGGAAGGCAAGCTGCGTTACGAGCCGGAACCGGGATGGACGCGCAACGAAGCGCCGTTCGTGGCTGCGCGCAAGCAACTCATGGAATACTTTTCCGGCAAACGCAAAACTTTCGATCTGCCGCTGAAGCTCAAAGGCACCGAGTTCCAGTTGCGCGTGCTGCAAGAGCTACAGCGCATCCCATATGGTGAGACAAGCTCGTATGGCGAGATCGCAAATCGCATTGGCCGGCCCAGGGCGGTGCGCGCGGTTGGCGCCGCGAATGGCCGCAATCCGATACCGATTATCGTTCCCTGCCACCGCGTCATCGGCAGCAACGGCTCGCTGACGGGTTTCGGGGGCGGGCTCGGAACCAAGCAGGCGTTGTTACGACTCGAAGCGGAAAATTGCGGCCTGCTACAGTAATTTATCCTGCAAGGCCCTGACGGCAGCGCTCGGTTCCACGCCACCGAGCAATCGTTGGTCGGACTGCAGAGTTGTCCGCCGCGATTCCACAGGCAGGACGCCTGCCCAGACCGGGATCGCATAGTCTTCCTCTTCGTCGGCCGGCATGCCCTGTGCGATCTTGGCCGAAGCTGATGCAATTGTGATTGCAATGACGCCGGTCATTTTTACTTCCTTGGGCAGCGGGTCGCGCAATTCCGCCCAGCGACCTGGCATGGTGTGGTCGCTGATGACACGCATCGCGTGCAGTTTCCCGGCCGTGGTTTCGACCAGCGATGGCGTTCCGAAGACGGTTGCGGAGCGGTAGTTCATCGACGAGTTGAACGCAGAACGAGCGAATACGAGGCCATCGAGCAGTGTGACATTGACGCAAACCTGGTCAGTCTGTTCCAGTAGCCGGACAACGCGAGCCTTGCGTGCGCCATGCAGGTAGATCGTGTCGCCCTCGCGGCCGTAGATCATCGGCACGACGACGGGCGCACCATCCTGGACAAAGCCAACCGCGGCAACGAGGCCGGCATCGAGCACGGCGTGCACAAGCTCTTTGTCATAGCGCGCTTTTTCGCGCAGCTGCCGGACCTTGTTCTTTGAGCCAATTGAGTAACTGTCGGTCATTTCAGTTCCCGGCCAACCAATGATCGGAAGGATCGTACCGCCTTCGTCCGGTTGCAACCACATGTTGTGGACTATTCGCCTTCCAGCACAAGATGTAGTAGCATCTGCGTCCGTACCAATTCGGTACGCACGGAGATGAGATGTAGATGGCAAGGCGGGCGGGGCGCCATGCGAGACGCATGATTGGACAGCAGGCATCACGTGATTCCTCTCAACACGTAGCTCTTGATACCCGGTTACCTGCGTGACCGGATACGGCAGTCCGAGCAGCGAACCGCCAGCCTGGCAACAGAACTGCAGAACAGCGACGCAATAGGGACCTTTGCTCCATTCACACGCAGTTGGTCGTCAGCCGGATACATCTTTGCTTGTTATGCCGCCCAGATTTCTGGGCGGCTTTTTTCTTGACGATGCCAGCAAATTCGCAGGTGACTCATGAGCAAGTTGTTTGTGCCGATCGGCCTGATAATGATGACACTCGCAGTCGGCTGCGCGTCAGGGCCCGCGGCTCCTGCTTATCCCGCGTTTGTCATTTCCGATGATCTTCCGGATATCTTCCTTGCCGCGCTGCCGGGAGTACGGGCGAAAGAATACGCAATCGACATGCGCACCCGAAGCTCGAGCAACCGTATCGATCTGCCCGCCGCGTGGTCGGGAACGACCGGTGGTGCTCCAGGCAAGTCCCTGGAAATTTTCGTCATAGCCGGCGAACTGAAAATAGCCGACTTCACATTGGCCGAAGGTGGCTATGCCTACATCCCGCCGGGCTCGCTCGGCTTCAAACTGGAAACGGAAAGCGGCGCCAGGATCCTCTATTTTCTCGCTGACCCGGACGCGGCTGCGAAAATCAGATCGGCGATTATCCTCGACAGCGGACTGGTCAACTGGCAGGCAACGGACTCGATTGGAATATTCGAGAAGGACCTGCGCCTGGATCCGGGCAGCGGCGAACGGACCTGGCTGGTGCGCTATGAGAGCGATGCGGCAATACCCTGGCAATCCGCTTCCACCATGCTCGAAGGTTATCTCGTTTCGGGCCAGTTTCAGGACAGCGAATGCGTCGCCGGCGAGCCGTACACGGAAATCTATCTGCCCGGCGGTTATTTTCGTCGACCTGGCGGCGCGGTTCATGGTGGACCGGCTGCTGCCGCACTACGGGAATCCGTCTGGTTTTTTCGCCAGCAACGCGAATCGACCACTAGTCTCGCCGCAGGCTGCGCCCCGCAATAGCCCCTGCTAGCGCTTTACCAGCCCTGTGATCTTGCTGCCGAGCTGCATCAGCTTGGTCAGCGTCGGTGTCGGAATTTCCCGGATCTGCTCATACCATTCGTTCGTCGTCGTAACGAATTGCAGCATGTTCTGAATACGTTGCTTGGTAATCGGGTCAGTATCTTCTTCGTCGAGAACTTCTCTCGCGGTGGTGCGCAGCATGGAAAGCGTCGGGTTGAGTTCGCGCTGCTTGCGCTGTTCTATGATGACGCGAAACAGCTCCCAGACATCGTGCAGTGACTCGAAATAGTCACGCCGATCGCCCAGCACGTGGGTCATGCGCACAAGGCCATAGCTTTGCAGTTCACGAATGCTGGTACTGACGTTGGAACGGGCGACCGACAAGGCATCGACAATCTGGTCGGCGCGCAACGGCTGCGGCGACAGGTACAGCAGGGCCTGAATCTGTGCAACGGTGCGATTGGTACCCCAGCGGGTCCCCATTTCGCCCCAGTGCAGGACGTATTTCTCGACGGCCGGCGATAGCTGCATGACATTTCCCGTTTTTCAGTTACGACTGAATTTAAAGAAGCTAGCTTGCGTTGGCAAGGAGAATGGCGCGGTGTGGCGCCGGCCACCCCTCCACGGTTTTTCCCGGGTCTGCAGGGTCGAGGGCTTCGCATAAAGATTCGAACGGCATCCACTCGGTAGTGCGCTGTTCCTCGACCGTGGTAACGGACACATCGATCAACTGGATGCCCGAGTAGCCGCTCTGCTGCAGCCACAATGTGAGTTCCGTAACGGTCGGCAAGAGCCATACGTTGCGCATGCGGGCGTAACGGCCCGGCGGCGAAAAAACCGCGGCCCCGTCACCCGGCAAGATAATCGTCTCCAGCACCAGCTGGCCAGCCGGCCGCAACATGCCGCGAAGCTGCCGCAAGTGTTGCAGCGGCGAACGCTGGTGATACAGCACGCCCATCGAAAAACAGGTGTCGAAACGGCGCTCATCCTGCGGCAGTTCCTCGCTGCGCAGCGGGAGCACGAATACATTGGTCGCCGGCAGAAAAATACCGATTGCCAGGAACTGCATGACGTACAGCAGCGTCGGGTCCACGCCAATAACCGTGCGGGCTCCGGCTGCCCGCATTTGCAGCGCGTAATATCCGTTACCGCAGCCCACGTCCAACACCAGGCGGTCAGTGAGCGGTGCAATGGCATTTGCCAGCCGCGCCCATTTGAGATCGCTGCGCCACTCACTGTTGATGCGAATGCCCGCCAATTCGAACGGTCCCTTGCGCCACGGAGCCAGGCGCAGCAATCCCCGGCGGATTTCATCAATTTTCCCTGCATCGCAGGACTGCAGGTCTTCGATGGCCTTGCGCCAGGCGGCGAAATCGCCGTGCGCCGAGTCGCTAAGCCGGCTGCGGATCAGTTGTTCGGTCGTCGCCCGCCAGTGCCCCAACCTGGCTGCGTCCAGGTGTCTCCACAGGGCGTCAAAATCAATCATTGCTACTTGATTGCGACGATCGAAACGAAATTGAAATACCGCAGCCAGACGCCACTGTGTGCAAACCCTGCCCGGGCGAGGCGTTCTTGATGTACCGATACGGTTTCGGGAATCAGCACATTTTCGAGCGCTGCCCGCTTGCGGCTTATTTCCAGCTGACTGTAATCATTGCGCCGCTTGTGCTCATGATGCAGCTCGACCAGCAGTTCCTCCATATGCGGGTCCTCATCGATAACCTTTTCCGATAGCAGAAACAGCCCGCCGGCTAGCATGCCGGCGTAAATTTTGGCAACCATCGTGTCTCGCGCCGCGACGTCGAGAAACTGCAGGGTGTAATTCATGACAACCATGGATGCGTTGGCGATGCCGACGTCGCGGATGTCTGCCTGGCAAACATCAACCGGCGTGGCTGCCGAATTTTCGTCAGCCGCAAGTACCTGCTTGCAACGACTGACCATGGCCGGCGCGTTGTCGACGGCAATAATCCTGCAGCCTGGCGCCTTTATTGCCGAGCGCATGGCGAGCGTTGCGGCGCCCAGCGAGCAGCCCAGGTCGTAGCAGACGGATCCGGCCATGGCATAGCGGGCCGCCAGCGAACCAATCGCCTCAATGGATGCGGCGTAGCCCGGAATCGACCGGCGCAGCATGTCTGGAAACACGTCAGCCACAGACTGGTTGAATGTGAACGGCTTATTGTCGTCCGCGCCGCTTGCGTAAATCGTGTCTTTGCTCATGGTCGTCGCGCTAGTGGATGTGGGACAATTCCGGCCCTTATGCTACGCGAACTTCACCAGGAACTCGGCATCCAGCCCGACTACGGTCAGGCGACCGGCCAGCCTTTATTTGACGAAGCTGCGGAGCTGGTCGACGTCGGGCCAAACCTGGTCGGGCGGATGCAGCGATTGACGCCATTGGCTGCGGCGCGATGGAATGCGATGGTCACCGCGGCAGCCGTGGAAAACATTGTTTTGCTCATGGTTTCCGGGTTTCGCAGCGTCGAATACCAGGCTGCCCTGATTCGCAACAAAATAAGTGCCGGCCAGCTGATTGACGACATCCTGAAGGTCAATGCCGCACCCGGTTTCAGCGAGCATCACACCGGGCGGGCGATTGACATTGCGACGCCGGGATGCAGGCCGCTGACCGAAGACTTCGAAACCACCGCTGCGTTTGGCTGGTTGCAGCGCCGGGCGGACGACTTCGGCTTCGCGATGAGCTACCCGCGGGAAAACGCCTGGGGAATCAGCTACGAGCCCTGGCATTGGTGCTGCAAAAACTAAAAAATCAGCGGCTTGGCTGTTGACACCCGGACAGCAGGATTAGACAATGCCCGGCTTGTGTCCGCGGAGGGGTACTCAAGCGGCCAACGAGGGCAGACTGTAAATCTGCTGGCTTATGCCTACGTAGGTTCGAATCCTACCCCCTCCACCAAACTATAGAGTTCGGCGGAGAGCAGGCCGAAGCGAGTATAGCAGTCTTGTGCATCCTCGTTGAGAGAGCGCCGCGAGACACAATCGGAGCCGGACGATTGACCGTGAGGTCAGCAACACGGCGGGGAAGACACATAGAGATTTAATGGAATCCAGACAGTTTGGTGACTTGGGACTGTCGGGATTTTTGCACGCCTCAGAAAAGGCGATTGAAGGGCTAAAGGCGGGTGTAGTTCAACGGTAGAACCTCAGCCTTCCAAGCTGATGACGTGGGTTCGATTCCCATCACCCGCTCCACTCAGAAGGTAGAGGGTCTGCCGGAACGAAGCCCACATAGCTCAGGGGTAGAGCACTTCCTTGGTAAGGAAGAGGTCCCCGGTTCAAATCCGGGTGTGGGCTCCAGGCAGTGGTTGGATTTTTTTGTACAAACTTGAGATACGCAGGAATAGAAGCTCATGTCAAAAGTAAAATTTGAAAGAACGAAACCGCACATCAACGTAGGCACGATTGGACACGTGGACCACGGCAAGACGACGCTGACGGCGGCGCTGACGAAGTGCATGGCAGAGATACACGGTGGTGAGGTTTCTGCGTACGACCAGATTGACAAGGCGCCGGAGGAACGGGCGCGCGGTATCACGATTGCGACGGCGCACGTGGAGTACCAGAGTGCGAATCGTCACTATGCACACGTTGACTGCCCGGGGCACGCGGACTATGTGAAGAACATGATCACGGGTGCGGCGCAGATGGACGGAGCGATCCTGGTGGTGAGTGCGGCGGACGGTCCGATGCCACAGACGCGGGAGCACATACTGCTGGCACGCCAGGTGGGTGTACCGTACATCGTGGTGTACATGAACAAGGCGGACCAGGTGGATGACGCGGAGCTGCTGGAGCTGGTGGAGATGGAAGTACGCGATCTGCTGTCGGTGTATGACTTCCCGGGCGATGACACGCCGATAATCACGGGCTCGGCGCTGAAGGCGTTCGACGGGGATACCTCGGAGATAGGCGTGCCGAGCGTGGTGAAGCTGGTGGAGGCGATGGACAGCTACATACCGATGCCGGAGCGGGCGATTGACGGTGATTTTCTGATGCCGGTGGAGGATGTGTTCTCTATCTCGGGACGCGGCACGGTGGTGACGGGGCGCATTGAGCGCGGCGTGATTAACGTGGGCGACGAAATCGAGATCGTGGGCATTCGGGACACGACGAAGACGACCTGCACGGGCGTCGAGATGTTCCGCAAGTTGCTGGACCGTGGTGAGGCGGGCGACAACGTGGGCGTATTGCTGCGCGGCACAAAGCGCGAAGAGGTGGAGCGCGGCCAGGTACTGGCGAAGCCGGGCTCGATCACGCCGCATACGCGGTTCGAGGCGGAGGTATACATTCTGACCAAGGATGAGGGTGGACGTCATACGCCGTTCTTCAAGGGTTATCGGCCGCAGTTTTACTTCCGCACGACGGACGTAACGGGAGCGGTGGAGCTGCCGGAGGGCACGGAGATGGTGATGCCGGGCGACAACGTGCAGATGGTGGTCGAATTGATCAACCCGATTGCGATGGAAGAAGGCTTGCGCTTCGCGATTCGCGAAGGCGGTCGTACCGTCGGCGCCGGTGTGGTCTCGAAGATCCTCAAGTAACAAGATTTCGGATTGGTGGATCGCGAGAATCAGGTACGCACAGCGTGTCGCGTACCTGGCCATCGCGATCTCACTTGAAAGGTAGGACGCGACAGGCCAGTAGCTCAATTGGCAGAGCGGCGGTCTCCAAAACCGCAGGTTGGGGGTTCGATTCCCTCCTGGCCTGCCAATTGATGATTACGGGTTTAGCTGGAGGGCCGCAGGGCCCGATGGTTTGAAATGAGTTCACAGACAGAAGCACCTCAGAGCGGAGCGCTGGATATCGTCAAGTTGCTGTTGGCAGCTGCGGCGATTATTGGCGGTCTTTACGCATATTATTTCTATGCGTTCCAGGTTTCCCTGCCGCTGCGTGTCCTTATGGTTCTGGCTGGTGCGGGAATTGGTATCGCTGTTGCGATGACCAGTACCCAGGGCCAAATGCTCTGGCAGTTTATTCAAGGTGCGCGCGTTGAATGGCGCAAGGTCGTCTGGCCAACGAAGCAGGAAACAACACAAACCGCTATCGCCGTGTTCGTTTTCACGCTGGTCATGATGTTGTTTTTCTGGGCGCTGGATTCGGGGCTGCTCTGGTTGACCAGGCGTCTGGTCGGCTAGGCGAAGCGGCTACACGTAAACAAAGGATTTTTCAGTGTCTCTACGCTGGTACATCGTTCACGCCTACTCGAACTTTGAGCACAAGGTGAAATCTTCGCTTGAAGAGCGAATCGAGCGCATGGGTTTGCAGGAAAAATTTGGCGAAATTCTTGTGCCAACCGAAGAAGTTGTCGAGATGAAGGAAGGGCAGAAGCGTCGCAGCGAACGCAAATTTTTTCCCGGCTACGTGCTGGTGCAGATGGAAATGGACGATGAGACCTGGCACCTGGTCAAGGAAGTACCAAAAGTACTCGGTTTCATTGGCGGGTCGAGTGACCGGCCGGCGCCGATTACAGACAAGGAGGCCGACCACATTCTGCAGCGGGTTAAAGAGGGCGTCGACAAACCGCGGCCGAAAGTCCTGTTTGAGCCGGGCGAAGTGGTGCGCGTTATCGATGGCCCATTCAATGATTTCAGCGGCGTTGTCGAGAATGTCAACTACGACAAAAGTCGCTTGCAGGTTGCTGTACAGATTTTGGGAAGATCAACGCCGGTCGAGTTGGATTTCGGCCAGGTTGAAAAGAGTTAGTTATTGGGGTCAGAGCCCTTTTTTCCCAGATGCGGTTGAAACCGAATCTGGGAAAAAAAGGGCTCTGACCCCGGCAATGAAGATCAATACGAGGAGCTATGGGTGAGCCATAGCGCTTGCACTCGGGAGAAAGAGAATGGCAAAGAAAGTAACGGGCTACATAAAGCTCCAGGTAGCCGCGGGCCAGGCAAATCCGTCGCCGCCCGTAGGTCCGGCGCTGGGCCAGCACGGTGTCAATATCATGGAGTTCTGCAAGGCGTTCAATGCTGCGACCCAGGGTCTCGAGCCGGGCCTGCCGACGCCGGTGATCATAACGGTGTATAGCGACCGTAGTTTCACCTTTATCACGAAGACGCCGCCAGCGGCGGTTCTGCTGCGCAAGACGGCAGGTATCCCGAAAGGATCCGGCACGCCGAACACTGCCAAGGTCGGTTCCGTAAGTCGTGCACAGCTGGAACAGATTGCCACGACCAAAATGCCCGACCTGACTGCAGCTGATATGGACGCAGCCGTGCGAACAATCGCGGGTACGGCGCGCAGCATGGGCATCGACGTGGCAGGAGTGAAGTGATGGCTGAGAGCAAACGTAAGAAGGCCGCTCGTGACAAGTTCGACGCCACGAAAACGTACCTCGTAGAGGAGGCGTTGCAGCTGGTCAGGGAGCTGGCTACGGCCAAGTTTCCGGAAAGCATTGACGTTGCCGTGAACCTCGGTGTGGATCCGCGCAAATCCGAACAGGTTGTCCGCGGTTCGACCGTGTTGCCGAACGGCACCGGCAAGTCCGTACGAGTTGCGGTTTTTGCACAAGGTGAAAATGCCGCAAAGGCCAAGGCTGCTGGCGCAGACCTTGTCGGTTTCGAGGATCTGGCGGAGAAAATCAAAGGCGGCGAACTGAATTTCGATGTTGTAATCGCAACGCCTGATGCGATGCGGATCGTTGGCCAGCTGGGACAGGTATTGGGTCCGCGTGGCCTGATGCCGAACCCTAAGGTCGGTACGGTGACGGCCGACGTCGAAGGCGCAGTCAAGAATGCCAAGGCCGGCCAGGTGCGTTATCGCACCGACAAGGCAGGCATCATTCATTGCCCGATTGGTCGCGCTGATTTTGCAGTTACTGCATTGAAGGAAAATCTCGATGCGCTGCTGAATGACCTGCGCAAGTCGAAACCGGCCTCCGCGAAGGGCTCGTACGTAAAGAAACTGACCATATCCAGCACCATGGGGCCGGGCGTGTCGGTTGATCGGGCGTCGATAGACGTCTAGTCAAGAATTCCGCGGTGGCGCCAGCCTAGTTTCTGGCGTCATTGCGGTTAGCCGCAAGGATGCGGCGATCGTCGAAGACCGTAGGCGATCAGTCAGGTGACTGATCTTAATAAACGCCTACGCAGATGGTGAATCCTTAGTCAGATTATCTGGCGACGGTGACCATTCGACAGGAGACGGATGTCTCCAAAGAGGTGGGTGAAGAAATTTTTCACCTGTGGTGTAACCGTTAGGCCAGGAGATATTCATGGCACTAAGACTCGAAGACAAGAAGGCTCTTGTCAAAGAGGTGAATGCGGTTGCGGCAGATTCTGTAACGGCCGTTGCGGCTGTTTACAGAGGTTTGTCGGTGTCCGAGATGACGGAACTGCGCAGCAGGGCGCGCGGTGCCGGCGTATACATGCGTGTGGTCAAGAACACGCTGGCTCGCCGTGCTATCGAGGGTACCGAATTTGAGTGTATGCAAGCCACACTCAAGGGGCCAATCCTGCTTGCGTTCGCAAAAGACGATCCAGGTGCAGCTGCCAGGATCATCAAAGATTTCGCCAAGGAGCACGAAGCTCTGCAGGCGGTATCGCTGGCGGCCGGTGGGCAACTGCTGCCGGGCACTGATTTGGCCAAGCTGGCAGAACTGCCAACGCTGGATCAGGCTCGCGCAATGTTGCTTGGCGTGTTGTCGGCACCGATGTCCAAGCTGGTTCGCACTCTGGCGGAGCCCTCGGCAATGCTCGCGCGTACTTTGAACGCGCGCGCCGGCCAGAAGGCAGCCTAGGACCGAAACAATTTAACTACCTGACTCAGGAAAGAAACTTTAAAGGAAATTTGAAATGGCAATGTCAAACCAAGATCTGCTCAAAGAGTTGAGCGCAAAGCCAATCATGGAAGTTGTTGATCTCGTCAAGATGCTCGAGCAAGAGTGGGGCGTATCAGCAGCAGCACCTGTCGCTATGGTTGCCGGGCCGGCAGCTGGTGGCGAGGCCGCGGTGGCTGAAGAAAAGGACGAATTCAATGTCGTTCTGACCGGCTTCGGTGAAGCAAAAGTTGGCGTCATCAAAGCGGTCCGCACGATTACCGGGTTGGGCCTGAAAGAGGCGAAAGACGCTGTCGAAGGCGTGCCATCCGTAATCAAGGAAGGCGTTGCGAAGGGCGAGGCAGAAAATATCAAGAAGCAGCTTGAAGAAGCTGGCGGCACGGTAGAGCTGAAGTAGTCAGCTCTGAATGTTCCCGCAGTATTTTTTGCTAACGACCCGGCGGGTCACAAGTCGGGCAAGCGGCCAGTCGCATTGCGATTGGCCGCTTGCGCGCATCTGTAATTAACGAAGGTATTCTCGAATGGCCTATTCATTCACTGAGAAAAAACGCATCCGTAAGAACTTTGGCAAACGGCCGACGATTCTCGACGTGCCCTACTTGCTCTCGATCCAGGTCGACTCTTATAAGAAGTTCCTGCAAACGGACAAGTCTATCGAAGAGCGTGACGACCGCGGTCTGCATGCCGCATTCCGGTCTGTCTTCCCGATTGTGAGCTACTCGGGAAACGCGGCTCTCGAATATGTGAGCTACCGCCTCGGCGATCCCGTATTCGACGTCAAGGAATGCCAGATGCGTGGCCTGACGTATGCCGCACCGATTCGCGTGCTGGTGCGGCTTGTCATTTATGATAAAGATGCGAGCGGCACTCCAAAGCCGGTAAAGGACATTCGCGAACAGGAAGTCTACCTCGGCGAAATGCCGCTTATGACCGATCACGGTACCTTTGTCATCAACGGTACCGAGCGCGTAATCGTTTCTCAGCTGCATCGTTCACCGGGCGTGTTTTTCGATCACGACAAAGGAAAAACACACAGCTCGGGCAAGCTGCTGTTCTCAGCACGCATTATTCCGTACCGTGGTTCATGGCTGGACTTCGAATTTGATCCAAAGGATGCGTTGTTTGCGCGCATCGACCGGCGGCGGAAATTGCCGGTAACGATCATCCTCCGTGCGCTCGACATGAGTAACGAAGAGATGCTCGACCTGTTTTTTGAGAAGAATGACTTTTACCTGTCCAAAGACGAAATTACGATGGGTCTGGTTGCCGAGCGTCTGCGTGGCGATACAGCGACTTTCGACATCAGGATCGGGCGAAAAGTAATTGTCGAAGAAGGTCGACGAATTACGGCGAAGCATGTGCGCGAAATTGCGCAGTCGAAGGTCGACTCCCTGGTCGTGCCCGCTGAGTACCTTGATGGCGAAATTCTCGCGCACGATATCGTTGACACGGACACCGGCGAGCTACTGGCTGCGGCAAATGCGGAGCTCACGACGGATCTGGTCAATGAGTTGGTGAGTAAAGGTGTCGAGCACATTCGTACACTTTACGTAAATGACCTGGATCGCGGCGCGTTCATATCAAATACCCTGAACATCGATCCGTCGACCACCCGACTTGAGGCGTTGGTCGAGATCTATCGCATGATGCGCCCCGGCGAGCCGCCGACCAAAGAAGCTGCCGAGAACCTGTTCCAGAACCTGTTCTTCAATTCAGATCGTTACGACCTGTCTGCTGTTGGCCGGATGAAGTTCAATCGTCGAGTTGGTCGCGATTCGTCGGACGGTGCTGGCGTCCTGAACAAGGATGACATTCTTGCTGTGCTCAAGACTCTCATCGATATTCGCAACGGTTTTGGCACAGTCGATGATATTGATCATCTTGGCAACCGTCGTGTGCGTAGTGTCGGCGAGATGGCAGAGAACGCATTCCGTGTTGGCCTGGTGCGCGTTGAACGTGCCGTCAAGGAGCGCCTGACGCAGGCTGAAGCCGACGCGTTAATGCCACAGGAAATGATTAATGCGAAGCCGGTCGCTGCAGCCGTCAAGGAGTTCTTCGGTTCGAGTCAGTTATCGCAGTTCATGGACCAGAACAATCCACTGTCGGAAGTTACCCACAAGCGCCGCGTATCGGCGCTCGGGCCAGGTGGATTGACGCGTGAGCGAGCGGGTTTCGAAGTTCGCGACGTACACCCGACACATTACGGTAGGGTCTGCCCGATTGAAACTCCGGAAGGTCCGAATATCGGCCTGATCAATTCCCTGGCTGTCTACGCGCGCACCAATGAATACGGCTTCCTTGAAACGCCGTACCGAAAGGTAACCGGCGGCAAGGCGACAGCGCAGATCGAATACCTGTCTGCAATTGAGGAAAGCCAGTATGTAATTGCGCAGGCGAACGCCGAGCTCGACAAAAGCGGCAAGTTCACCGATGACCTGGTTGCGGTGCGTCACAAAAATGAGTTCACGCTATCGGCACCCGACGCGATTAACTACATGGACGTCTCGCCGCGACAGATCGTTTCCGTGGCTGCATCGCTGATCCCGTTCCTCGAGCACGATGATGCGAACCGCGCTTTGATGGGATCCAACATGCAACGACAGGCCGTGCCGACACTGCGCGCCGAAGCACCGCTGGTTGGTACCGGTATGGAGCGTGCAGTTGCCATCGATTCCGGCGTAACGGTGGTCGCGCGTCGCGGTGGCATCGTTGATTCAGTCGATGCGTCACGCATTGTTGTGCGCGTCAACGACGAAGAGACCAGCGCTGCTGAGGCCGGCGTGGATATCTACAACCTGACCAAGTACACGCGCTCCAACCAGAATACCTGTATCAATCAACGCCCGCTGGTTAAAGGCGGCGATACGATTTCTACCGGTGACGTTTTGGCGGATGGCCCGTCGACGGACATGGGCGAACTCGCGCTCGGCCAGAACCTGCTGGTCGCATTCATGCCATGGAATGGCTACAACTTTGAGGACTCGATCCTGATTTCGGAACGAGTGGTCAAAGAAGATCGCTTCACTACCATACACATCGAAGAACTGCAGTGTGTCGCGCGTGACACGAAACTCGGCCCGGAAGACATCACCTCCGACATTCCAAACGTCGGTGATGCCGCTTTGGCCAAACTTGATGAGTCGGGTATAGCCTTCATTGGTGCCGAAGTTAAGGCTGGCGACATCCTGGTAGGCAAGGTCACGCCGAAAGGCGAAACGCAGCTGACTCCGGAAGAGAAGCTGTTGCGCGCAATTTTTGGCGAAAAAGCATCTGATGTGAAGGATACCTCGCTGCGCGTGCCGCCCGGCATGGATGGAACGGTTATCGACGTACGCGTATTCACGCGTGACGGTGTCGAGAAGGATCTGCGTGCCCTTTCGATCGAAAAGGCCGAGCTCGAGAGTGTACGCAAGGACCTCGATGACACGCTGCGAATTCTCGAAGAAGATATCTACCAGCGCGTCGAGCGCATGCTGGTCAACAAGATCGCACAGGGTGGGCCGAACAAGCTCAGCTCAGGATCGAAGATCACGAGTACGTACCTTGCAGAACTGCCGCGAGAGAAATGGTTTGAGATCAGGCTTAAGAACGACGACGCGAACGAGGCTTTGCAAAATGCGTTTGAGCGCCTGAACGCGCAGCGCGAAGAATTCGATCGTCGCTTCGAAGCGAAGAAGATGAAGATCACTGCGGGCGACGATCTGGCGCCGGGTGTTCTGAAAATGGCCAAAGTCTATCTTGCTGTGAAGCGCCGCATCCAGCCCGGCGACAAGATGGCAGGCCGGCACGGTAACAAGGGCGTGATCTCGACGATCGTGCCACTCGAAGACATGCCGTATCTCGAAGATGGCAATCCGGTCGATATCGTGCTCAATCCGCTGGGCGTACCGTCGCGCATGAACGTCGGCCAGGTGCTGGAAACTCACCTGGGCTGGGCAGCGAAGGGTCTCGGTAAGAAGATCGACAAGATGTTGAAGGCACAGGAATCGATCATCAAGATTCGCCAGTTCCTGGAAGCGCTGTACAACAAGACCGGCGGCGGCACTGAAGACCTGAAGTCATTTTCGGATGCCGAAATTCTCGAGTTGGCAAAGAATCTGACCGGCGGTGTACCGATAGCAACGCCCGTTTTTGACGGTGCTGATGAAGCTGAAATCAAGGCTCTGCTGGTATTGGCTGAGCTTGATGAATCAGGCCAGTCGCGTTTGACCGATGGACGAACTGGTGAGCAGTTCGATCGGGATGTGACCGTAGGCTACATGTACATGCTCAAGCTAAATCACCTCGTTGACGACAAGATGCATGCGCGTTCGACTGGTCCGTACAGCCTGGTTACGCAGCAGCCACTCGGCGGTAAGGCGCAGTTCGGTGGTCAGCGCTTCGGTGAGATGGAAGTCTGGGCGCTGGAAGCCTACGGCGCCGCCTATACCCTGCAGGAAATGTTGACCGTTAAGTCGGACGACGTGCAGGGACGTACCAAGATGTACAAGAACATCGTCGACGGCGAACACGAAATGGACGCCGGAATGCCGGAATCGTTCAATGTCCTGGTCAAAGAGATTCGATCTTTGGGCATCAACATTGAGCTGGAGACAGACTAATGAAAGATCTGCTGAAGCTATTCAAATACCAGAATCCCGTTGATGATTTCGAGGCGATTCGTATCGGCCTCGCATCACCGGACATGGTGCGTTCGTGGTCATTCGGCGAAGTAAAGAAGCCGGAGACGATCAACTATCGGACGTTCAAGCCGGAACGCGATGGTTTGTTCTGCGCCAAGATTTTCGGGCCGATCAAGGACTATGAGTGCCTTTGCGGCAAGTACAAGCGCCTCAAGCATCGCGGCGTCGTCTGCGAAAAGTGCGGTGTTGAAGTTACGCAGACCAAGGTGCGCCGTGAGCGCATGGCTCATATTGAGCTGGCGAGCCCGGTAGCGCATATCTGGTTCCTGAAATCGCTGCCGTCGCGAATTGGCCTGATGTTGGATATGACGCTCAGAGAGATTGAGCGTGTACTGTATTTCGAAGCGTTTGTGGTGATCGAGCCTGGCATGACTGATCTTGAGCGCGGCCAGCTGCTGACCGATGACATGTATCTCGATGCGCTGGAGCAGTATGGCGACGAGTTCGACGCGCGCATGGGCGCCGAAGCGGTACGCGAAATGCTTGGCACCATCGATCTGCAGCGCGAAATGATCCAGGTTCGTGAGGACATGAGCTCGACCCGTTCGGAAACCAAGATCAAGCGACTCTCCAAGCGGCTCAAATTGATCGAGTCGTTCATTGAATCGGGTAACAAGCCGGAGTGGATGGTATTGACCGTGCTGCCGGTGCTTCCGCCCGACCTTCGGCCGCTGGTTCCGCTGGATGGTGGCCGTTTCGCGACCTCGGATCTGAATGACCTTTATCGTCGCGTTATTAACCGCAACAATCGTCTGCGCCGGCTGCTGGAGTTGAATGCTCCGGACATTATCGTGCGCAACGAAAAGCGCATGCTGCAGGAATCAGTTGACGCTCTGCTGGACAACGGTCGGCGTGGCCGCGCCATCACCGGAACCAACAAGCGACCGCTGAAATCGCTCGCCGACATGATCAAGGGCAAGCAGGGCCGATTCCGGCAGAACCTGCTTGGCAAGCGCGTTGACTACTCTGGCCGCTCGGTTATCGTCGTTGGGCCAACGCTGAAGCTGCATCAATGCGGTTTGCCGAAGAAGATGGCGCTCGAACTGTTCAAGCCGTTCATTTTCTCGAAGCTGCAGTTGCGTGGTGAAGCTACTACGATCAAGGCGGCCAAACGCCTCGTCGAACGCGAAGGCGCCGAAGTCTGGGATATTCTCGAGGAAGTTATTCGCGAACATCCGGTACTTCTGAACCGCGCTCCGACTTTGCACCGTTTGGGCATCCAGGCGTTTGAGCCGGTGCTCATCGAAGGCAAGGCGATTCAGCTGCATCCACTCGTCTGCACGGCATTCAACGCAGACTTCGACGGCGACCAGATGGCGGTACACGTACCGTTGTCGATTGAGGCGCAGCTCGAAGCGCGCGCCCTGATGATGTCGTCAAACAACATCCTGTCCCCGGCTAACGGTGATCCGATCATTGTGCCGTCGCAGGACGTCGTGCTTGGGCTCTATTACATGACCCGTTCGCGCGTAAATGCCAAGGGCGAAGGCATGCTGCTGACCGACATCGATGAAGCACGTCGCGCCTTCGAAAGCGGCGCAGCCGATCTGCAGGCGATCGTCAAGATTCGTGTCCCCGTCATAGAGACTGACGAGCATGGCGGTAGCATTACGAAGGTAAAACTGGTCAGAACGACAATTGGTCGTGCATTGTTGTCGAGCATTCTGCCGTCCGGTATGAGTTTTGACCTGGTTAACAAGGCAATGTCGAAAAAAGCGATCTCTGGCGTAATTAACGCCTGCTATCGCCAGCTTGGACTGAAAAAGACGGTCGTGTTTGCGGACCAACTCATGTACATGGGCTTTCGCTATGCGACTCTCGCCGGTATTTCGATTGGCGTTAACGACATGGTCGTTCCGGAAAGCAAGAGCGCAATACTCGCGGTTGCCGAGGCCGAGGTTAAGGAAATCCAGGACCAGTATTCATCGGGTCTTGTTACGGAAGGCGAACGTTACAATAAGGTTGTTGATATCTGGTCGCGCACCAATGACCAGGTAGCAAAGGCAATGATGGACAAGCTTGGCGTCGAAATCGTAAAGGATTCGGCGGGTAAAAGTGTCGAACAGGAATCGTTTAACTCCATTTACATGATGGCGGATTCCGGTGCCCGCGGTTCAGCTGCCCAGATTCGGCAGCTGGCTGGAATGCGAGGCCTGATGGCGAAGCCGGACGGCTCCATCATCGAGACGCCGATTACCGCCAACTTCCGTGAAGGCCTGGACGTATTGCAGTACTTCATCTCGACCCATGGCGCTCGCAAGGGCCTCGCCGACACCGCGCTGAAAACCGCTAACTCCGGCTACCTGACGCGTCGACTTGTCGATGTGGCACAGGACCTGGTGGTCACTGAAGTGGACTGCCAGACGCGCAATGGTGTTGCCATGGCGCCGCTGGTTGAAGGCGGCGACATTGTCGAGCCTCTGCACGAGCGCGTGCTCGGTCGTGTGCTGGCCGAGGCAGTGTTAATGCCCGGTAGCGACAAGGTTGCCTATGATGCCGGCACAATGCTCGACGAGGAAACGGTACAGCGGCTTGAGGAACTGTCGATCGATCGGGTCGTGGTCCGCTCACCGATCACTTGCGAGAATCGCTACGGCATTTGTACCCAGTGCTATGGACGCGACCTTGCGCGCGGACATCGTATCAATATTGGTGAGGCAGTCGGCGTTATTGCTGCGCAGTCAATTGGCGAACCCGGCACTCAGCTGACCATGCGTACTTTCCATATTGGCGGTGCGGCCTCTCGTTCTGCGGCAATCAACAATATCGAGATCAAGTCGAATGGTATTGCGAAACTCGTCAACATCAAGACGGTATCCCACCACAAGGGTTATCTCGTTGCAGTTTCTCGCTCTGGTGAAATTTCGGTAACTAACGATCAGGGTCGTGAGCGCGAGCGATACAAGGTACCGTATGGCGCAACGATCACGATTGCTGACGAAGAAAGGGTAAAACAGGGGCAGGTGGTTGCCAGCTGGGATCCGCATACACACCCGGTTGTTACAGAAGTTGCGGGCAAACTGAGATTCGACGATTTCCTTGATGGTATCACCGTCAGCGAGCAGGTCGACGAGTTCACCGGCCTAAGCAGCATTGTTGTCATGGATCCGAAGAGTCGCGGCGGCTCCGGCAAAGATCTTCGCCCGGTAGCGCGCCTGGTTGACGATAACGGCGCGCCAATCTGTTTCGCTAATACTGAAATTCCGGCTGTGTATGCGTTGCCAGCAGGTGCAATTATTTCGATGTCTGATGGCGCCAAAGTGTCCGTTGGCGACGTAATTGCACGCATTCCGCAGGAATCGTCAAAGACTCGCGATATCACCGGCGGCTTGCCGCGCGTGGCGGATTTGTTCGAAGCCAGAAAGCCAAAAGAGCCGGCAATCATGGCGGAGCATTCCGGTACAGTTAACTTCGGCAAGGAAACCAAGGGCAAACGCCGCCTGGTAATAACTGATGAAACGGGCGAGAGCTACGAGACGCTGATTCCGAAATGGCGTCACCTGAACGTGTTCGAGGGCGAACAGGTTGTGCGCGGCGAGACCATCGCCGATGGTGAGCCGAATCCGCATGACATTTTACGCCTGCAGGGCGTTGAGAATCTCGCCGACTATCTCGTGCGCGAAATTCAGGACGTATACCGATTGCAGGGTGTGAAGATCAATGACAAGCACATCGAAGTCATTATCCGCCAGATGCTGCGTAAGGTCGTTGTTGCTACGCCAGGTGAAAGCAACTACCTGCGCGGTGAACAGGTCGATCGCGCGCGCTATCTTGAGGTATGCGATCAGTTGCAGATGCAGGGCAAAGAGCAGATGACAATCGAGCCACTGCTGCTGGGCATTACCAAGGCATCGCTGGCAACCGAGTCGTTTATCTCTGCGGCATCCTTCCAGGAGACGACCCGGGTTCTGACGGAGGCGGCCGTGCGTGGTTTGCGCGACGACCTGCGTGGACTGAAGGAAAACGTTATCGTCGGCCGCTTAATTCCTGCCGGCACTGGATACGCGCACCATGCGGAGCGCCGACGTACCCGGGAGCAGGATCTGGCCGACCAGCTGAAGCAACTCGACAACGTCGCTGCGGCCGAGGCGGAGAGCGATGCCGAAGCAGCCGAGTCCGAGATCGATGCACTGGAAGCCGCGCTTACCGCTGAGGTCGGTGCGGCGGCTGAGAACGCGAGGGAGGCGTAAGAAGGGCTTAAAAAACAAGCACTTATAGTGATGATCTGCGAACTGCGCAGAACCACGGTGCGCACGGCCGGCACGCAGTTGACAGCGACTTGCACGCGTCACTACAATGCCCGCCCTTGACCCCGGGGCCCGCCACACGCGGGCCTTGATTTTAGATCCCGCGCTCTGAATCACGATGGATTCGGCAGTCGGGTGCGCCTGCTTGTAAGGCGTGACTTTTTTTGCATAACCTTAATGAGATGAGGGCCCATGGCCACAGTCAATCAGTTAGTACGCAGTCCGCGCGCCACAAAGCGGGCCAAAAGTACAGTTCCGGCGCTTGAGTCCAGCCCGCAAAAACGCGGCGTCTGTACGCGTGTCTATACAACCACGCCGAAAAAACCGAATTCGGCGATGCGAAAGGTCGCGCGTGTACGCCTGACCAATGGCTTTGAGGTGACCTCGTATATTGGTGGTGAAGGCCACAACCTGCAGGAGCACTCCGTCGTCCTGATTCGTGGTGGTCGTGTCAAGGATCTGCCAGGTGTTCGTTATCACACAATTCGCGGCACGCTCGATTGTGCTGGCGTAACGGCACGCAGACAGGGCCGTTCCAAGTACGGCGCCAAGCGTCCGAAATCCTAATAGAGACCAAAAATGTCCAGAAGATCCCAGGCCCCGAAACGCAATATTCTGCCCGACCCAAGGTTCAGCAGCCTGCTGCTTGCCAAGTTCATGAACATGATCATGGTAGACGGCAAGAAATCTGTTGCCGAGCGCATCATTTACGGCGCTATTGAACGCATTTCTGAAAAAGAAACGCATGCTGATGACAAGGCTCTCGAGTTGCTGGAGTCTGCACTGGACAACGTCAAACCGATGGTGGAGGTCAAGGCGCGACGCGTAGGTGGTGCCACCTACCAGGTACCGGTCGAGGTTCGTCCGGCGCGGCGTCAATCGCTTGCTATGCGATGGGTAATCGACGCGGCGCGTAATCGAAGCGAAAAATCCATGGCGCATCGCCTCGCGCACGAGTTGCTTGATGCCGCCGAAAATCGTGGCACTGCGGTCAAAAAGAAAGAAGATACACATCGCATGGCCGAAGCGAATAAAGCGTTCTCGCACTACCGTTGGTAGTGCCGGTCCTAGTACCGAGTATTTCAGGATAATTTGAGATCAGCGCGTGGCCCGCACAACACCCATCGAGCGTTACCGGAATATCGGCATTATGGCTCATATCGATGCTGGTAAGACCACGACCACAGAGCGCATTCTTTTCTATACCGGTGTTTCGCACAAGATAGGCGAAGTTCATGATGGTGCGGCCATTATGGACTGGATGGAGCAAGAGCAAGAGCGCGGCATCACGATTACTTCCGCTGCTACAACCTGTTTCTGGCAGGGCATGGACAAGCAGTTCGAGCAGCACCGCATCAATATCATTGACACGCCAGGGCATGTCGACTTCACAATCGAAGTTGAACGTAGTCTGCGTGTACTTGATGGTGCAGTAACAGTGCTCTGTTCTGTTGGCGGCGTTGAGCCGCAGACCGAAACGGTCTGGCGGCAAGGCAATAAATACAAGGTGCCGCGGCTGATCTTTGTCAACAAAATGGATCGTGCCGGCGCCAATTTTCTGCGTGTGGTCAAACAGGTCAGAGAGCGACTGGCGGCGAATCCGGTACCGATCCAATTGCCAATCGGCGCGGAAGAAAAGTTTGTCGGTGTGGTCGACCTGGTCGGTCTGCGCGCCGTTTACTGGCACGAGACAAACATGGGCATGACCTATGAGGCCCGTGAAATTCCGGCGGAGATGCAGAGCGAAGTCGCGCTTTGGCGAGGCAAAATGATTGAAGCTGCGGCTGAAGGTGACGAAGCCCTGCTGAACAAATTCCTCGAGAGCGGCGAGCTGTCCGCGGACGAAATTCACCGCGGACTGCGCGAACGGACGCTGCGTGGGGAGATCGTAGTTACGATGTGCGGTTCGGCCTTTAAGAACAAGGGCGTGCAGGCGATGCTTGATGCGGTAATTTATTACATGCCGTCACCCGTCGATGTGCCCGCGATTGTGGGTATCGATGACAATGGTAAGGACAGCGAGCGGCATGCGGATGACGGCGAGCCGTTTGCTGCCCTCGCATTCAAGATTGCCACCGACCCTTTCGTCGGCAACCTGACGTTTTTCCGTGTTTACTCGGGCGTGCTGAATTCGGGCGATACGATCATGAACCCGATTAAGGGCAAGAAAGAGCGGATTGGTCGAATCCTGCAAATGCACGCGAACGACCGCAAAGAGATCAAGGAGGTTCGCGCTGGCGACATCGCTGCAGCGGTTGGCCTCAAGGATGCGACCACCGGCGACACTCTCTGCGACCTGAAGCGGCAAATAACTCTGGAGCGCATGGAATTCCCGGAGCCCGTAATCTCGGTGGCGGTCGAGCCAAAGACCAAAGCTGACCAGGACAAGATGGGCGTGGCGCTGCAAAAGCTGGCGAAGGAGGATCCGTCATTCCGCGTGCATACGGATGAGGAGTCCAATCAGACTATCATTTCAGGCATGGGCGAGCTGCACCTCGACATCATTGTCGATCGCATGCGTCGTGAGTTCAGCGTTTCCGCGAATGTTGGCAAGCCACAAGTCGCATACCGCGAAACGATTCGTAAGACCGTAGAACAAGAAGGCAAGTTCATTCGCCAGTCTGGTGGTCGCGGTCAGTACGGGCACGTGTTCCTGCGAATCGAGCCGCGCGAACCGGGCTCCGGCTATGAATTCGTGAATGGCATCGTTGGCGGTGTTGTACCACGAGAGTACATCGGTGCCGTTGACAAGGGCATCCAGGAGCAAATGCAAAATGGCGTGATCGCTGGCTTCCCTGTTGTGGACTGCAAAGTAACGTTATTCGACGGTTCCTATCATGATGTGGATTCGAGCGAAATGGCGTTCAAGATTGCAGGCAGTATGGGCTTCAGGGAGGGCGCACAGAAGGCGCACCCGGTGCTGCTGGAGCCCATCATGAAAGTTGAGGTAGTTACGCCGAATGACTATATGGGAGATGTAATGGGCGACCTGAATCGTCGTCGCGGTCTTCCTCAAGGCATGGATGAGTCGCCTTCGGGTAAGATCATCCGCGCCGAAGTGCCGTTAGCCGAAATGTTCGGTTATTCCACAGACCTGCGCTCGATGAGTCAGGGACGTGCGGTTTATTCAATGGAGTTTTCAAGGTATTCCGAAGTGCCGCAGAACGTGGCCGACACCGTAATGAAGAAAGCGAGCTGAAAAAATGTCAAAAGTAAAATTTGAAAGAACGAAACCGCACATCAACGTAGGCACGATTGGACACGTGGACCACGGCAAGACGACGCTGACGGCGGCGCTGACGAAGTGCATGGCAGAGATACACGGTGGTGAGGTTTCTGCGTACGACCAGATTGACAAGGCGCCGGAGGAACGGGCGCGCGGTATCACGATTGCGACGGCGCACGTGGAGTACCAGAGTGCGAATCGTCACTATGCACACGTTGACTGCCCGGGGCACGCGGACTATGTGAAGAACATGATCACGGGTGCGGCGCAGATGGACGGAGCGATCCTGGTGGTGAGTGCGGCGGACGGTCCGATGCCACAGACGCGGGAGCACATACTGCTGGCACGCCAGGTGGGTGTACCGTACATCGTGGTGTACATGAACAAGGCGGACCAGGTGGATGACGCGGAGCTGCTGGAGCTGGTGGAGATGGAAGTACGCGATCTGCTGTCGGTGTATGACTTCCCGGGCGATGACACGCCGATAATCACGGGCTCGGCGCTGAAGGCGTTCGACGGGGATACCTCGGAGATAGGCGTGCCGAGCGTGGTGAAGCTGGTGGAGGCGATGGACAGCTACATACCGATGCCGGAGCGGGCGATTGACGGTGATTTTCTGATGCCGGTGGAGGATGTGTTCTCTATCTCGGGACGCGGCACGGTGGTGACGGGGCGCATTGAGCGCGGCGTGATTAACGTGGGCGACGAAATCGAGATCGTGGGCATTCGGGACACGACGAAGACGACCTGCACGGGCGTCGAGATGTTCCGCAAGTTGCTGGACCGTGGTGAGGCGGGCGACAACGTGGGCGTATTGCTGCGCGGCACAAAGCGCGAAGAGGTGGAGCGCGGCCAGGTACTGGCGAAGCCGGGCTCGATCACGCCGCATACGCGGTTCGAGGCGGAGGTATACATTCTGACCAAGGATGAGGGTGGACGTCATACGCCGTTCTTCAAGGGTTATCGGCCGCAGTTTTACTTCCGCACGACGGACGTAACGGGAGCGGTGGAGCTGCCGGAGGGCACGGAGATGGTGATGCCGGGCGACAACGTGCAGATGGTGGTCGAATTGATCAACCCGATTGCGATGGAAGAAGGCTTGCGCTTCGCGATTCGCGAAGGCGGTCGTACCGTCGGCGCCGGTGTGGTCTCGAAGATCCTCAAGTAAACACAACAGGGGTCAGAGCCCTTTTTGAAAAAGGGCTCTGACCCCGATACAGGGAAATAACATGGCAACCAATCAAAACATACGTATTCGACTGAAAGCGTTTGATCATCGGCTGATCGACAACTCGGCGCGCGAGATCGTGGACACGGCAAAGCGGACCGGTGCGACCGTCAAGGGCCCGATTCCCTTGCCGATGAAAAAAGAGCGTTTCACGATCCTGATCTCGCCGCACGTCAACAAGGATGCACGTGACCAGTACGAGATCCGCACGCACAAGCGCCTCATGGACATTGTTGACCCGACGGACAAGACGGTTGACGCGCTCATGAAGCTCGAATTGCCGGCTGGCGTCGATGTTCAGATCAAGCTGAATTAAGCGTTTAAAAACAGATAGTTAGGGCATAGTCGAGAGCCCAGGACCGCAATCAGAAAAAAAAGGCCTGGCGCGAGGGCAAAAAGCCTTGTGCGAAGCGGTTTTGCGGCTATAATTGCGGGCTCGCTGGATTTGGCCGGGCCGGGAGTCGGCCAATTCTGGATCAGGCGCCACTGTAGTCATAGTGACGCCTGAATATTCAGTCACCAGGCAACCGAAGGTGACACTGCAAATCCCGGATCGCCGAAGCGATCATGATGTATCGATTCGGAACCAGGGTCAGCCCCAGAGCTTTTGAGAACATGATGTTCTCGGCGATGGCTGGCCCTTTCGCATGTCTGGAGTTTGGGCGTCGCCTGCATGGCGGCCGCCGACAGGCAGGCACAACAGTTCGGATCAATCGAAATCCGCGCGGTGACAGAGATTTTTGGATTAGCGACTGACCAATCGTAGTCAGTTAGAGGTTTTGAAGATGACAATGGGTCTTGTTGGCCGCAAGTGCGGCATGACACGCGTGTTCACGGCAGACGGGATTTCTGTGCCCGTGACTGTGATCGAGGCGCAGCCGAACCGCATCTCCCAGGTAAAGACGGTTGAGAGCGACGGCTATTGCGCAGTGCAGGTAACCGCCGGCAAGCGTAAGCCGTCGCACGTTTCCAGGGCGCAAGCTGGCCATTTTGCAAAAGCGAATGTTGAAGCCGGCGACCTGAGCACCGAATTTCGGCTGGACGAAAAAGAAGCCGCTGATGTCGCGACTGGTACCGAAATCAATGTTTCCGCCTTCGAGGTTGGCCAGAAAGTTGATGTTGTTGGCACCACGATCGGCAAGGGATTTGCCGGTACTGTAAAACGGCATCACTTTCGTACCCAGGACGCGACCCATGGAAACTCAAGGTCGCACCGCGTTCCCGGCTCTATTGGCCAGAATCAGACGCCAGGCCGCGTTTTCAAGGGCAAGAAGATGTCGGGTCACCTGGGGAATGTGCGCCGCACTGCACAGAGCCTGATTGTTGTTCGTGTCGATGCGGAACGAAACCTGTTGTTGGTAAAAGGCGCGGTACCAGGACATGCCGGTGCCAGCGTCATCGTTCGCCCGGCTGTGAAAGGCCGCAATAAGAGGGCGTCGTAATGAAACTGAAGATGCAAGGCAGCGGCTCGGTGGATGTGCTGGATACCGCTTTCGGCGCAGAATTTAATGAGCCACTCGTGCACCAGGTTGTCACGGCGTATTTGGCCGGCGCTCGCGCCGGCACCAAAGCACAGAAGCGGCGTTCGGACGTTAGTGGTGGTGCCTCAAAGCCGTGGGCACAGAAAGGCACAGGCCGTGCCCGCGCGGGTACCAGCCGCAGCCCGATCTGGGTCGGCGGCGGTCGGACTTTCGCGGCGAGGCCACGCAGCTATGAACAGAAGGTCAATAAGAAAATGTATCGCGCGGCGATGCGCTCGATGCTGTCTGAACTGGTGCGCCAGGAACGGCTGATCGTGGTCAAGGATTTGCAGCTTGAGGCACCGAAGACCAAATTGCTGGCCAGCCGATTGAAAGAACTGAACCTGGACAACGTGCTGATTCTGAATGAGGCGTTTGATGAAAACGTATTTTTGGCGGCACGTAATTTGCCGCACGTTGGTATCTGCGACGCCGCGTCCATCGATCCGGTCGTACTGATCCGTTTCGAGAAGGTGCTGGTTACATTGCCAGCACTGAAGCTGATCGAGGAGCGTTTGTCATGAGCAATGCCGGCCACCAGGAAAGGCTGTTGACCGTAATCCGCGGTCCGCACGTGTCAGAAAAAAGTCATCGCGTAGCCGAAGTGAACCAGGTTGTTTTGAAAGTTCGCACTGACGCGACAAAGAAAGAGATTAAGCAGGCCGTCGAGCTGTTGTTCGAGGTAAAGGTCTCTGGCGTGACCGTTGCCAACATTGATGGCAAGACCAAACGCTTTGGGCAGACACGCGGTCGTCGTAACGACTGGAAGAAGGCATATGTCACTCTGGCAGACGGTAGCCAGGTAGAGACGATGCTGGGTACGGAATAAGGTCAAGACTAATGTCACTGCATATAAACAAACCGACTTCACCCGGGCGCCGTTTTGTCGTTTCCGTCAAAACGCCGGACTTGCACAAGGGTAAGCCACATGCCGCGTTAATTGAGAAAAAGAACTCAACCGGCGGGCGCAATCACTATGGTCGCATTACGGTGCGTCACCAGGGCGGTGGCCACAAGCAGCACTACCGCATGATTGATTTCAAGCGCGATAAGGATGGCATTGCAGCGGTTGTCGAGCGGCTTGAATACGATCCGAATCGCAGTGCACATATCGCCCTGCTTCGCTACGCGGACGGCGAGCGCCGTTACATCCTTGCGCCTAAAGGCATGGTTGCCGACCAGGTAGTCCTGAGCGGTGACGATGCCGCGATCAAGCCGGGTAATGCCCTGCCATTGCGTGCCATCCCTGTTGGTACCGTCATTCACAATATTGAGATGAAGGTCGGTAAGGGCGGCCAGTTGGCTCGATCAGCCGGCACTTCAGCGCAGCTCGCAGCTCGGGAAGGGGCCTATGCATCGGTGCGCTTGCGCTCCGGCGAAGTGCGCAAGATACACATCGACTGTCGTGCCACGATCGGCGAAGTTGGTCATGGCGAGCACAATTTGCGCAAGATCGGCAAGGCTGGAGCGATGCGCTGGCGGGGCGTGCGACCGACGGTTCGTGGTGTTGCCATGAACCCGATTGATCATCCGCATGGTGGTGGCGAAGGCCGCACATCTGCTGGCCGCCATCCAGTGAGTCCATGGGGCAAGAAAACGAAGGGCGCGAAGACGCGCGCCAATAAGCGGACGGACGGCATGATCGTGCGTCGTCGTAAAAAGCGCTAGTTAAGGGATATAGCAATGCCACGTAGTGTGAGAAAAGGCCCGTTCGTCGATACGCACCTGTCAAAAAAGGTCGCGGAAGCCGCCGCCAAGAATGATCGTCGCCCGATCAAGACCTGGTCACGGCGCTCAATGATTCTGCCCGACATGGTCGGACTGACAATCGCTGTGCATAACGGTCGGCAGCATGTGCCGGTGTTGGTATCCGAGAACATGGTTGGTCACAAGCTTGGCGAGTTTGCTGCCACAAGAACGTTCCGTGGTCACTCTGGTGACCGGAAGACGAAGTAGGCCGGAGGAGTAATCACTAATGCAAGTTGCAGCAACACTTCGTTATGCACGTATTTCACCGCAGAAATGCCGACTGATGGCTGATGCCATTCGCGGCAAGTCGGTGGACGATGCATTGCGCACATTGGCTTTCACACCGAAGAAAAGTGCACGCATCGTGAAGAAGGTCCTGGAGTCAGCAGTCGCCAATGCCGAGCACAATCATGGCGCAGACATTGATGAACTGAAGATTGCGACGATCGAAGTTAACGAAGCACCGACGTTCAAGCGGTTTCGCGCACGGGCCAAGGGTCGCGGCGCACGCATTATCAAGCGTAACAGCCACATAACTATTCGCGTGGCAGACGAGTAAACAGTATGGGTCAGAAAGTACATCCAACGGGAATTCGCTTAGGCATCGTAAAAGACTGGACGTCCAAGTGGTATGCAGACGGCAAGACTTTTGCCAGCTATATCAATGCTGACTACATCTTGCGGCAGCGCATCAAAAAGAAGCTCAAGGAGGCTTCCGTAAGCCATATCACGATCGAGCGGCCGGCGAAGAAGGTTAATGTAACGATTCATACTGCGCGACCCGGCATTGTGATCGGCAAGAAGGGTGAGGACATCGAAAGCCTGCGCGCGGAATTGGCGAAGCTTACCGGCATGACCATTGCCGATGTGCGTATCAACATCAATGAAGTCCGTAAACCGGAACTGGATGCGCAGCTCGTTGCTGAAGGCATAGCGCAGCAACTGGAGCGGCGTGTCATGTTTCGCCGTGCCATGAAGCGTGCGGTTACCAATACGATGCGAGTAGGCGCAGAAGGAATCAAGGTGAAGATTGGTGGCCGGCTGAATGGTGCTGAAATTGCCCGGTCGGAATGGTATCGCGAAGGTCGTGTGCCTCTGCACACGTTACGTGCAGATATTGATTACGGTTTTTCGGAAGCAAACACAACGTACGGCGTCATTGGCGTGAAGGTCTGGATATTCAAGGGCGAAGTATTTGATAAACCTGAAGTGATTGCGGCGGAGACCGCAGACGCCGCCGCAGGCGCGCGTTCCTAGTTACGTCGTGCAGATTAGAGAATAAGAGATGTTACAGCCTAAACGAACGAAGTTTCGAAAACAGCACAAGGGGCGCAATCGCGGTCTGGCGGAGCGTGGCAGCACAGTTGCGTTCGGCACCTATGGACTGAAGGCCACCTCACGTGGCCGCATGACGGCGCGGCAGATTGAAGCGGCTCGGCGTGCGATGACTCGCTATATCAAGCGTGGCGGCAAGATCTGGATTCGGGTTTTCCCGGATAAGCCAATTACCAAGAAGCCGCTTGAAGTGCGCCAGGGTAAGGGCAAAGGCAACGTTGAATACTGGGTATGTCAGATTCAACCGGGCCGTGTTTTATATGAAATGGAAGGTGTGACCGAAGACATCGCGCGTGAGGCGTTTCGTCTTGCGGCTGCAAAGATTCCGTTTACAACCTCTTTTGTGTCCCGGCAGGTGATGTGATGGAAGTTCAGGAACTCCGCAAGAAATCAGTAGAGGAGCTCAACGCAGAATTAGTGTCGTTGCGCCGCGAGCAATTCAACCTGCGCATGCAACAGGCAACCGGTGAGTTGCCGAAGCACACACAGCATCGCCGCGTACGCAAGGATATCGCGCGCGTCAAGACAGTTCTGAACGAGCTGCAACGCGCAGCAGGTAAATGACAATGAGTGAAGAGAACAAGACAAAACGCACGCTGGTTGGGCGCGTAGTAAGTGACAAGATGGACAAGACGGTCTCGGTCGCTATTGAACGCAGGATCAAGCACCCGGTGTATGGCAAGTATGTGCGCCGTACCAGCAAGCTGCTTGCTCATGACGCGAACAATGAGTGCAAGCCGGGCGATCGTGTGACGATTTCCGAATGCAGGCCGATTTCGAAAAACAAGTCGTGGACAGTTGTTGATGTGGTCGAGCGCGCAGCCGACCGGTAATGGGTTAAGGAATTAGTCATGATTCAAATGCAGACAGTTCTTGACGCAGCCGATAATTCTGGTGCTCGCCGCGTGCAGTGCATCAAGGTGTTGGGTGGATCGAAACGCCGTTATGCAGGTGTTGGCGACGTCATCAAGGTAAGTGTGAAGGATGCTATACCTCGCGGTAAGGTGAAGAAGGGTGAGGTGTACAACGCAGTGGTTGTTCGCACGCGTAAGGGCGTGCGTCGTGACGATGGTTCGCTGATTCGTTTTGATGGCAACGCCGCGGTTTTGCTGAATGCTCGCCTTGAGCCAATTGGCACTCGTATATTTGGCCCGGTTACGCGCGAGCTGCGTACGTCGCGTTTTATGAAGATTATTTCACTGGCGCCTGAGGTTCTTTAGTAATGAACAAGATTAGGAAGGGCGACGAGGTTATCGTCAAAACCGGCAAGGACAAGGGCCGGCGCGGCACTGTTTTGCAGGTATTCGATGACGGGCGTGTACTGGTAGAGGGCGTCAACCTGGCCAAGAAACACATCAAGCCGAACCCGAATGTTGGCGAACCTGGCGGCATCAAAGACAAGCCGATGCCCATCAGTGTATCGAACGTACTCGTTTTTAACCCGAAGTCCAAGCAGGGCGAGCGGGTTGGTTTTCGTGTCGCGAAGGACGGTAACAAAGTGCGCGTCTTCAAAAGCGGCGATGTAGTGGATATCTGATATGGCAAGACTCCGTGAAAAATACGAATCCGAGCTGTTGGGTCAAATCCAGCAACGGCTTGGCCTGACAAACAGGATGGCGGTGCCGCGCATCACCAAGATTACGCTCAACATGGGCGTCGGTGAGGCTGTGGCAGACAAGAAGGTTATTGAAAATGCCCGTGCGGATATGCAGAAGATTTCCGGGCAGCGTCCGTTGACTACGCTGTCTCGCAAGTCTGTGGCTGGCTTCAAGATTCGCGACGGCATGCCGATCGGTTGCAAAGTGACTTTGCGGGGCGATCGCATGTACGAGTTCCTCGATCGACTCGTGAATATTTCTATTCCGCGTATTCGGGACTTTCGCGGTCTGAATCCGAAGTCTTTCGACCGTGATGGCAACTACAGCATGGGCATTACCGAGCAGATCATTTTCCCGGAAATCAATTACGACGAAATCGATACTTTGCGCGGTATGGATATCACTATTACGACAACAGCAAGAAATCCTGAGGAAGGCCGGGCGCTTTTGGAAGCGTTCAATTTTCCGTTTAAACAAAAGGCAACTAAGGCAGATGGCTAAGACATCGATGATCATGCGCGAACGCAAGCGCAGCAAGATGGTCGCACAGCAGGCAAGAAAACGTGCGGCGCTGAAGGCTACGATTCGCAGCATTCACAGCAGCGACGATGAGCGCGCAGTGGCGCAGGCGAAATTGAATGCCCTGCCGCGTGACGGCAGTGCTTCGCGGCAACGCAATCGTTGTTCGATAACCGGCCGCCCGCATGGCGTATATCGGAAATTTGGCCTCGGTCGCAACAAGCTCCGCGAAGCCGCCATGAATGGCGAAATCCCCGGGCTCACTAAGGCCAGTTGGTAGGCGGAGACGAGTATGAGTATGACGGACCCAATCGCGGATATGCTGACGCGGATTCGTAACGGACAAAAGGCACGCAAGGTGAGCGTTTCCATGCCTGCTTCGAAAGAGAAAGAAGCAGTGGCGGCGGTACTGAAAAGTGAAGGCTATATCGCAGGCTATTCGAACATCGGAGACGGCGCCGAGAAGAAGTTGTCTATCGAGCTCAAGTATTTCGATGGCGAGCCGGTCATTGCCCACATCGCGCGCAGCAGTCGCCCGGGGCTGCGTATTTACCGTGGCAAAGATGACTTGCCAAAGGTGTTGGGTGGCCTGGGAGTCGCAATTGTATCGACGTCGGCGGGCGTGATGAGCGATCGGCAGGCTCGAGAAAAAGGTATTGGTGGCGAGGTTTTGTGCGTTGTTTCCTGACGCGCTCACCCGTTCCGAAATGAGACAAGACTATGTCTAGAGTTGCAAAAGTAGCAGTTGAGTTGCCCAAGGGCGTTGAGTTCCAGCAGGCCGGTGGTGTGGTGACTATCAAGGGCGGCAAGGGCTCGTTGTCGATGGCTTTGAATTCCGAGGTCCTGATAGAGCAGCAAGAGCGCTTGTTGCAGGTGACGCCACGGTCGCGCTCCAAGTTCGCTATCGCCATGTCGGGTACAACACGGGCGATTCTGGCAAACATGGTAGCCGGCGTGCATACCGGTTTTGAGCGCAAGCTCGAGCTGGTCGGCGTCGGTTACCGCGCCCAGGCGCAGGGTAACAAACTCAACCTGACTCTCGGGTTTTCACACCCGGTTGTCTACGCGGTTCCTGCTGGCATCAATATAGAAACACCGAGCCAGACAGAGATCGTTATCAAGGGTACAGACAAGCAGCAACTTGGTCAGGTTGCAGCAGAGATTCGCCGCTTTCGACCACCTGAGCCGTACAAAGGCAAGGGTGTGCGCTACGCCAATGAGCGTGTGGTGCTGAAAGAAGCGAAGAAGAAATAGTGCAGCGAGAACGTTATGAAGCTCGATAAGAAACAGAATCGATTACGCCGGGCCCGCAAGGTGCGCGCCAAGATCTCCGAACTCGAAGTGAATCGCCTCAGCGTTCACCGTACACCGCGTCATATTTACGCGCAGGTAATTGCGCCGGACGGCGGCACGGTGATTGTTGCGGCCTCTACTTTGGAAGCGGAGGTTCGCAAGGGTGTGAAGCATGGCGGCAACGTTGAGGCGGCCGCAATTGTCGGTGCGCGCATTGCGGAGAAGGCCAAGGCAGCCGGAGTGAATTCGGTCGCATTTGATCGCTCAGGTTATCGCTATCACGGGCGCATCAAGGCACTGGCCGACGCGGCCCGCGAAGCAGGATTAAAGTTCTAAGGATCAATAATGGCAAGAAATGAACAAACACAGTCGAATGATGACTTTATCGAGAAGCTGGTAACGGTCAATCGTGTCGCCAAGGTTGTCAAAGGCGGCAGGCAGTTTGGCTTTACGGCGCTGACCGTGGTCGGCGACGGCCAGGGCCAGGTTGGTTTCGGCTATGGCAAGGCCCGCGAGGTGCCGATTGCGATCCAGAAGGCAATGCAGAGTGCACGCAAGAATATGGTCAACGTCAATTTGAACCGTGACACATTGCAGTATGCGCAGAAGGCTCGCCACGGTGCGACGCTGGTTTACATGCAGCCGGCATCTGAAGGTACTGGCCTGATCGCAGGCGGAGCAATGCGTGCCGTATTCGAGTGTGCAGGCGTTCGCAACGTGCTTGCAAAGAGCTACGGCTCACGCAACCCGATGAATGTGGTGCGAGCAACAATGAAAGCGCTGCAGGCAATTCATTCGCCGCAAGCAATCGCAGCGAAGCGTGGCAAGAAAATCAAGGAAATCCTGGCTTAATCCAGGACATAAGACTGGCAGAGACAAGATCATGGCGGACTCCAAAGAGTTGAAAGTAACGCTCATCAAAAGCAAGCACGGTCGCTTGAAAAATCACCGTGCCTGCGTAACCGGCCTCGGGCTGCGAAAAATGCATCAGTCGGTGCAGGTTGCCGATACCCCGGAGAATCGCGGCATGATCAACCAAATTTCGTATTTGCTGTCGGTAGAGGAAGCCTGAAATGCGACTCAATGACTTGTCGCCCGGCAAGGGCGCGAAAAAAACCGGCAAGCGGTTCGGCCGTGGCCACTCTGCCGGCCAGGGCAAGACCTGTGGACGCGGGCAAAAGGGTCAGCACGCGCGTGCAGGCGGATTTCACAAGGTGGGATTCGAGGGCGGCCAGATGCCGTTGCAGCGTCGTTTGCCAAAAATAGGTTTCCGCTCGCGCATGGCACGACTGACTGCGGAACTGAGCTTGCATGAACTTGAGCTGCCGACCGCGGATGTAATCGACATGGCGGTTCTGAAAGCCGCGAACCTGGTGCCAGCCTTCGTTACGAAGGTCAAGGTCATCAAGTCCGGTGAAATTACCAAAGCTGTGAAGCTCAAGGGCATCGCGGTAACCAAAGGTGCGCGCGAGGCGATTGCGGGCGCCGGCGGCAGTATTGAAGACTAGGGAATTCAGGGAATTTTCGTGGCGAAAGGGCCTCTACAAAATCCGGGTGACATAGCGCAGGCAGCGAGCAAACTGGGCGATCTTAAAGCGCGGTTTATGTTCCTCATTGGTGCGCTGATTGTATTCCGTGCGGGCACGTATATTCCGGTGCCGGGCGTGGACCCGGTTGCGCTGGCCGATTTCTTTGAACAACAGGCTGGCAACCTGCTTGGCATGGTGAACCTGTTCTCCGGCGGTGCGTTGTCGCGATTCGGCATTTTTGCGATGGGCATCATGCCGTATATTTCTTCATCGATCATCATGCAGATGGCGAGCCATATCGTTCCGAGCCTGCAGCAGTTGCGTAAGGAAGGTGAGCAGGGGCGTCGGCAAATCATCAAGTACACACGCTATGGCACCGTTGTACTGGCCAGTTTCCAGTCGGTCGCTGCCGCCTCATGGCTGCAGAATCAGGGTGGCCTGGTAGTGAATCCGGGTACGTCTTTCCTGGTTACAGCGATGATCACGCTGGTCACGGGCACCGTATTCCTGATGTGGCTGGGTGAACAAATCACCGAACGTGGTATCGGCAATGGCATCTCGATGATCATTCTTGCCGGCATTGTGGCCGGGCTGCCTGCGGCTATCGCCGGAACGGCGGAACTGGTTCGCAACGGTGAGATGTCGCCGGCGACGTCGATCATCATGTTGGTCGGGGCCGTGGCCGCGATCGTATTCGTCGTCTACATGGAGCGCGCCCAGCGTCGTATCGCTGTAAATTACGCGCGCCGTCAACAGGGCCGGAAAATGGTGCAGGCACAGAGCACGCACCTGCCGTTCAAGATCAACATGTCCGGCGTGATTCCGCCAATTTTCGCCTCCAGCCTGTTGATGTTTCCGGCAACTATCGCGCAGTTTTTTGGCGGTGCGGCTGGTGGCGATCCGAGCTTCACGCAACGCATGCTGCAGACCATTGGCGCGAATCTCGGTCCAGGACAGCCGGTCTACGTGTTGCTGTACGCCGCACTAATCATATTTTTCTGCTTCTTCTATACCGCCCTGATGTTTAACTCGAAGGATACGGCGGACAACCTGAAGCGGTCAGGCGCGTTTGTGCCGGGGATTCGACCCGGAGTACAGACGGCTGAATACATTGACAAGGTACTAACCCGATTGACGTTCTGGGGTGCTCTCTATATTGCCGGCGTTTGTCTGTTGCCGGAATTCGTGCGCATGTTCTACCCCAGCATGCCGTTCAGTTTCGGTGGCACATCCTTGCTCATTCTCGTCGTCGTAACGATGGACTTCATGTCGCAGCTGCAAGCGCATGCCATGAGCCAGCAATACGAAGGCATGATGCAGAAAGCCAATCTGCGCAACTACGGCAAAGGTGGCCAGTTACGCTGATTGAAACCAGCGGATTACGGAGCAAGCTCATGAAAGTAAGAGCATCAGTTAGAAAGATCTGCAGAAATTGCAAAATTATCCGTCGCAACCGGGTTGTACGGGTGATCTGTACTGACGCGCGCCACAAGCAGCGTCAGGGTTAATACGTAAGGGTGTCGTAGGGGCGCCGGGTTCGAATCGAGGAAATATCAGTGGCACGTATAGCAGGCATAAATATTCCGTTGAACAAGCATGTCGTAATCGGCTTGACGTCGATCTATGGCATTGGTCGCTCACGCGCGAGGAAAATTTGCGAAGCGGCTGGCGTTGCTCCGGATACCAAGGTCAAGGATCTCGCAGAACCGGAAGTAGCGAACCTGCGCGCGGAAATCGCGAAGGTCGAAGTTGAAGGTGACCTGCGGCGCGAGATTTCCATGAATATCAAGCGCCTGATGGACCTTGGTACGTATCGTGGCATCCGGCATCGGCGTGGCTTGCCGTTGCGTGGGCAACGTACGCGTACCAATGCACGCACGCGCAAAGGTCCGCGACGTCCGATCAAGCGGTAATTTTTTGCATCGCCGGCACGGCCGCCTTTTACGGGCTGCCACCGGAAATCATAGAGACTGAGTAGACATGGCAGAAGTAAAGAAAAAGAAGGTCAAAAAGCACGTAGTTGATGCGATTGCGCACATTCATGCTTCCTTCAATAACACCATCATCACGATCACGGATCGACAGGGCAACGCGCTTTCGTGGGCGACCTCGGGCGGCTGTGGATTTCGCGGTTCGCGCAAATCGACGCCGTTTGCGGCACAGGTAGCTTCCGAAAAAGCAGGCCGGGTCGCACTTGATTTCGGCGTGAAAAATCTGGATGTACGTGTGCTTGGGCCGGGCCCAGGTCGCGAGTCCGCCGTGCGAGCTTTGAACGCACTGGGATTTCGTATTCAAAACATTGAGGACGTAACACCAATTCCTCATAACGGCTGTCGCCCGTCCAAGAAGCGACGGGTATAGAGGCTTAAGTAATGGCAAGATATTTAGGACCAAAGTGCAAACTGTCGCGCCGCGAGGGCACGGATCTGTTTCTCAAGAGCGGTGTCAGGCCGCTCGAGTCGAAGTGCAAGCTGGAAGTGCCGCCAGGTGGTGCCAGTGAGCGTCGCCCACGGCTATCGGACTATGGCGTGCAGCTGCGTGAGAAGCAGAAGCTGCGTCGCATGTACGGTGTGCTTGAGCGCCAGTTCCGCGGCTACTACAAGCGCGCCTCTCAGTTAAAGGGCTCGACCGGTGACAACCTGCTGCGTCTGCTCGAAGGACGCCTCGACAACGTTGTGTATCGGATGGGCTTCGCCGTTACGCGAGCTGAGGCACGGCAGCTCGTCAGCCATAAGAGTGTCGAGATCAACGGCAAGATCGTAAATATTCCGTCTGCCCAGGTTAAGGCAGGCGATTCAATCGGCATTCGTGAAAAGGCCCGCAAGCAACTTCGCATTCAAAGTGCGTTGGAGATTGCAGGCCAGGTCGGCCTCCCCGATTGGGTGGATGTCGACACGAAGAAGATGGCGGGCATTCTCAAATCGTTGCCTGATCGGGAAGACATTCTCCCCGATATCAACGAAAACCTCGTCGTCGAACTGTACTCCAAGTAGTCAGGAAGGAACTTACTTATGCAGGAATCTGTACACGAATTTCTGAAACCGCGCGTCGTGAAAGTAACGCCGGTTACGAATCATCTCGCCAAGGTAGTTATCGAGCCATTCGAGCGTGGTTTTGGCCATACGCTCGGCAACGCATTGCGTCGCATTTTGTTGTCTTCGATGCCCGGCGCCGCAATTACGGAAGTGGAGATCGAAGGCGTGCTGCACGAATACACCAGCATCGAGGGTGTGCAGGAGGATGTCGTCGACATCCTGCTGAACCTGAAGCAAGTGGCCGTGCGCATGCACTCCCGCGATTCTGCCGAGCTGCGAATTTCGAAACGCGGGCCCGGTACGGTGACCGGTGCCGATATTCAGCTCGACCATGACGTCGAGATCATGAATCCGGAGCTTGTCATCGCTAACCTGACCAAGGTTGGTGAGTTGAATATGATCCTCAAGGTGGAGCGGGGTCGCGGTTACCGTGCGGCAACCCAGCGGCCGACTTTTGAGGAGCAGTCAGGACCGATCGGGCGTTTGCAGCTGGATGCGTCGTTCAGCCCTGTGCAGCGTGTGACTTATAACGTCGAAGCGGCGCGCGTTGAACAGCGCACCGACCTCGACAAACTCATCATCGAAATCGAAACCGACGGTACCATAGATCCGGAGGAAGCGATTCGACGCGCCGGCAGCATTCTGAAAGACCAGTTGTCGGTATTCGTCGACCTGCAGGGCCAGGAAGATGGCACGCAAATGCAGGCCGAGAGCCAGGTTGATCCGATTCTGCTGCGGCCGGTGGATGAGCTTGAACTTACAGTACGTTCTGCAAACTGCCTCAAGGCTGAGAACATCATGTACATCGGGGATCTCGTGCAGCGCACAGAGGTTGAGTTACTGCGCACACCGAACCTTGGCAAGAAGTCTCTGACTGAGATCAAGGAGGTCCTCGAAGGGCATGGCCTCGGTCTGGGTATGCGCCTCGAGAATTGGCCGCCTGCCAGCCTGCGTCCGGAACACGAGTTGGGCCTCTAACAGTACCAGGGTCAGACCCTTAGCGGAGAAAAGGGTCTGACCCCGATTGAACAAGGGTAAGAAAAATGCGCCATAGAAATTCCGGCCGCCGTCTGGGCCGCAACAGCTCTCATCGAAAAGCCATGTATCGCAACATGGCCGCGTCGATACTGAGGCATGAAACGATTCGGACCACGCTGCCGAAGGCGAAGGAATTGCGCCGCGTCGTCGAGCCACTGATTACGCTTGCCAAAGTAGATAGTGTTGCGAATCGTCGGCTGGCGTTTGATCGCCTGCGCGACAAGGAAGTGGTCGGCAAGCTGTTTACCGATCTCGGCCCGCGCTTCAAGACGCGTCCAGGCGGGTACCTGCGTATTCTCAAGACCGGGCCGCGTCCGGGTGACGCCGCGCCGATGGCGATTATTATGCTGACCGATAAAGCTGCAACAGCGGAAAGCGCGGAAGCCTAGCTACCAGCACCGCTTTTCTGCGCGGTCGACGCAGCCGCTGTCAGTTTGTCAATCAGGCGCGATACGTACTCCGGCGGCTTCGTGTTTTTCGCAACCAGTACATAAACGGTTGGCACCACCAGGAGTGTCAGCAGCACCGAGCAGGTCACGCCAAAAAATACCACCGCTCCGATCGATTGCCGCGACAGGGCCCCGGCGCCGGTAGCCAGCAGCAACGGGATCGCACCAAAGGCAGTGCACATGCTGGTCATGAGCACGGGTCGCAGGCGTATCTTGGACGACTGAATCACGGCTTCGCGAAATTCCATACCGCGGTCGCGAAGCTGGTTTGCGAATTCGACAATCAGGATGCCGTTTTTGGCGGCAAGTCCTATCAGCATGATGGCGCCGATCTGGCTGTAGATATTCAAGGTTGAGCCGAATATGACGAGCCCGAATATCGCTCCGGCTATCGCCAGCGGCACGGTTGTCATGATAATCAGCGGGTGCCGGAAGCTTTCAAATTGCGCCGCCAGTACGAGGTAGGCGATCACCATCGACAATGCGAACGTGATGTAAATCGAATTTCCGGTGTTTTTGAAGTCGCGTGATTCACCGTCATAATTCAGTTGCGCGTCCGGAGGCAACTTCTCCGCGACAATCGTCTCAAAGGCTGCAATCGCCTCGCCAAGTGAATAGCCATTGGCCAGTGACGCAGAAATCGTGATCGAGCGCTGGCGATCGAACCTGCGCAAATCGACAGGGCCGGCAATTTCAACGAGCTGCACCAGGTTGGCCATCGGAATCAACTGGCCCGAGCGCTCGGAACGCACGTATATGCTTTCCAGATCGCTCGGTGTGCGCCGCCGGTCGTCGCTGCCTTGCAGAATAACGTTAAACTCCTCGCCATCTTTTACATAGGTGGTGACTATTCGCGAGCCGAGTATCGTTTCGAGGGTACGACCGATGTTGGTCAGCGATACGCCCAGGTCGGCGGCACGGTCACGGTCGATACGCACATCAATCTTCGGTTTGCGTTCCTTGTAATCGGACTCGATATTTGACAGTCCCGGATTGGCCTCCGCCTCGCGAATAACAATATCGCGCCATTCGGCGAGCGTTTCATAACTTGTGCCGCCAAGGACAATCGCCAACGGACGACTACTCTGGCCGAGGCTGAAAGACCCCGGAGACATCGCGAAACCGCGCACCCCGGGCAGCGTCGCCAGCTGCCGATTCCAGCCGTCCGCAATCTCCTGTGCAGACCGCTCGCGTTCCGACCAGGGTGCTAGTGGCGCGAACACCATGCCTGAATTCACGTCAGCGCCGCCACCGAAGCTGCCGCTGCGACTCAGTACGCGCAATACTTCACCGCCTTCCGTGTCCTTGAGTGCGATGGCTTCAGCCTGTTTCAGATAGCCAAGTGTGTAGTCGAGACTGGCGCCGTCCGGCGCCGTTATCGACATTCGCACCATGCCGCGGTCTTCACGCGGCATGTATTCAACAGGCAGGATGTCAAGCATGCTAAGGCTGGCGAGGAAAATAAGGATTGCCGAAGCGAGAATGATGACCGGGTGCCGGATCGAGCGGCGCATCATCTTTTCGTAGACATTCGACAACTTGCCATACATCCTGTCGAGCCAGCGTGCGACATAGCCACGATGCAGGCGATTCTCGGCAAACATTTTCGAGGTCAGCATCGGCACCAGCGTCAGGGCAACGAGGCTGGAAAAAATCACTGCAGCCGCAAGGGAAATGCCGAATTCGCCGAAGATCAGCCCGATATTACCGGGCATAAACGACACCGGCAGGATGACGGCGACCAGAACGAGCGTGGTCGCGATAACTGCGAAGCCGATTTCGCGGCTGCCGTTGATCGCTGCCAGCAGTGTCGGTTCACCGCCCTCAATGCGGCGCACGATATTTTCGAGCACCACGATCGCATCGTCGACCACGAGTCCGATAGCCAGCACGAAGCCCAGCAATGACAGTGTATTTATCGAAAAACCGAGCGCGGCCATGACAATAAACGCAGCAATGATCGATATCGGAATCGTAACGGCTGGAATGATGGTCGCCCTGAATGTGCCCAGAAATGCGTAGATCACAATAAGTACCAATAGCATCGCGAGGCCAAGCGCTTTCGCCACTTCATAGAGCGACGCCCGGATAAAGATCGAATTATCCAGATTCACGGACAGGTCGATATCGTCAGGCAATGACGCCTGCAATTCCTCAATGCGCTGCTCAACCAGGCGGTTGACGCGCAGCAAATTGGCCTGCGCCTGCGGAATAATGCCAAGGCTCATTCCGGTCACACCATCGGTAGCCGAGTAGCTGCGAATATCTTCCGGTGCAATTTCGATGTCAGCTACTTCACCGAGGCGAATCAGGTAGTTGTCGCTGCCTTCACGCAATACCAGGCGCCGAAAATCGTCCTCTGATTCGAAGCCTGTGTTGGTACGCAGCGTAAATTCGCGCGCGCTGGACTCCAGGCGGCCGGCCGGGATCTGCACGTTCTCGCGGCGCAATGCATCTTCTATGTCGCCGACGGTCAGGCCACGTGCAGCCAGGCGTTTCGGATCAACCCAGATTCGCATCGCCGGGCGTCGCTGACCGCTGCCGCGAATCTGGGCGACACCCTCGACGGTCGACAATGCATCAACAATATAGCGCTCGGCGAAGTCGGAGACTTCCATGATTGATCGCCGCGTGCTCGACACATTGATCGACATGGTCATTTCCGAGGACGAGTTCTGCTTGGCAATGCGCGGTGGATCAGCCTCATTCGGCAACGCGCCCTGAATGCGCGAGACTCGGTCGCGTACGTCATTCGCGGCCGCATCGACGTCCACGTCGGCGGAAAACTCGAGATTTATCGTGGAGCGTTCGTCAAAGCTCGAAGAGGAAATCTTGGTAATTCCTGAAATGCCGGAGAGCTGGTCTTCAAGTATTTGTGTGACTCGTCGCTCGACGATGTCAGAAGCGGCGCCGCGATAACTGGTGGATATGGAAACTACCGGTCGCTCGACAGCCGGGTATTCGCGAATGGTCATACTGGTAACGGACATGACCCCGATAATCACCAGGATCAGCGAGATAACAGCAGCAAAAACGGGCCGTCGAACCGAAACGTCAGATATCAGCATGCTATTTGCGCCACCCTTATTGCTGCAATGTTTGTTGTTCCAGCACGGCTCGTCCTGCAACTGCCACCAGGGAACCATCGCGAACCTTATCCGTGCCCTCGGTCACCACGGCTTCGCCCGCCACCAGACCGTCGTCGACTGCGACGAAGCCCGGGATGCGACGCCCGAGCAGAACTTCGCGTTTTTCCACCACACCGTCATTGACCACGTAGACAAACTGCTGCGTGCCCTCGGGCACGATTGCCTGTTCCGGCGCAAGCAACACGTCGCCCCGATTACGCTGCAGGTCCACTGACATGAACATGCCAGGCTTAAGCAGGCCGTCATCGTTCGGGATAATCGCACGCACCAGTACTGCCCGGGTGACCGGATCAACACGCGTATCAATGCTGCTGATCCGGCCGGCAAAGATACGGTCCGGGTAGACCAGGCTGCTCGCCACGATATTCATGCCCTCGCCGAGCACGGTCAAAAACGCCTCCGGTACCGAGAAATCAAGCTTGATCCGGCTCACGTCATCCAGCGTCGTAATGATGGATGTGTTGGTAACGTAGCTGCCTGGGCTGACCCTGCGCAGGCCCATGCGTCCGGAAAACGGGGCGCGAATGACGGTACTGTCCAGGCGGGCGCGCGCCGCCTCGACCTGTGCCTGGTTGACCTGGACCTGGGCCAGCAGCTGTTCAAGATTCGCCGCAGAAATTGCCTGCGTGCTGGCGAGCGACTTGCTGCGTTCATACAGGCTGCGGCTTTCCGACAGCGCGGCTTCGGCAACACTCAGGCCTGCTACGATTTCGCTGTTTTCGAGTTCGACCAGGAGGTCACCCGCGTCGACCAGCTGACCCTCGACAAAGGTGATGCGTTCCACGAGGCTGGAAATACGCGGCCGTATTTCGATGGATTCGTTCGCGCCGGCCGTGCCGAGCGCCTGAATCGTATCGACCATCGGCCGATATTCAATGATTTCCGTAGCGACGTTGGTGGCACGCCCCAGGCCGCCGCGCGATTCAGCCGGCGGCTCGCTGCAGGCACCGAGAACAAACAGCAACAGGATTGGGGCGATCGATAATCGAGGCGTCAACATGAAGTTCCTGGGGTGATCAGTCGCCTGCATGGCGAGGCGGCCGCCCCAGTTTATTCGAATCGCGCGGCGGCCTTCATGAATATTTCTTAAGATTATGGTTAAGAAGCTGAAAGATAGGGGGAAAATAAATATTGTTTCTTGTGAGCATAGTCACAGCATCAAGTGCCATGGCGCACTAGGCTGAAACCTGGAAATTGCCGGGGCAGTGCCATTAGCAGTCACAAGTCATTTGACGATTGCATCATCCTGTCGAAGGAAGCTTTCGACCCGGATGCTGTGTTCCTTGAAGATATTGTCGACGACGGTGTTCTGCCGTACCTGAGTCTCGAAGTGGATGGCCTGACGGCCGCCAACGAAAGCCGCAAGGGCAGGTACGAGTTGCGCCCTGAGGACGCGGCAGCCTTCGCCGAGCGGCGACCCGATACAACCATGCCGGTGGTCGCTCTTGATCCCGAGCACCTCGACGTGTATGGCTGGGAACCCTCACTGTGGAAGAAAATAAAGGGTTATTTCGGCTTCTAAGTTAAGATCGACCCATGATCTTTAAAGAGAAGACCGTCATCATCACAGGTGGCTCGGAAGGTGTCGGAGCAGCAACAGCGAGATTGTTTGCCGAGGCCGGCGCAAACCTCATGCTGGCGGCACGCAGCAAGAAGAATCTCGAAGCCATAGCCACTGAGCTACGCGATAAAACCAAGGTCAAAATTTGCGCCATGGATGTGTCGGACGCTGATGCCTGCGTCGACCTGTGCAAGAAAACCAATTACGAATTCGGCAGAATCGATATTCTAGTCAATAACGCCGGCTATCATAAACGTGGTGCGTTTGACTCCGTGGATGCGGCCGAACTGGCAAAGATCATTGATGTCAACCTGAGGGCGCCGATCTTCCTCACGCGTACGGCCTTGCCGTACCTGTACGAAGCGGGTGGCGGCGCAATCATCAATGTCGGCTCGCTAGCTGGACGAACGCCGGTGCCAAACAGTGCTGCCTATGCAGCGAGCAAGGCGGGATTGCGATCACTGACCTACTCGCTGGCCGAGGAATTGGCCGGCAAGAACATCAAGCTTGCGATTGTGTCGCCGGGGCCGATCGACACCGGCTTCATCATGGCCAATATTGACAACACCTCGGATCTCACTTTTTCGCAGCCGATCAGCACCGCCACCGAAGTGGCGCAGGTCATCCTCGATCTATGCGGTAACACTCAGCGTGAAGTGGCGATGCCCCGGATCAGCGGCGTGCTGACCACGGTAAGTTACCTGATGCCATGGCTGGCGAAGGCGATGCGACCGATGCTGGAGCGGCGCGGGGCCAACGTGAAGGCACGTCTCAGGCGGCAGCGCTGAACGCGTCCCGGGTCAGGTTCTCACGGCCGTTGGCCAGTACGCGTACATTGTCCTCGATACGAATGCCGCCGAAAGGTCGTAACCACTCGACACCGTCCCAGAGAACATGGTCCTCAGCCGCAGTGTCGCGCAGTTTGTCGAGCAGCATGTCGATGACATAAAGGCCTGGCTCAATCGTCAAGGTCATATTCTCTTCGAGTACCCGGGTCAGGCGCAGATACGGGTGGCCGCTTGGCGGATCAATAACGGCCCCGGATTCGCCCTGCATATGACCGCCCACATCATGCACCTGGATACCAAGCAGATGCCCAAGGCCGTGCGGCAGAAAGGCGGCGGTGACACCGGTCTCGACCAGGGTCTCGGCGCTGCCACGGGCAAGCTTTGCGTCCACCAGCACCTCGCTCAGCAGCCGATGCGTTTCGATATGTAATTCGACATAGTCGATGCCGGCCTGAACCCGCTGCACAACCCTGAGTTGCAACTCGTCCAGGCGGGCGATCAGCTCGGCAAAACGCGAGTCCTTGTGCGCATAGGTGCGTGTGATATCGGCGGCATAACCATGTACCTGCGCTCCTGCGTCGATCAAGAACGAGCGCAACTGCCGCGGCGGCTGGCGATCAAGATGGGTGTAGTGCAGCACGGCGCTGTGCTCGTTCAGGGCGATGATATTGCCGTACGGCAGTTCACTGTCAGTATGCGACACCGCCTGGCAATAGGCGCGGTGAATGTCAAATTCGGCCTTGCCTTCGCGGAATGCTGCGGCGGCCGCAAGGTGACCGGCGACAGCGCGCCGTGTCGACAGGCGCATGCAGGCAAGTTCATACCCGGTCTTGATACCTCGCCCGTAGTGCAGAATATTGAGCGCCGTGGTCGGGTTGACGCGATCGATGCCAAAGGCATGAGCCGCATCATTGATCTCACCGATAAGAATGCAGCGTTGTCGGTCGCCTGGCAGGTGCGCGGCGACCTCCTCGATACTGTGCACGACCCGGATGTCGAACTGCCCGGTCCAATAGCCCTCGGGTTCTCCTGGTACGACATGCCAGTAATCTCGCGGTTGGTAATAGATCAGGCGCGGGACTTCGCCGGGCGTATAGACGATGTAGGACAACGGCAGGTCGAGCAAAGGCAGCCAGCTGACAAAATGTGCGTTTGGCTTGAATGTATAGGCCATGTCATCGAGGAACACATACCGCGAACTGCCGGAAAAAATAACCGCGTGGCTCGCGCCGGCTTTATCCAGCGCATGGTCGTGGCGTTGCCTGACTGTGTCGAGGTGTGCCGGGTATAGCCCGGCAAGTTCTGTGTTTTGGTCCGAATAATCATTGTTCATCGCCACGATCATACCGTGTTTCATTCGTCGGGCAATCTAGGCATTATTGCCGCATGATGAAGGACACCTGGTTGACCGGCATAACAACAACGGGTACACCGCATATCGGCAACTATGTCGGCGCGATTCGGCCCGGCATCGTGGCCAGCAAGGACCGGTCAACGCGGCATTTCTATTTTCTCGCCGACTATCATTCGCTGGCGAAAAATGAAGACCCGGACAAGATCAGTCGTTCCACGCTCGAGATCGCTGCCGCCTGGCTGGCGCTTGGGCTGGATACCGGGCATGCGTATTTTTATCGTCAATCGGATATTCCGGAAATACCCGAACTGACCTGGATCCTGACCGGCATGACCGCGAAAGGCCTGATGAACAGGGCGCATTCCTACAAAGCGGCGGTACAGGCAAATGTCGATAGCGGCAGCCAGGACCCGGACAAGGGCATCACGATGGCGCTGTACAGTTACCCGATCCTGATGGCTGCCGACATCCTGATGTTCAGCTCGAACAAGGTACCGGTGGGCCAGGACCAGAAACAGCACGTCGAGATGGCGCGTGATATCGCACAGCGCTTCAACCATCACTATGGCGAAACGTTTGTCCTGCCCGAGGCGGTTATCGGTGAGGATACGGCAGTACTCAAGGGCCTGGATGGCCGCAA
>JAOUHU010000048.1 GCA_029884455.1 Gammaproteobacteria bacterium | reverse complement strand
CAACCTCGGTGACGTCGCGGAGACATATTGATGGAACAAACATCGACGGAAGTGCTGGGTTCACTGGAAGAGGCGACGCAGCGCACCGCGAAGTTGATCGAAATCGACGCGGCACTTGCCGCCGAGCAGGCAGAAGAAATTCTGAAGGCGGTTCCGAACCATCCGCCTGCGGTATTGTTGTTGGCCGTTGCCAGGCGTCGTTCCGGTAACGCGCGCGCTGCGTTGGAGTTGCTTGAACGGCTGTTGCAGGCGCAGCCGAAATGGGGTGCTGCGCATTTTGAATATGGCGTAACGCTGGCCGAACTTGGCCAGGGCGATGAGGCAATGAAGGCCCTGCTGACGGCTGTGAAGTTTGACCCGGAGCACCCCGAGGCCTGGCGCATTCTCGCCGATCATCTCATGGCCACCGGAGATAATGCGGCTGGCGATGTGGCATATGCACGCCACGTGCAATGTTCGACCCGGCACCCGACATTGCAGAAGGCTGCGATTGCCATGGTCAGGAATGACATTCCGAATGCGGAGCGGCTATTGAAAAAGCATCTGCTACAGGTGCCTACGGATGTGCCGGCGATTCGCATGCTGGCAGAAGTCGCGATGCGCTGCGGTCGCGAGAGTGACGCCGAGAATTTGCTGCTGCGATGCCTTGAACTGGCTCCCAGTTTTAACGCTGCGCGTTATAACTATGCAGCCTTGCTGCATCGACGTAACGATTCGGCCAAAGCACTGGCAGAAATAGAACGACTGCTGCAGGTGGACTCCCGCAATCCAAGCTATCGCAATCTGTGCGCCGTGATCCTGGGCCGTGTCGGTGAGTACGAGCGGTCGATCAAAATTTATTCAGATCTGCTCGAGGAATACCCGAACAACGCGAAAGTATGGCTGAGTTTTGGGCACGTGTTGAAAACCGAGGGTCTGCTTGCCGACAGTATCGACGCCTACCGGCGCAGCATTGCACTCAAACCGGATTTTGGCGAGGCCTACTGGAGTCTCGCGAATCTCAAGACATTTCGCTTTTCCGAGGCCGACCTGTGGGAAATGGAGTCGCGACTGTCGGTACCCGAGCTTGCAGACAACGATCGTCTGCATTTCCACTTTGCCTTGGGCAAGGCCTTCGAGGATAACGCCGATTACGCCTGGTCATTCGAGCATTATGCCGCCGGCAATGAGATTTACCGCGCCAGCAGCGGTTATAACCCGGAGCTCAACTCGATTCGTGTCAGTCGCCTGAAGCAAAATTTCAACCGCGCGTTCTTTGCAGAGCGAGCGGGTATGGGTTGTGATGCGCCGGATCCGATTTTTATCGTCGGTATGCCGCGTGCCGGATCGACGCTGCTTGAGCAAATCCTGTCCAGTCACTCGGCGGTGGAAGGCACCATGGAATTGCCGGATATCATGAGTATGGCAAAGGAACTGAGCGAGCAGGCGGACGCCGAGGACGTCGCCTCCTATGCGGCGGTGCTGGCCTCAAAGAGTGGCGATGAATTGCGCGAGTTGGGTGAGCAGTACATTGCGCGCACCCGCATCCACCGCAAAACCGATCGCCCGTATTTTATCGACAAGCTGCCGAACAATTTTTTGCACATCGGCATGATTCACATTGTGCTGCCCAACGCGAAAATTATTGATGCGCGCCGGCATCCGCTGGCTTGCTGTTTCTCCAATTTCAAACAACATTACGCGCTTGGCCAGGGATTTACCTATAGCCTGGACGACATTGGTCGCTTCTATCGCGAATACGTGGAGCTGATGGCGCATTTCGATGCGGTGTTGCCCGGAGTCGTGCACCGGGTTTTATATGAAAACACGGTCAAGGACACGGAAAACGTCGTGCGTAAACTGCTCGACTATTGCGGGTTGGCATTTGAGCCGGAATGTCTGCGCTTTTTTGAGAACAAGCGCGCTGTGCGCACGGCAAGTTCTGAGCAGGTACGGCAACCCATTTACCAGGATGGGGTCGGGCACTGGCGGCACTACGAGGAATGGCTGGGGCCGCTGAAGGCAGCACTGGGTCCGGTGCTGGACGCGTACCCCGAACCGCCAGCGACGCGGGCAGCAGAGTAGGCCATCGGGCCGGTCCACGCACAGCTGTTACATTTAAGCAACAAACCTGCCGATGACGCTGGACCTTGCGTAAAAAATGGTGATAGTGTTGACGCGCTCAGGGGCGCGTTTTGTTGCAGGTTTGATAATAAATGGAGATTGGCGATGCACATTTCCCAAAAAACTAATCACTCACGTACGTTTTCAAGAACACCGCTTTCTGCCGGTATCGTGCTCGCACTTACGAGTCCAAGTTTGTTAGCGCAGGACGCACTGCGAATCGAGGAGATTACGGTTACCGCGCAAAAGCGCGAGGAGAGCATGCAATCCGTGCCGATCAGCATCCAGGCATTGGGCAATCAACAGATCGAGGAACTGAACCTGCAGAATTTCCGCGACTATGTGCAGATGCTGCCCACGGTAACCATGGGCCAGAACACCAACACGCTTTCCGGCTCCGGCTTCTCGCTGGTGTATATGCGGGGTATTTCCACCGCCAATGATGGCCAGGCGACCACGTCGCAGCCCAGCGTCGGCATGTACCTCGATGAACTGCCGATCACGACCATCCAGGGCAATCTCGATGTACACATGTACGATGTCGCGCGCGTCGAGGCGCTGGCAGGCCCGCAGGGCACGCTGTTCGGTGCAAGCTCCCAGGCCGGCACCATTCGTGTCATTACTAACAAACCGGATCTGTCCGGGTTTTCAGGCGGCTTTGGTGTGGAAGGCAGCCTGGTTGACAGCGACGATTCGGGCTACGTAGTTGAGGGGTATGTGAACCTGCCGATTGGCGACAAAGCGGCGGTTCGCCTCGTGGGCTGGGCGCGCGAGGACGCCGGCTGGATCGACAACGTGGCTGGCAGTCGCACCTTCCCTGGCGTTGAAGATCCCTCAGGGATATGCAGTGGCGTCGATTGCAGCCTGGATGATATTACGATCACCAATGACGACAAGGCCAAGGACAATTACAACACCACCGAGGTGGCCGGCGCGCGCGCGGCACTGCGGGTTGACCTGAACGATAACTGGACTGCAACGCCGACCGTGATGTTTCAGTCTGCGGAAAGCAATGGCATCTGGGGTGACGACGACAGCATATATGGCCCCGAGGGCAAGTACGCTGTAAGCAATTACCAGGACGATTTCGTCAATGACGATTGGTACATGGCCGGGCTGACCATCGAAGGCAAGATTGGCAATCTCGATGTGGTGTATGCGGGTTCCTATCTCGATCGCAGCGTGGATGCGTCATTCGATTACACCGACTACTCCTATTTTTACGATATTGCCTACAGCAGCGGCTTTTATGCCGATTTGCATTTTCAGAACACGGGCAGTCGGCCGATCCCGAATATGTTTGAATCCAGTTTTCCGCCCGGGAGCCAGATTGGCAGCCGTGTCATGGGCGGTGCCTATTACGTCAACGACGACGAATATACCAAGCAGAATCACGAGATTCGCATCAGCACCGATCCTGACAAGCGTGTGCGCGGCATGCTCGGCGTTTTCTGGCAGAATCAATTCCATGATTTCGAGCAGGCGTTTACTGTCGATGGCCTCGGCGATGTCATGTTGCTGAACCGGGACGAACCGAGTATCAGCGACTGGCCCGGTGTGGTGTATTTGAACAAGCTTGAACGCGAAGACAGCGACCAGGCGATTTTCGGCCACGTGAGCTTTGACCTGACCGAGGCCGTGGAGTTGACCATTGGCGCGCGCTTCTTCCAACCCGAAGTGACAGTGAAAGGCTTTTTCGGCTTCGGCACCGGATTTTCTGAGGCGGGTTGGTCGCAAACTGGCGAGGTGCAGTGCAATCGCGTTGAGGGCCAAGACGGCTGGACACCAAGCTTCAACGGCCAGGCCGACTGGAAGGACGCGCCCTGCCTGAATGTCGACAAGGGCATCGACGAAAGCGAAAACATTGTGCGCGTGAACCTGACCTGGCAGCTCTCCGATGATCACATGGTCTATGGGACGTTCTCGGAGGGCTACCGCCCGGGCGGCATCAACCGGGCGCCCAGCGCTGGCGAATTTGTGTCGGACTTCCTGACCAATTACGAGCTGGGCTGGAAAACGCAATGGGCGGACAATCGCGTGCAATTTAATGGCGCGGTGTTCCTGGAAGAATGGGATGATTTCCAGGTCTCGTTCACCGGCGATAACGCCATCACGGCTGTGAACAATGGCCCGACAGCCGAAGTTGTTGGGCTGGAAGCGCAAATGCTCTGGCTCGCGACCGAGAACCTGACGCTGTCAGCGGCAGGCGCCTGGTACGATACTGAATTGCAGGATGAGTACTGCCCGGATTGCGACGGCCCCGGTATACCATGGGCACCGGCCGGGACCAAGCTGCCGACGACCGCGGATTTCAAGGGTAACCTCATCGCTCGCTATCAATTTCCTCTCGGCAGTTTCGATGCGCACCTGCAGGGTGCCATGTCCTATGAAGGCGCGCGCCAGTCGGACCTGAATGTCAGAATCAATGAGATCAGAGGCGAGGTGCCGGAGAATACCTTCGTCGATCTGAGTTTCGGAATCGGGAAAGATGACTGGACCGCGGAGCTCTTCATCAAGAATGCCACCGACGAGGACGCACCCATGTACTACACGTCGCAATGCGGTAACCCGGACAATTGTGGTGAGCAGAATTACGCGGTACGTGCACGGCCGCGTACCGTGTCTTTGCGATTTAACAAGGACTTCGACTAGCGGCCGTTTTGTTTGACCAAAGCTAATACCAGGGGCTCCCTTGTGGAGCCCCGTTTCATTCTGGCCGCTGGTAGCGGATCGATAGCACGGTCACCGTTCGGGTCTGATCGCCGCTGCCGACGGCCACTTCATCACCGACGTGTTTTGCCAGCAGGGCTCTTGCCAGCGGTGAATCCATGCTGATAGCCGACGACCTGGCGTCGGTTTCGTCCGGGCCGACAATGCGATAGCGATGCACCTTGCCGGTATCGTCGCAGAGCTCGACCTGGGCTCCGAAATAGATGGCGTCGCCTTTCGGCGCCTCGCGTACCACCTTGAGCAGCGGCAATCGCTTCTGCAGATACCGTATGCGCCGGTCAAGGCCGGCGAGTTCCTTCTTGCGGTAGATATACTCGGCATTCTCGGAGCGATCACCCTCGGCAGCAGCGGCCGACAGCGCTGTGACCACGTCGCGCCGGCGGGGCCAGAGCTCGTTCAGTTCTGCCTGCAGTGCCTCGAAGCCCGCCGGTGTAATGTATGGCGAGGCGTCCGGGGCGGGTGGTTTCCAGCGACCCACGTGGCCTACTTCGCCACCGGCAGATGTTCAAGAATCAGTCCATGCGCCGTGCCTTCGGCGAAGCCTTTCCAGTAGCTGTGCTCCTGCGTGGGCTGCGCATCGACGATATCGTAAACACCATCCTGTGCGTGCGGCACCAGTTCGAGATAGGTGATTCGGTCCGCATTGCCTTTCAGGTAAACGTCGAAAAATGCGGTCGCAAAATGATTCATGATGTTGGCGGATCGTACCGAGTCCCACACCGGGTCGGTGTAATGTGACGCGCCGGTTGTGTCCTTGCTCATCTGGATCTCAAACGGCAGGGGAATCGGCGCAATGGCGTTATGGCCGGCGTTGATATAGGTAAGCAGGTAACGATCGCTGCTGATCGCGTTTTCAAATATCGCGCGGGTGCCGTCCTCATAGCCCGCCGTAGTGTCCAGACTGCCGGAGAGGAAAAACACAGGTGTCGTGATGTTGTGCAGGGCAGAGAAATCCCATACGCCGCGAGCCATACCCCAGGGTGCAACTGCAAATCCGGCCTTGATGCGCGGGTCGCGGTGCGTTTTGAAATCCGGATTCGTTGCAGCAAAGCGGGCCGCCAGCCTGCCGGGTGGAGCACCCTCCGATTTTACGACGGCGTCACTGTAACCTCCGCCGAGGTTCACAATGAGACCGTAGCCGCCCATCGAGTAGCCGACCACGCCGGTGCGCCCGGCATCGACGACGCCGTACAGGAAGCTATCGGTGTCGGCCGACATCGCGGCCATTTGCTCCAGCACAAACAGCTGGTCGAGCGGTCGGTTGTAGAGTGTGCTCCAGAACGACTGTTGGTCTTCGTAAGTGCTGTCGCGGTGATCGATGGACGCGACCACGTAGCCCTTGCTGGCGAGGTTCTCGCCCATGTGGCTCATGAGGTAACGGTTGCCCGGATAGCCGTGCGAAATGATCACCAGCGGCACTGACTTGTCGCGGTTCGCCGCGATTGCATCGCGGACCGCCCGGCCCTGCAGGCTTGCCGTGATAGCCGGATTTCGCGTCGTGGAGGAATACACTTCGCCCGGTTGCTGGCCATCGGCGAGCGTCGCCGGGTACCAGACCTCAACGATCAGGCTGCGATCGTAATAAATCGTCTGGCCCATCTCGGTGGAGCGCAGGATGTCGGCCCGGTGCGGGTCGACCAGCTCGAGTGTGCGCACGCCGATCGCATAGTCACCGAAATGCGCCAGTTCAGGTGCATCGTGGCGCACGATATCGATGCGATTGGTCTGCGCCAGCGCGCCGATGGAACCGACAACGAGAGTCGCTCCCAGCAGAATTCTTGCAAGTCCAATTGTCAATCGAGCATCCTCTTTGCGAGCGCCAAGCGCAGCGACACAAGTGCGGAGCAGATGGATTGCGGGCGCAAGATTCTATGCCAGTAGTTTAGTCAGTTGTGCCGTGAGCGGTCGTGTCAAGCATTTTGGAACCGGGCAACAATCGACGTGGTGTTGCACCCAATCATTCGCTGCACGCAATTCGGCGCCGATTTCCGTGCGCAGCTGATCTTTCTTCTGCAGGCGCAATGTATTGCTGAACTCCTGTTCCGGGTTTTTCGAATAGCGCTGGAACAGGTCACCGGCCACAATTGCGTCCAGTTTCTGCTCTTTTACGCGAAAGCGAAAAAATTCGCAGGCCTTGCTCAAAACCAGTTTCGGCTTGCTATAGAAGTGCTCGCTGTCGAGACTGCGCAGGTTTGGATATTTCTGCAGAGCTTTCGCAAACAGGTGGACTTGCGTCATCCAGAGTGCAGCAGCTGCCTCGGCATCGGACAGCTTGTTCTTTGCGCCCGCAGGCAAACCGAGCAGCGCGTCGATGCTGTTGCGGAGCTCGTCGACTACGTTCTGCAACCAGTCGCGATGACCCTGCGACTTCAGGACGGACAGCAGGTAATCGTCCAGCCTCTCGAACAGAATCAGTCCACGTGTGTGGGCATTGACTGCCATGAGTTGCGGAATAATGAAATTCACCGGTACGTTTGCCTTGATGACGACGCGCTCGTTTTGCTGGTAGGTTTTGGCGAGCAGTACGGTGGACAACCGGAGGACCCGTTGCCAGATGTCTGTTGGCTGGTCGCCAAATTGCTCTTCAGCGGCGGCCACGCCTAGTTGCCGCAGTGCCGCTGGTTCTCGATAGACGATGTTAACGCCAGGCAGGTCGAGTGCCCGCGACAACAGCGTCGAGCCACCGTGTGCCATGTGAAATATGTAGTTCAGTTTCGGTGCCGGGAAATTCTCTTCCTCGAACCGGTCCAGCAGCTGAGCCAGCGGCATCGTGATGACTTCGTTATTGCGCGGATAGATTCGTCCATCGCAAAAAATAGACTTGTAGTACAGGCCTCGATTCATATTGACGAAATAGGCGATCGATCCCTTGTATCCCCAGAAAAAATAATCCGGGCTGGTCAACAGGCCGGCGCGATCAAGATTTGGATTTCGATTTTCTGTCGGCATGTTTCTCGCCAGGCGACCGGTGAATAAGTTATTGATATATTGACAAAAAATGATCCGGCTGCATAATTATTCGTGCAACAGCTCCGGCAACATCTTCAGCAACCCAAGGTTTGACGTGGCAAAAATAGCGGATACAGGCAGTGAGCGGAACTACGTGACCATTACGCCGGGGTCTGAGCGCGAAGGCCTGACCGATATCGACCCACAGTGGGTTGAGCAATTGTACAGGACTCACGGCGCGTTGTTGTTCAGGGGCTTCGATCTGGATTTGCGGATTTTTGCCGAGCTGACCAGGACGTATTGCACGCACGCGGCATTCAATGACAGTCCGGGCCGTGAGACTGTTGACGACAAGAGCAATATCCAGACCGTCAACCTGGGCGACGAGGCGTTTCCCCTGCACGCCGAGCTGGCTCGTGTTCCGTGGCGCCCGGACGTGTGCTGGTTCGCCTGCCTGACACCCGCCGAGCGGGATGGCGAAACCTACCTTTGCGACGGCATCGAGATGGTCCGGCAAATGTCGCGCGGCTTGCGAGCGGCATTGCAGGGTCGGCAACTTCTGTATACGCAACCGGCCCAATTGGACGCCAGCAAATTCTGGTTGCGCTCCGATCAGCCGACGGTCGAACGCTTGCGGACCCCCCCTGAAGACTGTCCGTATTCGTTCGAGATCGTCGAGCAAAAGCCCTATCAGTCCTTCCTGCGACCTGCGCTGCAAAAGGCGATGTTTTCTGATGAGCTGGTCTTTTCAAACTTTCTGTTGTTCGCGCGCAAATACTTGCGCAACCGGCGATTCCCGCTGTTTGAAGACGGCACGGAAATCCCCGACGAATTGGTAGCAGAGCTGGACCAGATTGGGCAACGGCTACAACAGCCGGTTCCGTGGCAACAGAATGATGTTGTCATGCTCGACAACACGCGCTTCATGCATGCGCGGGACAAGCTGCCCAGTCCCAGCTTGCGTTACATCCTCACTTACTTTGGATATTTGAAGTTCGCAGTCCCGGCCCCGGAGGAGGGCACGGCGCCGCGCTGGCGTGTGCCGCACGGTCTGGACGGCCTATATCGGCCAGAGCACAGCATCCGGTAATCACTCTGCCGTAAGCTGCTGGTATTGCCGCCAGGGTATAAATGGTGCCCAGAAGAGGACTTGAACCTCCACTATCTTTCGATAACCAGCACCTGAAGCTGGCGCGTCTACCAATTCCGCCATCTGGGCAAATTACGTCGTGCGGGCCAGAACCGCGTACAATCCGGGCACCCGCAAGGCTGCGGACTCTACTCAAACCGGGTGGGGCCGTCAATTACAACAACCCGTAAAGGCTACGACTTTTGGCTCCAAGAGCAAGCAAAAAGAAATCCAGGCCCGGCGCCGGCAGCAGGACCCGGACAAGAAACTACCGGCATCCGATTCCAGATCGAAGCGCGCTGCTCGCGTACCTGGAGACCGCCGGGAGGCCGGTCAAGCCCGACCAGATCCTGGCCGAGCTCGGCCTCAAGGGTCAGCGTATGCGCGACCGGCTCGTCGAGCGCCTTTACACGATGGTGCGGGCAGGACAGGTAATCGAGAATCGCGGCGGCGAGTTTTGCCTTACAGCCAAGCTGGATCTGCTGGCGGGTGTGGCAAGCGGACATCGTGACGGCTTCGGATTCGTGATTCGCGACGATGGCGGCGAGGATGTCTATCTGTCGGCCCGTGAAATGCAATCGGTATTCGATGGCGATCGTGTTGCGATCAGGATCGTCGGCGAAGACCGGCGCGGCAAGCCTGAGGGAAAGCTCGTCGAGGTTCTGAATCGCGGCATACGCGAAATCGCTGGTAAGTTCATTCGTGAGCGCGGCATCGGTCTGGTGATTCCGGACAACGCCAGGATCGCGCACCGCATCCTGATCGCGCCCGGTGAGGCAAACAGAGCTCGACCAGGCCAGATCGTCGTGGCCGAGATACTCGATTATCCGACACGCGTGGAACAGGCCACCGGGCGCATCATTCGAATCATCGGTGATCCTGGCCAAAAAGGCATCGCAACTGATATTGCGATTCAGTCGCACGCCATTCCGACGGAGTGGCCCACGGCGGTACGTGAAGAGATTAAGAGTTTCGGTGCGGATGTGCCGGCGGCGGCCAAGAAAGGCCGGCTTGACCTGCGTAGCACGAACTTGTTGACGATCGATGGTGAGGATGCTCGGGATTTTGATGACGCGGTATATTGCGAGCGTAGCGGTGATGGTTGGCGGCTGCTGGTAGCGATCGCGGACGTTGCACACTATGTGCCGGTTGGATCGGCCCTGGACAAGCAAGCGATCCTTCGCGGCACATCCGTGTATTTCCCGGACCGTGTCGTGCCAATGCTGCCCGAAGTCTTGTCAAATGGCCTCTGTTCCCTGAATCCGAAAGTAGACCGGCTTTGCATGGTGTGCGAGATGCGCGTCAGCCCGGACGGTAAAGTGACGCGCGCAAGATTTTCGGAAGCCGTCATGTGCTCCTCAGCGCGACTGACCTACACGCAGGTCGGCGATTTTCTCGAAGGCAGGTCGGACTCGTCCGTGCCGCGGGGCTTGCACACGGTGATACGAGAATTGCATGCGTTATACAAGGTGCTTGCGGTCACGAGGCAGGGCCGCGGCGCGATTGAACTCGATTTGCCACAAACCAAATTCGAGCTCGGTGAGGACGGTTCCATTGTCGGGATCAGGGTTGAAGCTCGCAACGATGCGCATCGGCTGATCGAGGAATGCATGATTGCCGCCAATGTGCAGGCGGCAAAGTTTCTAAGCAAGCACAAAATCCCCGGCCTGTACCGCGTGCATCCGAAACCGGACGCGGATCGTTTTGACGAGCTGCGACTATACCTGGTCTCGCTGGGACTGAAAGTACCGCACCCGAAACATATCGCGCCGCGCCAGTTCAATGATCTGCTGGTACAGGTCCGGGGCCGACCCGATAGCGCGGCAATTTCCATGGCGATGTTGCGCTCTCTGACACATGCTGAGTATACGCCGCAGAACATTGGACACTTCGGCCTCGCGCTGGATGCTTACGCACATTTTACGTCGCCGATACGGCGTTATCCGGATTTGCTGGTACACCGGGCAATACGCCACATCGTCCGCGGCGGCAAGCCAGGGCGTTATGCATATGGTGCCGAAGATATGGAGCGCCTTGGAGTAATTACCTCGGCGCATGAACGACGCGCCGAGGAAGCAACGCGCGATGTTGAAGCCTGGTTGAAATGCGAGTACATGGAAAATCACGTTGGTGAGGAATTCTCCGGAGTAATTACGGGTGTGACGAATTTCGGCCTTTTTGTGCAGATTACGGCAATGCAAATCGACGGCCTGGTTCACGTAACCAGTCTGGCGAATGACTACTACCATTACGAGTCGGGTTCACAACGGTTGATCGGCGAACGTACGCGCAAGGCCTATTGCCTGGGTGAGTCGATGCGTGTACGCGTGCACCGTGTCGATCTTGACACGCGGCGCATTGATTTCCGGCCGGTGATTGATCCAGGAGGCGGGAGGTCGCGATGAGCAAGGCGAAATACGTCACTGGTTTGCGCGCAGTCGAACAGCTCTTGTCTAACAAATCATCGGACGTGCAGCGTATTTTCGCTGAGTATCAATCAGTCAATCCACGCGTCGAAGCGCTCATCAGCGAGGCCAACAGCCGCGGTATCGAGATTCAGCCGGCGAACCGGGCCCGCCTGCAGCAGATCAGCGGTGAGGCACGTCACCAGGGCATTGTTGCCGAGGTACGCCGCAATTCCTTGCTGGATGAGGCAGGCCTGCGAACCCTGGTCGAAGAGCGGCTCGGCGCCGAGGACGGACAGTTATTGCTGTTGATGCTCGACGGCGTCCAGGATCCGCACAACCTCGGTGCCTGCCTGCGAACGGCCAATGCGGCGGGAGTTGACGCAGTGATCGTGCCGCGGCACGGGGCGGCAACACTGGGGCCGACGGTAAGCAAGGTTGCAGCCGGTGCCGCGGAACAGATCACATTTGCCCAGGTAGCGAATCTGGGGCGGGTGCTGGGTTGGCTGGCGGATTACGGTGTCGGCGTCGTCGGCACCTCCGATAAGGCTCCGCAGTCACTTTACGATGCGGAATTGGGCCGACCATTGGTATTGGTAATGGGCCAGGAGGAAAGCGGGCTCGGGAAGGGCGTTATGGCGCGTTGTGACACGCTGGTCAGCCTGCCTATGGCGGGCGCTGTTTCCAGCCTGAACGTGTCCGTGGCGGCTGGAATTTGCCTGTATGAGATCGTCCGGCAGCGGCGTGCGCGGCTTGCGCGGCCGGGTGGCAACGGGTAGGATTCGCGTCCCCGTCATACAGCCGGGGCGGCCTTCGGGCCGTAAACTCTTGCCACACCGGGAAGCCGGGTGGCTGTCTTCCGACAGGGTGCCTTGCATACGCACCCGGCCGGATTTCAACCATAAGGGAACACAATGAGACACTACGAAATCGTGTTTCTGGTCCATCCTGACCAGAGCGAACAGGTGCCGGCCATGGTCGAGAAGTACCAGGGCATGGTCACCGGATCCGGCGGCGCGGTGCACCGCACTGAAGACTGGGGCCGCCGGCAGCTGGCACATCCCATTAACAAGGTTCACAAAGCACACTATGTGCTGATGAACATTGAGTGCGGTCGTGAAACGCTGGACGAAATCAAAGCCGCTTTCAAGTTCAACGACGCTGTGCTTCGAAACCTTATCATCGTGCGCGACCAAGCGGAAACAGCGGCGTCGCCTATGGCTGTTGCAGTGGCGGAAGAAAAGGCGAAAGAGCGCGATGCGCAGGATCGTCGCGATGCAAAAGCGGCCGCTGAAGCCATGCTGCGGAGCGATGACGAGGACGAGGACTATTCGGACGATGCGGTAGATGATGCTGACCGAGACGAGTCGGACGACGATGCGGCAGATTTTGCCGTTGAAAAGAGCGCCTGAGGAGCGAAATCATGAGTCGATATTCACGCCGGCGTAAGTACTGCCGATTTACGGCCGAAGACATTCAGGAGATCGATTACAAAGATCTCAACTTGCTCAAGGCTTACATTACCGAGACTGGCAAGATTGTGCCGAGTCGAATCACGGGTACCAAGGCAAATTATCAGCGGCAGCTGCAATCTGCTGTAAAGCGCGCACGGTTCTTGGCGCTGTTGCCGTACACCGATCGGCACTAGACCGCCAAGGTACAGTTAATGCCGTCGGTAGCAGCATGGCTGCTTGCCCGGCCACTCAACGCAGGTCTTGCGCTGGCAATGACCATGCTGATGCCCGGGCTGGCTACAGTCAGCGGAGCGATCCTGGTCTTGCTGGTTGTGCAGCAAGACTTGCGCGAAGTATTGCTTACGGTAGCGCTGGCCGGTTTGGCGCTCTTGATTGTCGGCCTTGTGTCCGGGGGATCCCCGGTCGTGGCACTGATTGGCATAGTGACGTTTTGGTTGCCGGTACTGGTGTTGGCGAGAATCCTGCGGATTACGCGGTCGCTGACGTTGGCCTTGCAGGCGTCTGTAATAGTCGCCCTCATAGGCACCGGTGCGTTTTTCGCATTGCATGATAATCCTGTTGAATTTTGGCAGGACGTGATAGCGGCAAACTCAGTCCTGCAAAGCCTGCGCCTGACAGATTGGCAAGCAGCGCTTGCAATGAATGACATGCAGTTCGCGGGGGTGATGACAACGCTTTTTGCGATCGGTTTTTGGTTTGGTCTCGCATGTGTGATTTTGCTCGGTTACTGGCTGTATCAGCAGCTGCCAGGAAAGAGCGCCGACTTTGGTCGCTTTTGCGAGTTAAATTTTGGCTACGTTATTGCGTTGCTGCTGGCAGTCTCGTCCATTGCAGGTTTCGCTTTTAACGTGGTTTGGATTCAAAGCATCGCGGTATTGTTATTTGCGGTGTTCTGGTTGCAGGGAGCGGCGCTGGTTCACTGGCTGCATGCCAGCGGTTTCGTGCCCGTCGCGGTAGTGATCGCCGCGTACGTGCTGACACTGGTATTGTTCCAGTACCTGTTTCCAGCGTTGGCAGTATTAGGCTACACGGATGCGTGGTTCCGCTATCGGCGCCGCGTAACGAAACAACACTAAAGTTAAGGATTAGATATGAACGTCATCCTCTTGGACAAAGTCGAGAACCTCGGCAATATCGGTGATCTTGTCAAAGTGAAGCCCGGTTTCGGGCGTAACTTCTTGATTCCACAGGGCAAGGCCGCGTTGGCGACGCCAAAAAACATACGTGACATCGAGGCTCGCCGGGCGGAGCTTGAGAAAGCTGCTGGCGAAGAGCTTAAGGCGGCCAGGTCGCGCGCCGCGACCATTGACGGCCTCGAAGTCGTCATCACGGCTAATGCCGGCAGCGAGGACAAATTATTTGGTTCCGTCGGCCCGGTCGATATCGTTGAGGCGCTCGAGGCCATACAAATTGTGGTCGAGCGTGGTGAAATTCGTATGGCGCACGGGCCAATCCACGATCTGGGCGAATACGAAGTCGGCGTGCATTTGCACACGGATGTTAATGCAACCATCAGGGTGCGAGTCGTCGCCGCCGATTAGTGTCGGGAACGTGATATAAATGTGACCGGGGAATTTTTCGGTCGGAGCAATCCTGAATGGTACGTGCGTTGGATGATGGGGTAACCTCCGGAGGCGCCGAGCAGCGCCTCAAGGTGCCGCCTAACTCCATCGAAGCCGAGCAGTCACTGCTTGGCGGATTGATGCTTGATCACAAGTCCTGGGACAAAGTTGCCGATGTCGTTACGGCGAACGACTTTTATCGCAAGGATCATCGTCTAATTTTCGCAGCGATCGCGAGGCTCGCTGAGGGCGCAAATCCGAGTGACGTTGTAACGGTTTCAGAGCATCTCGACAATCGCGGTGAACTGGAAGCTGCAGGTGGCCTCGAGTACCTTGCCACCCTGGCAAATGAAACGCCGGGCGCGGCCAATGCTCGTTCCTATGCGAGAATTCTGCGGGAGCGCTCGATGTTGCGTTCCCTGATTTCCGCCGGTAATGAAATCAGCGGTGCTGCCTTTGCCACGGATGGGCGCAGCGCGGCAGAAATCGTCGATGCGGCCGAACGCCTGGTGTTTGAAATCGCCGAGTCCGGCGCACGTGGCAAGTCGGGCTTCAAAGCGCTAAAGGAAATCCTTCCCGACGCTGTTGATCGCATTGATCTTCTGCATCAGTCTGATGGCGATATCACGGGTATCTCCACCGGATTTACGGAATTTGACAAATTAACCGCAGGTCTACAGCCCGGCGATCTGATCATAATCGCTGGCCGGCCTTCGATGGGCAAAACAACACTGGCGATCAACATTGCCGAGAATGCAGCGATTGGATCGAAAGTTCCAACGGCCATCTACTCGATGGAAATGCCCTCGCAGCAGCTCGCGTTCCGCATGATTTCATCGCTTGGTCGCGTCGATCAGTCACATTTGCGGACCGGCCGTTTTCCGGACGAAGACTGGTCGAGGATAAATACCGCGGTGCAGCTGATGTCCGATGCGCCGATATTTATCGACGATTCGGCGGCACTGTCACCGACTGAAATTCGCGCGCGTGCGCGGCGCCTGCAGCGCGAGCACGGCCTGGGGCTTATTGTCATCGACTATTTGCAGCTGATGACAGTGCCTGGCAGCAAGGAAAACCGCGCCACAGAGATATCCGAGATATCGCGTTCGTTGAAGGCGCTGGCTAAAGAATTGTCGGTACCGGTTATTGCCCTGTCCCAGTTGAATCGAAGCGTCGAGCAACGCACTGATAAGCGACCAGTGATGTCGGATTTGCGCGAATCCGGCGCGATTGAGCAGGATGCTGACCTGATAGCGTTCATATATCGCGAAGAAGTCTATAACCAGGATACGCCACGCAAAGGCATTGCCGATATTGCGATCGCGAAACAGCGCAACGGCCCGATTGGGGATTTCCCGTTGACCTTCGTGGGCCGCTATACCAAGTTCGAAAATTGGGCGCCGAACAGTTACGCGGACGAGGCGTATCCGTGAGTTTTGGTGCACGAGCACTTATTCGGCTCGGAGCTCTCAAACATAACCTAGGTGTCGTTCGCAGTGCCTGTCCTGGTGCCAGGATCATGGCAGTAGTCAAGGCAAATGCCTATGGCCATGGATTGCTCGCTGTCGCACAAAGTCTTCCTGATGTCGATGCGTTTGCGGTAGCGCGACTGCCGGAAGCATTGCTACTTCGCGAAGGCGGAGTCAGCAAGCCGATCGTGTTGTTGGCCGGTGTGCTGACGGACGACGAGTTGGTCACGGCTATAGATAATGGATTTGAGATCGTTGCGCACTGTCATGAGCAAATAGGTCTGTTGGAATCATGCAGATCCGGAAAGACAGTTATCTGGATCAAAATTGATACCGGTATGAACCGGTTGGGTTTTGATCCGGGTGAGTTCGACACGCTCATGGCACGCCTGAAAAGTTGTCCGGCGGTTGCCGAATTGCGTTTGATGAGCCACTTGGCAAGTGCTGATGAACCAGCCGACCCTGTAACCGAGGCGCAGCTGGACCGTTTTCGTGCAATCGCTGCCGGATTTGATGGAGCGATCAGCGTTGCAAACTCTCCAGCCGCGCTGGGCTGGCCAGGGTTGGCTGGCAAGAACTGGGTGCGAACCGGAATTGCCTTATACGGCGTGTCGCCATTCGTGGGCACGACTGGAGCGCAGCTCGGACTCAAGCCTGTGATGCAGTTCGAAGCGCGCCTGATTGCGGTCAAGAGGCTTCGCAAGGGTAGCAGGGTCGGGTACAAGGGCCGCTACGTGGCGCCGCAGGACAGTGTATTGGGTATCATTTCTGCGGGATACGGGGATGGCTATACACGGCAATTTCGCAATGGTACGCCGGTGCTGATTAATGATCGCCGCGTCGCGTTAATTGGGCATGTTTCCATGGACATGATTGCAGTAGACCTTGGTCCGGGTGCGAACGATCAGGTAGGCGATGTCGCGACACTGTGGGGACCGAGGTTGCCGGTTGAAGAAGTTGCGCCATGGGCAGGTGCAATTCCCTACGAACTGATTTGCGGTGTCATGAACCGCGAGGCGTCAGAAATCGTCGACTAGGACTTAAAGAAACCCATTTTGACACCGGCCAGTTGCACGACATCATTGTCGTTCAAGCGCCGCGCCTGGGCACCAATAGGCTGGCCGTTAACCAGCGGGTAATCGCCTTCCTTGCCGGATTCGACGTGTACGATGTAGTAGCCTTCGGCTCGCCTGGTTATGGCTGCGACCTGAACGCCGGGTCGCCCCAATGTGGTTAGCGCCTTGGTAAGCTCCAATTCTCGTCCGGCGAATGCTCCGCTAAGCACTTGTAGTTTTGCCAGTGGCAGGGCGCTTGGAGCATTTCGAGGATCAATACCCGCCGCTGTTTCGGTATGCGAGCGCGGTTCCGGTTTGGCGGCAACAGCTGGTTTCTTCACTGGTCTCTCGTCCAGAGCAGCAGCCTCCTCAGGATCCAGCCGCACACCGGCGTCTGGTTCGCGTTGCGGCTGGCGGGCCTGTTTGGCTGCGGCCGCAGCACGATCCGCGGCTGCTTCCGCGCGCGCCAGTTGCGCAGCACTTTGCTGGCCGGTCGGGATAACCATGGTCTTTTCAAACTCGTCCTGTTCGGGAGCGTTTACCTGCTGGTCCGCGAAGCGCAGCTGGTGATGCCCTATGGTGATCACGTCACCATGTTGCAACGCATGTTTCTTGATGAGCTTGCCGTTAACGTAGGTGCCGTTCGTACTGTTCAGATCCTCAAGAAACGAGTCGTTGAGAATATTGATTATCAGAGAATGATGGCCACTGACAGCCGGATTATCTATACGAACGTCGTTGTCTGGCAGGCGCCCGACCGTATAACGTTCTTTCGTCATGTTGTATTCAGCCAGAACTTGGTTGTCCAGACTAAGTATTAACCGTGCCATGCTGCAGTTCTCTGTATATCGAATTTAACAAGCAGAGGTTGTCAGACACGAGGGAAGCCTGGCTACACAGCCAATTCGCTCTTGACATCCCGCACTTTCCCGACCAACCCTGCACCCTTATGAGCGGAACAAGTTGGCAAGCTTGACCAACAGGCCCTTCCTGGCCGCGAAAGGCTGGATGACCTGCGCCAGCATGACCGACACGTTGTCGCGCCCGCCGTGGTCATTTGCCAATTCAATCAATTGCTTACCAACGACATCAAGACTAGCATTAAAAGTGGATATAGTTAAGTGAATATCCTCATCTTCGACCATGTCCGGCAGCCCATCCGAGCACAGCAAATAGACGTCCCCGGGCAGGACCTCATACTCGTGAACCTCAACCTCGACCGTAGGCTCCACACCCAGGGCCCGGGTCACGTAGTTACGGTTGGTTGACCGCTGCGCTTCTTCAGCCGAGTAGAATCCCCGGTCGACCAGCTCCTGCAACAATGAATGGTCGAGGGTTACCTGTTCGAATTTTCCGCCGCGCAGGCGATAGGCGCGCGAATCGCCGACATGTGCGATCGAGACCTTGTTGTCGTAAAACATGGCTGCGACGATCGTCGTTCCCATGCCTTCGCAATGCGTCTGGCTTTGGGCGGTTTGAAAGATAATCTTATTGGCACGATACACAGCATCGCGAAGGACAATCGACTGTCGCATCAGGCCGCTGTGCGGGTCGATCTCATCACGGTTTTCTCGTTTGGCGCCTTCGGCGGCGAGTTCCGAGACAATCTGCACGGCGATGCCACTGGCCACCTCGCCTGCATTGTAGCCGCCCATGCCGTCTGCGAGGACCATTAGGCCAAGTTCGGGATCAGAGCCGATCGCATCTTCGTTATGCTCGCGGACCCTGCCGGTGTCCGACAGTTGAGCAAATTCTATTTTTCCGCGCAGGGTCTTTGGCATCGCACTAATCTTCTCTCGTCGCTCTACGAATATCGGGCGCAGTTTCTAAGTGCTATCGCCATTTCGGCACCGCACGAAAACCGATCCTGTGGCCGCTTGGCCAGTGCTTTTGCCAATACTGCATCGATGCTGGGTGGTATGCCAGCACGTCGTTGCGAAATTGGCGCGGGATCCTCGCTCGTTATTTTTGTCATCAAAACTGCAATATTTGTCGCCTTGAACGGCACTTCCCCGGCCAGTAACTCGTATAGAGTAACACCAAGCGAAAACAAGTCCGAGTGGCCATTTAGCTCTTCCGCGCCCAGCTGTTCGGGCGACATGTACATAGGTGTGCCAAGCACGATACCTGTTTTCGTGTTGTTGTTATCGGTCATGCGGGCAACACCAAAGTCGGTGATTTTCAGGGAACCTTCTTTGGGGTTGTAGATCAGGTTCGCAGGCTTGATATCGCGATGAATGACCCCTTGATTATGCGCGTAGTCGAGCGCCTCGGCTGTCAGCGCGCAAAGCTCCAGGGCCCGTTTCGGCGCCAGCAGTTTTTTCGGATCGGTAAATTGCTTCAGCGGAATTCCCGGCACGTATTCCATGGCGATGTAGGCCAGGCCCTGGTCCTCGCCGGCATCGAATACGGTTATGATATTCGGGTGTGCAAGGCGACCAGCCGACTCAGCTTCCCGATAGAATCGGAGCCGTGCTTCCTTGAGTTCTTCATCCTCGAACTCCTTCTCGATCGGAATGGCCTTCAACGCGACCGGACGATTAATGCGGGGGTCTCGCGCCAGGTAGACCGCACCCATTGCACCTCGGCCGATACGCTTTTCGATAACATAACGGCCAAGTCGTTGTGGTACGCCATTGAGTTTCTGCTTTTGTGCTACCGAGTCCGGCGTGCCGTGCGTACGCTTCATCCATTCCAGCACGGCTTCCGCACGTTCCGGTTTCGCTTGTTGTTCGAACGCCAGCGACAACTTGTACATTGTGGTCGCGACTGATTCGGATGGCGGGCAGCGTCGGAATTCGGCGAAAGCTGGTTCCAGTCGGCCTGCCGCGAGGAAGTCGGATCCTTTTTTGAAAGCATCTCGAATTTCTTTCTTCGGATTTCCCACGAGCCAGATACTCAGTACAGATATGCCCAAGAAAACGACGATAGGCCGCCCGAGATCCAGTCGAACGTAAAGGATGTACAGCAAAAGTGTTTCGACCAGCAATAGCGTAATTACCGCCACGCTGGTCAATACAGCAATGTCTTTGCGGGCGCGATCGGGCATAAACAAGACTGCAACGATTGCCAGCAGTGCAGGTGCGAGCCACTGCAAGGCGCCGACCCACACAGGTGTGGTAATGGTGCGATCCTGTTCGACATCAGCCAGCAGGCTCGCAGTAATTTCCGAAATGGTCGCGAATTGTCCGGATGGCAACAATGAATCCGCTGCAACCAGTGCAGGGGACAGGTCGACAAAAACTGTAGCGTCCTGCAACACCTCTGGATCGAAGTTGCCGTTAATCAAGTCCGCTGCGGCTAGCCTTGGCAGTTCTGCATACGAGGATGTGAATATTGCATCTTCTGCGCTCGATATCTGGCTACTAACAGACATCAAATCGTTGTCAAAGGCGATCGCCAGAGGCAAAGACGGTGACATGACGCCGTCGTTCAATTGCCAAAGCGCTGCGCGTCGCAACACGCCGTCACTGTCCGCGGTGAACTCGACGAAGCCATCGCGGGAGGCAATGTCAGCAAACCGGTGACGGGTAGGAGCGTAAACGCGGGATTTCGAACTCATCGCGACTGACCAGCCGGGCAGGCTGCTATCCGCGGCCAGTGGCGGCGGCTCGGTCATGATGATGCGTCTTACATCGGCACTTTGCAGCGCGCCGACGACACCGCCATAGACATCGACCAGGGAAGCGGCATCAGTCCTGGCGGGATCGATGCTCACGATTAGTGCGTTGCCGAGCGGCTGTTTCGGCAGGTGTGACGCCAGGTTGTCATACAGCAGGCGATCAGCGGCGACGAACCACTGTGCGAGTGGACCGTAAACGAGTAACAGAAAGACGCTGGCGAAGCTCAGCGCAATCAGGCGGTTACGCTTCTGCTTTTTCTCTGAAGTCAACGCGATTAAATTCCCATAGCAAGGCCGGAAGTATAGGAAATGGCAGACTTTCTTTATGAGATAGGGTTGGCATTTTTATGTAACAAGGGAGGCTGGAAGCTTTGCTATCATTAGCCTCAGCCATTTCTGGCAATGTGACGCAGAGCAACGAATTGCAGCGCGTCGCCAATGGCCCGATCTTTGGAACCCCTTTAAAAACAGAGTATTACGAATGGCTAAGGCAAAAACGGCCTATGTATGCGCCGATTGCGGTGCGCACAGCGTCAAATGGACAGGACAATGCCCCGACTGCGCGTCCTGGAACAGCCTCTCGCGAATAAGCATTTCCTCACCCGCAGGCGACGCGACGTGCGGGATTGCGCCGAAGACCATCGAGTCTCTGCCGGACAACCTGCAACATCGAAATGGCACGGGATTCGATGAGTTCGATCGGGTTCTGGGAGGCGGGCTGGTTCCCGGCGCGGTGGTGCTCCTCGGTGGCGACCCGGGTATTGGCAAATCGACCCTTTTGCAACAGGTATCGTCATATTTGGCAGCGGAGCTGCCGGTACTTTATGCGACCGGGGAAGAATCACTGCGTCAGGTCGGGCAACGGGCACATCGACTTGGTCTCGCCGATGCACACATGCAACTGCTTGCCGATACGTCGATCGAAAACATACTGCAACAAGCGGAGGAATGTGCGGCGAAGGTGCTTGTGATTGACTCGGTACAAACCATGGTGAGTAGCGACCTCCCGTCGGCGCCGGGTTCTGTCGCGCAATTGCGCCAGTGCGTCGGCCGGCTGGTGCAATTTGCCAAGCAACAGGAGGTCTCCGTATTCGTCATCGGTCACGTGACGAAAGAAGGCACAATCGCCGGCCCGCGTGTCGTCGAGCACATGGTTGACACCGTACTGTATGTGGAAAGCGATCCATCGAGTCGCTTTACGTTAATTCGATCCGTGAAAAATCGATTCGGCGCCAGCGGCGAGATGGGCGTTTTCGCAATGACAGAAAACGGCTTCAAACAGGTAAGTAACCCATCAGCGATATTCCTGTCACGTGATAGTAATGCCGAGTCAGGCAGTATTGTTGCTGTTGCCTGGGAGGGCAGTCGCGCGCTGCTGGTGGAGATTCAGGCGCTGGTTGCTGAGGGAAACGGCACGTACCCAAAACGCCTGGCGACGGGCGTGGACCAGAATCGCCTGGCACTACTGCTTGCCGTGCTGCAGCGCCATGGCAAACTGGCGCTTACGGCTGAAGATGTGTTTGTCAACGTGGTCGGCGGACTGCGAATTTCAGAAACAGCGGTCGACCTGCCTGCCCTTATTGCAATCGTATCCAGTTATCGCAATCGTGCCTGTCGCGATCGTCTGGTAAGTTTTGGCGAGGTCGGACTCGCTGGCGAGATTCGGCCGGTGCGTTTCGGTACTGAAAGAATTCTGGCGGCCGCGAAACAGGGATTCACTCACGCGATCGTGCCGCAAGGGAATGTTCCAAAAAAAATTCCAGAGGGCATTCAGGTGAGTGGTGTACGCCGCATCACAGAGGCGCTGGAAGCTGCATTCTAGTTTGTATTATTTTGCTTCGCCTCGCGTGGACCGATACGAACCTTGCGAATTCGATTGCCGTCAGTTTCCACAATATCAATCGGATAGCCGGCTATTTTGAGGCTGATATTGGGGTCCGGAATGGTCT
>JAOUHU010000047.1 GCA_029884455.1 Gammaproteobacteria bacterium | reverse complement strand
TGTCGGAACCCGCGAAGTTGCGCTTCAGTTGTGCCGCATTTGCCGCTTCGCGCATGAGGTCGAGTTCATCCAGGATGGTACTTTCGTACTCGTTGACGATCTCGAGCGGCCGCAAACGTTTGCCGTGCTGCCAATAGCGATCGGCCAGCCCGGCCAGCATGCGCAGCACCGCAATATCTCGTTCGATCAACGGCTGCACATCGGGGCGCAACAACTTGACGATGACCTCGCCACCGCCGGGCAATTGCGCCGTATGCACCTGGGCAATCGACGCTGCCGCGTACGGCTCGACATCAAAGCGTGAGAATACCTCGGCAACAGGTTTGCCATAGGCCGCCTCCAACATCGCGATGGCCTGTTCGGCCGGGAACGGCGGCACATCGTCCTGCAGCTTCGCAAGTTCATCGGCAAGTTCGCGTGGCAACAGGTCGCGGCGTGTCGATATGGCCTGGCCAAACTTTATGAAAATCGGTCCAAGCTCTTCGAGCGCAAGTCGAACACGTTCGCCAAGCGGAGCCGAGCGCGTGCGACGTCGAGGCAACAGGTAAAAGAAGAACCGCAGCGGTCGCAGCAGGTGCGTTTCCTTGATGATGTCGTCGAGGCCGTACTTAACAAGTACGCGTTGTATGCCAATGAGACGTGCAATCGTTCGCCACTTGTACATGTTCAGCGACTATCCTCGAGGCGGCGCAGTCTCGCAGCGAGCCTTTCGACGTCATCACGCAATACCGCAAGTTGCGAGCGGAACCGATCTACTTCGTATCGCGTTGGCAGGTCGCGGCTTTCTTCCTGCAGGTATTCGCGCACATTGTCACCCATGGTCGTGCGTGCGGCGGACGCCCAGTTCCTGACCCCGCGCCCGATTTCAGCGAGCCGATGCGCCGCCACGTCACCAATCACGCGCGAAAGCTCCTCCTCAATGTCAGGTTTGGCGTAGCCGAGCAATTTTTGAAACCGCTGCGCGGTGACGGCATCGCCAGTCATCTCGACGTCGCCACTGCGAATCATCGCTTCATCGGGGCTGGCAATCATCCTTCCGAGAGTAACCAGGGATGCGCTGATGACGACGTCGGGATCGCTCTGATACTCGGTGCTCAATCGGACCGCGTTGTCAGCGAAACTGAAATAGGTGCTGAGCGATGTGTCGCGAGTGCGAATTGCGATCGTCGTACCGTTAAGGTCCGCGGCAAGTTTGCGCGCCGGTGTGGTCTCCGAAATATTGCGATTCATTATTTCGGCAACCGGCCGCAGCAATGCTTCGAGTGGGCTGGCCATGGCTGCGCCTAAATACGGAAGCCGCTGTGCAGGGCGACGATACCACCGGCCAGGTTCAGATAGCGGCAGCGCTCGAAACCGGCTTGCTGCATCATTGCGAGCAACGATTCCTGGTCCGGGTGCATGCGAATTGACTCGGCCAGGTACTGGTAACTGGCCGCGTCCCTGGCAACAAGTTCGCCAAGCAGTGGCAACACCTTGAATGAGTAAAGATCGTAGGCCGGCTTGATGGCTTCGTTCGGCCTGGAAAATTCCAGGATCAGCAGTTTGCCGCCGGGTTTCAGGACCCGGAACATTGAGCGCAGTGCGGCGTCCTTGTCGGTCACATTGCGAAGCCCGAAGGCAATTGTGATGCGATCAAACGTGCCGTCGGCAAACGGCAGGTGTTGCGCATCGAGCTGCACGATGGACAGGTTGCCGGCGACCCCGGCATCCACCAGCCGATCGCGCCCGCGACGCAACATTGCGGCATTGATGTCGGCCAGGATGACGTGACCTTGCGGGCCGACGCGACCGGCAAACTCTTTCGCCAGGTCACCGGTTCCACCGGCAAGATCGAGCACTACATGTCCTTTGCGAATTCCAGCCTGATCAATCGCGCGGCGTTTCCACAAGCGATGCAGCCCGGCTGACATCAGGTCATTCATGATGTCATAGCGACTGGCAACCGAGTCAAAGACACCTTTTACGAGCGTGGCCTTGTCCTCGACCGGCACAGTCCGGTAACCGAAATGGGTCGTCTCGGCAGATGTCTCGGAGTTCTTCATGGCGGAGTGTTATTCGGCTTTGGTACGAGCATACCCTGCTGCCGCAAGGCGGTCGAGGTAACGACGCCAATTGGCAGTCATGCTGGCGCCAAGTTCGTACAAATACGGCCAGGTATACAGGCCGGTGTTATGACCGTCGTCAAATACCAGGCGCACCGCATAGTGGCCGACCGGTTCAACCGCAGTGATCGATACATGTTCCTTGCCGGTCTGCAAGGTCTCCTGGCCGGGGCCATGGCCCTTGACCTCTGCGCTCGGCGAATGCACGCGCAAATACTCGCATGTGTATTGGAACTCGCTGCCGTCGTCGAATGCCACGAGCAGCAGTTTCGAATCCTTCTTCAAGCGTATCTCGGTCGGTGTCATGGCCTGATCATACAGGGGTCAGAGCCCTTTCTTCGAAAGGGCTCTGACCCCTTTTGCCTGCTACAGAATATACCGACTCAGGTCCTCGTTCTTCGCGAGTTCTGCCAGGTGATCGTCAACATAGCCTGCATTGATCTGCACGTGCGTGCCACTCTTGTCGGAGGCTTCGAAGGATACCGTTTCGAGCAGGCGCTCCATCACGGTATGCAAGCGCCGCGCACCGATATTTTCAGTGTTCTCGTTCACCTGGAAGGCGACCTCGGCGATTCGCCGCACGCCGCTTTCGGTAAATTCGAGCCTGACTTCCTCGGTCGCGAGCAGCGCGCCGTATTGCGTAGTCAGCGAGGCGTCCGGTTCCGTCAGGATGCGTACGAAGTCATCGGTCGTCAGCGACTTGAGCTCTACGCGAATAGGGAATCGTCCCTGCATTTCCGGGATCAGGTCAGATGGCTTGGAAACATGAAACGCGCCCGAGGCAATGAACAGGATGTGATCGGTACGCACCACACCGTATTTGGTATTCACCGTGCAACCTTCGACAATGGGCAGCAGGTCGCGCTGCACGCCCTCACGGGAAACGTCGGCACCGATGGTGCCGGAACTGCGCGCGATCTTGTCAATCTCATCGAGAAACACAATGCCGTGTTGCTCGACAGCCTCGAGCGCGCGCGTTTTCAGTTCTTCCTCATCGACCAGCTTGGCAGCCTCTTCGTCAGTCAGATGCCGCAGCGCTTCCTTCACTTTCAGCTTGCGGGTTTTTTTTCTGCTGCTGCCCAGGTTCTGAAACATGCCTTGCAGCTGGCTGGTCATTTCCTCCATGCCTGGCGGCGCCATGATCTCTATCCCCATGGGGATAGCGCGAATTTCGATTTCAATCTCCTTGTCATCGAGTTTTCCCTCGCGCAGCATCTTGCGGAACTTTTGCCGCGTATCACTGTTGTCCTTGCCAAGATCCGGCGTGCCCGTGAACCCGCTACTGTGCGCGGCTCGCGGCAACAGGGCATCAAGCACACGCTCCTCGGCGGCGTCCTCAGCTCGCGGCCGAAATTTTGCGATCGACTCCTCGCGAATCATTTTGACAGCGACGTCCATCAGGTCGCGGATGATGCTGTCGACTTCGCGCCCGACATAGCCGACTTCAGTGAATTTGGTGGCCTCGATCTTGATAAACGGCGCTTTTGCAAGGCGCGCAAGGCGACGGGCAATCTCGGTCTTGCCAACACCGGTCGGCCCTATCATCAGAATATTTTTCGGCGTGATTTCACTGCGCAACGGCTCGTCTATCTGCACACGGCGCCAGCGATTGCGCAGGGCTATTGCAACAGCACGTTTGGCCTCGTTCTGGCCGACGATGTGCTTGTCCAGTTCCTGGACGATTTCTCTAGGGGTCATTTGTGACATTTAGTTCTGCAACGCCTCCTACAGCTCCTCTATCGTGATGTTCTGGTTGGTGAAGACACAAATTTCGCCAGCGATGCGCAGCGCTTTTTCGGCAATCTCACGCGCGCCGAGGTCGGTATTGTTCATCAGGGCGAGTGCAGCCGCCTGTGCATACGGCCCACCGGATCCGATCGCCATGAGGTTGTGCTCGGGTTCGATGACATCGCCATTTCCGGAAATGACAAACGAACTTTCGCTGTCGGCAACACAAAGCAACGCCTCGAGGCGACGCAAACGACGATCCGTACGCCAGTCTTTCGCGAGTTCTATCGCGGCGCGCGTCAGGTTGCCGTATTGCTCAAGTTTGCTCTCGAACAGCTCAAACAGCGTGAATGCGTCCGCAGTACCACCCGCAAAGCCGGCAATTACACGGCCGTTAGCCAGCCGCCGTACCTTGCGGGCGTTACCCTTCATTACGGTATTGCCCATGCTCACCTGGCCGTCGCCAGCGATCGCGACCTTGCCATTGCGGCGAACCGAGACAATTGTTGTCCCTCGAAACTGTTGCATGCTGATTTTCCTTGCGCGTACTAGTCTTTCTTGCGCGCCCTGGGGTGGGTTTTGTCGTATATCTGGGCAAGGTGCTGGAAGTCAAGGTGCGTATAAACCTGGGTGGTCGAGATATTCGAGTGCCCAAGCAGTTCCTGTACGCCGCGCAAGTCGTGGCTCGACTCGAGCACGTGGGTCGCGAACGAGTGCCGGAACAGGTGTGGATAGACCTTTGTATCGATGCCCTGGCGTTTCGCCCAGTAGCTGACGCGGGCCTGCACGGCGCGCGCACTCAGTCGCTGGCCGCGATTACTGACAAACAACGCAGTTTCCCCGGCAGCGGCCATGGCCGGTCGCGATTTGTGCCACTGCACCAATGCCTCCAGCGCCTTGCGCCCCACCGGTACAATGCGGTCCTTGTTGCCCTTGCCGGTAACCCGCACCGTCGCATCCTGCCGGTCGATGTCGCCGACATTGAGGTCGATCAATTCGGCCAGACGAAGCCCCGATGAATAAAACAGCTCCAGCATCGCCCGGTCGCGATCGATGATCGTGCCGGTTCCTTCGATGTCGAGTAAGCGTGCCATACGATCCGCGTCCAGGTTTTCCGGCAGGCGCTTGCTGTGTCTCGGTGCGGGCACGCTGCTGATGGGATTTCGCCGTACCTGTTTCTCACGCAGCAGGTAGCGGAAAAACGTGCGTGCCGCGGAAAGACGGCGTTGAATGCTGCGTGCCGACAGGCCGCGCCGATAACTCGTTCCGGCGAAGGCGCGAACGTTCTCGCCATCGATGTCCGCCCAGTTCATGATTCCGGTTTCGTCACAGAAGGCGGCCAGGGCATTGAGATCGCGTCGATAATGTTTGCAGGTCAGCGACGACAGGCGTCGCTCATACTCAAGATGAGCAATGAACCTGTTGATCCAGTCCTGTGCAGCGCTGTGCAACGGGCGAACTCCCGAAACTCAGAAGCGTGTCAGCGCTCCGGCGACCAGGTCGCCAACACGCACCAGGAAGTCAATGCTCATGCCCGGGTGAAAACGGTTGGCATCGACACTACCAATCGCGAGAAAACCAATCTGTGTATTTTTGCCCAGCGGCACGAGCGCCAGCGACCCGATCTCGTCGCGGTCGTCGTGAAACAGGAATTCACGCTGTGCGTCGCGCACCTGACCACAGCGCGGGCTGCGGCCCTTGAGAAACGTGCTGAACGGATTGAGCGCAGCATCATCACGTTCCAACACGCGAAAGAAGCGGCCTGCATCGATGTCGGCAAACAATGCCGGATCGCCAAACAATACGAGTATGGACTGGTCGGCGCCGAAGCCGCTGCGCATTGCTTTTTCCACGGCCGCGACTGTCGCATCCAAATTTCCGGCACCGAGTAATTGCAACGACAGCTCGTGGATTTTTGCGGCCAGCACGTCATTGGCGCGAGCGACTGAGATCAACTCCTTGAGCTGGCGTTCGAGCTTGAGTTCCTTTTGTCGCAGCAATGACACCTGGCGTTCGACCAGCGAGATGGCTTCGCCCGACCGGTGTGGCACACGCAGCGAGGAGAGCAACGCGCTGTGCCTTTCAAAAAAGTCCGGATTAGCTTCGAGATACGCGCGAACATGGTGATCGGACAGCTCGGCAGTGGCGAATTCGGGCTTGCGTTGCGTGCTCATAAATCGATCGTCCCCTCACTGATTAGTTCGGCATCGCCCGTAAGCCAGATCGCCTCGTTGCCGCCGCGCCAGCTTACCACGAGTTGCCCGCCCGGCAGCTGCACGGTCACTTCGTCGTCCAGCAGGCCACGTCGGCGGCCGGCGGCGACCGCCGCACAGGCGCCAGTGCCGCAGGCCAGGGTTTCTCCCGCACCACGTTCGAAAACGCGCAGCATGATGTTGCTCCGATCGACAATCTGCATGAAACCGACGTTGCAGCGGTCCGGGAACAACGCATGCCGCTCGATAACCGGCCCGAGGCCGGCGACGTCGGCGCTGCGCACATCGGCGACATCGAGCACGCAATGCGGATTTCCCATCGACAAGACGCTGACGTCTATTTGCTGGCCGGCGACCTCGAGTGTCCCGATGGAGTCATCAAATACTGGTGCGCCCATATTCACGGCGGCGCGGTTGGCGCCAATTATGCGTGCCTCGATCCGGCCGGCCGGGCTGTCAAACAGGAATCTGGCCGGGGCATCGTTTTGCCGCGCCAACCAGACCGCGACACAGCGAACGCCATTGCCACACTGCTCGACCTCGGAGCCGTCGTTGTTGAACACCCGGTAACTGGCCGCGGCGCCGGCTGTCCGAGGCGGACCCAACCACATAAGCTGATCGAAACCAGCGCAGCCATCGCGGCCATGTATTTGCCGGACCAGCTGCAGGGAAGGTGCGACCCCGACCGCATTGCGCTGGTCGACGACCAGTATCTGATTGCCGGCACCCTGCATTTTCTGAAAGGCGAGCTGCATCGTGTGAGTGTATCGTTAGTAATGGGTCGGATGGACTTTTGAGTTCGGCCTCTGTAGTTTACATAAGTAACACGCCGATCTAATAACAATGCCATTGGAGAGCAACATGCGGCACATAATGGTCCTAAACGCGAAAGGTGGCTGTGGCAAAAGTACGCTGGCAACCAATATCGCTTCCTATTTTGCCAGCGAAGGCGCCAGTGTGGCGCTGGCCGACTATGACCCGCAACGGTCCAGCCTCGACTGGCTTGACCGTCGGCCGGAAGATCGGCCCAAGATCATTGGTATCGCGGCTTTTGACGAAGGTCTGCGGCATGTACCGCGCAGTGCCGATTTTGTGGTGAGCGACGCGCCGGCCCGGTCGCACGGCACGGAACTGACCAACCTGGTGAAGCATGCCGAGACCGTCGTGGTGCCGGTGCTGCCATCGACAATCGATATGCAGGCAACGACGACATTCCTCAAGGAATTGCAGGGACTGCCGAGGGTACAACGCAAGGAAGTCAAAATCGGTGCGGTTGCGAACCGGGTGCGTGACAACACGCTGATATTCGAAGACCTGGATGAGTACCTGACCAAGGCCCGCGTACCCTACATTGCGGCACTGCGCGAGGCACAGAATTACGTGCGTGCCTATACGCGTGGCCTCGGCATTTTTGACCTGCCCGAATATCTTGCCTGGCCGGACTGGCAGGAATGGGAACCGCTGACCGCGTGGTTGCGCAGCGTTCGCAGCCAGCCTTGACCCTGCTCCGGACCCTAGCTGCGCGGTTTCAGGTGAGGAATCGCCGGTAACGGTTCGGTGGCAACCATGCGCAGACCTGCGCGGTAGGCTTCGCCGGCAGCGTCTCCTTCGCCAAGCTGGTTCAGCAGACGGCCGTATACCTGGTAGGCATCCGGTGTGGGGTGTAGCGCGATAACTGTCTCCAGATAACTGCGCGCTTTGCCCCACAGCCCGTTTCGCAGGCAAAGGCGTGCGGTCGTCAGTAACAGATCGGCGTCCGTGTCGTGCTCGCGCAGCCAGGCCTCGGCACGTTTCAACTGTTTGCCCGGGTCCGGACCTTCTACCAGGCCGAACAAGCGAACCAGCGGCGCGCGCCACTCGGCTTTGAGTTCTGCTGCCAGGTCTTTCTCGGCCTTCTCATGCATCTTGTGACGCATCAGCGACCGGTACCAGGCGTCGAGCAGCGACAGGTCACTCTTCAGACTCTTCGGAATCTTCTTCCATTCGGCCAGCAGCGCCTCGTCGCTTGCCGCACGCCGCAAATTCTCCGCGTAGACGCGGGCGGTCCACTTGTCGATCATCGCCTGGTTAACGCGGCCCTGCGGTTTGACGCGCGGCAGCAGTTCGGCGAGCTGCTTCCAGTCCTCCAGCCGGTAGTAGAGACCACCGAGGAGTGCAATGGCGTAGCTGTGGTCCTTGGAATTCTCGTCCAGGCGGCGCAAGGTTGCGAGCGCCTGTTCGTAGTGTTTGCGATCGAGCTGCAATTCCGCCTGCGTCAGCAGCACCGCGTTCGCCGCTTCCGGCGTGTGTTCATAGGCAAGCTTGAGCCACTCGTCGCGGCGCTCATCCTGCCCCTGCAGGTGCGCAGCACGCGCTGCCTGCAAATAATTGAATAGCGGTGCGTCGCTTGCCTTTGCTGCACGCGCCAGTAGTTTTTCACCACGCGCGAAATTGCCTTCGGCAATCTGGATCATGCCGAGCATGAGTTTTTGTCCTGCCCGACCGGTGCGCAGCCGGGCCGCCGCCTCGCCGAGTTTTCGCGGTGCATTGATGACGAACCAGCCCAGCCATAATGCAAAGCCAAGCAACACGAACAGGCCAACCAGTACCGGCACTGACATTTCAAGAATATGGCCACGAAAATCAATCAGCACGTAGCCAGGGTCACCGAGCAGGAAGTGCGCCGCGAATGCACTTAATACCAGTGCGATGACCACCAGCGACGCGAATTTCATTGCGCAGTCTCAGCAACACTCACATACCGGCGCAGCAATTGCAGAGACCCTGAGATATCAGGCTTCTCAACATCGTGCATGCCATCGAGCAGCGACGCGACCGTTTGCAGTGCGGCCTGGACGGATTCGCTGCCGGTATCGAAATATATTTCCAGCCAGCTGGCAGCGTCGGTGAGGCTCTCCGCATAGACGCTTTGCTCGCCGCGCAGCACTGCGAGACGCGCCGTTTGCAGTTGCAGCGTCAGGTTGGTGCGCAAGAAGTACTCGGCCTCGGGTGAAATCAGGGGCATTACGGTTTCGTCGCTGGTGCGATGCTTGATCAACCCGGCGGTTGCCTGCCTGATGGAGTTCCAGGCGCGCTCAAAACTGCCAGAGTCAGGCGGCGGCTCCTCTGCTGCCAAATCGCCAGTACCCTCAACGCGACGCGTTGGTAAAGCAGCGACTGAGCGGGCGAGGGCGGCGAGCTTCAAGGTGATGCCCTCCACGTCCGGTGTCGACATGCCGTGCAGCGCGGCACGTTCCTCGGCAATCGCCATGCGGACGTTGGTGAGCGCAGGATTGGCCAGCTCGGCAATACGCTCATCGGCAACGCCAAGCGCGAGTGACGCAAGCTGCGGATTGCCGGCCAGCTGCAACTGTGCGTTCGCCAGTTGCATGTAGTATTCAGCCTCTCCCAGCAGCCAGGTGTCGCGCGCGTCGTCAGAAGCTCCCAGCAAGGAGCTGATTGCCAACTCCAGGTTGTCGGTCCGGGCCGGCAGTGCATCGAGCAGGCGCAGACGCTGATCAAAATCGCGTTCCAGCTGTACGATCCTGTTCTCCGTCCTCGTGTCCGTCGAAGCGAGCGCATCCATTTCAGCATTGATTTCGTCGAGCTGTTGCCTGGTTGCGTCTATTCGCGCTGCGAAGTTTCCGATTGAGGCCTTGACATTGTCGCTGCTGAGAACAAGGTCCCGCTGCGTGCGCCAGTCTTCATAAATCGTGTAACAGGCAGCGACCAGGGCAATGGTCGCGAACAGTAATGCGAGCCACGCAACGCCACCGGCCGGACGCTGGGCCGGCATTGCGGCAGCGCTTGCTGCATCATCTGCTGTTGAGCTGATTTCGCGCTGTTCTGGTTCGCTCATCTGGGTTTTCCGGGTGCTATCCTGATTATCGCCTCGACCATCGCCGCTGCGTCCGGCCCATCCGACAGGAATGTCGGTTGGTTCGGAAAATGCGTCAACACCTCTTTTAACACACGTGCGGCAGGCGTCACCAGCCGCGTGCGTGCAAGCAGGTACAAGGCGGATTCCGGCAAGAGTGCGACCAGGTTAAGGAACGATGCGACGCTCATCGCGGTTACAACGTCAATTTCGCCCGCTTGCCATTGCCGCACCAGCGTAGCTATTTCGTGCTCGGTATGTGCTGCCATGCCACGTTCATAGACACTGAGACAGCTGACCTGCGCATCGCGTTCGCGAAGGGTATCTGCGAGTAACTCGCGGCCGCCCTGGCCGCGGATGATGGTGATGTTTTTACCGGATACATTCGCCAGCTCGGTGGTTGCCAGCAGGTGCTCGCTGTCAAAACCATCGCTCGCCATGATGTCAACAGATCGCCCCGCGGCCCTGACTGCTGCCGCAGTTGCATCGCCAATTGCCGCGATACGTGCCGTACCTGCAACGTGTACGCCAAATCGCACCGCGTTGCTGCTGACAAAGATCACAATGTCTGGCCTGGGCAGGAGCTGCGCCGCTGCACGCACAATAGCTGCATCGTGCCCGACAATTTGTAGCGTCGGAAAACGAATTGCGGTTCCGCCCACTTCTTCAATTGCGCTCGCGAGCCCGGCGGCCTGGTGCGCGGGGCGTGTAACCAGGACGCCAACACCGGTCAGCGGCAATTCAGTCATCAATGTGACCGATGGCCGCGAGGATCTCGCTCGCGCCGTTCGCAATCAGGCGACTGGCGAGTTGTGCGGCCAGATTTTCAGCGTCATCCATTTGTCCGCCGATGCTGTCGCGCAGGAACCGACTGCCGTCCGGCAGTGCTACCAGCGCGGTTATGGTCATCACGCTGCCGACGGCAATCGCGTGCGCGGCAACGGGCGACTGGCAGTCGGCTTGCAACAGGCGTGCAACCGTGCGTTCGGCCAGCGTAGTGCGTGAGGCTGGCGTATCGTTGACGCCAGCCAGCAGCGCCCGCAACTCGACGTTGCCGCTGAGGCACTCGATGCCGATAACGCCTTGCGCTGCGGCCGGCAACATCTGTTTCGGATGCAGCAACTGGCTGATGTGCTGTTCGAGTCCCAGGCGCTCAAGTCCGGCCGCCGCGAGGACGATGGCATCGTAGTCGCCATGTGCCAGTTTGGCGAGACGCGTGTTGACGTTGCCGCGCAGCGGCTCAACGTGGAGATCGGGACGCAACATCTTCAACTGGGCCGCGCGACGCAAACTGGAACTGCCAATGCGAGCGCCCTGCGGTAACTCCTCCAGCGTCATGCCAACGAGAGCATCGGCCGGATTCGCGCGTGGCAGGGCTGCAGCAATGCAGAATCCCTGCGGCATCACGACTGGTACGTCTTTCATGGAATGCACGGCGATGTCGGCGCGGCCGTCCTGCATTGCCAGTTCCAGTTCTTTGATGAACAGCCCCTTGCCACCGATCTTCTGCAGGCTGCGATCGAGAATCTCGTCGCCGCGCGTCGACATTGGAACCAGCCGCACCGAATCTATCTCCGGCAACTGGCGCAGGATTGCAGCTACGTGCTCCGCCTGCCAGAGCGCAAGCTCGCTCTGCCGGGTCGCGATGCGAATTTCCATGGCCCTATCCCCTGCGTAACCGGCGACGTACGTCGGCCAGGTGTCGACGGCTGACGATCAGGTCATCGTCAACTTTGCCTTGCCAATTGCGTAGCAGCACACGAGTTGTGCCTTCGCTGGTTTTCTCCAGTCGACCAATGTGTGCAATCGCTACCAGCACACTTCGATGGATGCGTACGAACGTTTCGGCAAACTCCTCCTCAAGCGATTTTAGAGAATCGTCGATCAGATCGATGCCATCTTTGTGGTACACGGTTACATACTTCTGGTCGGCGTTACAAAAGTAGATATTCGAGACCGGAATCAAACGCAATTCACCGTGCACGCGGGCACACACATGTTGCCGTGTACTCTTGAGATTGGACTCGGCTGTCAGTTGCTGCAGCATCTGGCCGGTAACGCGGGCGGCGTGCTGCAAGGCATTCTCGAGGCGTTCGCGGCGCACGGGCTTTAATACATAGCCGATAGCGCGCGCCTCGAAGGCATCGATCGCGTACTCGTCGTAAGCCGTGGTAAAGACGACCGCGGGTGGTGTGTCCAGTGAATTCAGGTGATGCGCGGTTTCGATACCATCGACACCTGGCATGCGAATGTCGAGTAGCACGACGTCGGGATTATGCTTGCTGGCCATTGCTATTGCCTGCCCGCCATTCGCAGCCTCAGCCACTACTTCGTGCACGCCGAAGTCGTCAACCAGTTGCCGCAGTCGCTCGCGCGCGGGTTGTTCGTCGTCTACGATCAGGATTCGCACTAGGCTCTCTCTTCATGCGGAAAACGCAACCGCACAGAAAACGAATCGTCATTGTCGCTGACGACAACGCTGGCGCGGTGGTCGTAGGCAAGGTCGAAACGCTGCTGGATGTTGGCCATCGCCATATTATTGCCAGTGGTGCTGCGTTGCCTGCCAGCCGCGATCGGGTTTGAGATCGTGATGGCGAGGAATTCGCCGTCGCGCTCGCCGGCTACGCGAACTTCTCCACCATCCGGCAGTAATTCAATGCCATGATAGATGGCGTTCTCCAGCAGTGGCTGGATCACCAGGCTCGGTATCAGGGCACGCATCGGTAGCTCCGCAATGTCCCACCGCACGTGCAACCGTTCACCGAGCCGCAGTTTCTCGATGCGCTGGTAAATGGCGGCTACTTCAAGCTCTTCCTTGATGGTGGTGCGATCACCGGAGCCGCCGAGATTGGCGCGCAACAAATCGGACAGATCCTCAACGGCTTCCTCGGCCTGACGTGGATTGCTGCGTGTCAGTGACGCAATTGTGTTCATGCTGTTAAACAGGAAGTGTGGCCGGATCAGGGCCTGCAGCGCGCTTATGCGAGCCTGCGCTTCAAGCACGATACTGCGGCGCCACTCGCTGGACACGTACAGGTAACGCATCGCCAGCGCGATGATGATTGAACTGATGGCAAAGGTTCTGCCGATAAACCCGGCGTGACTGTCGTCAATGATGACGGATTCACCGAAAATGCGCGTAATCTGGTAGGCGATTTCGGCCAGCGCCAGGCAAACGATTTCGAGCACGATGAAGCTGACGACGAACGCGAGCGTCTTGCCGGCGCTCTCCAGCCGGCTGCGGAACAGGCACATGACTGCGGCACTGAGAATGCCAAGCCAGAGCACGAACAACGAAGTCTTGGCCAGCTCGATCATGAACATGCCGGCCGTATCGTAGGCCGCGAGCGTCAACAGGATCGCCACCAGTTCTGCGATCAGTACGACGATAAAGACCGTACTGGCAGCGCAGAAATCAGGCAGATAGGCCTGGTTTGCCGTGTAATCGGAAGCCGGTTTTGCGGCCAAGCCGGAAGCTCCTAAGGAATTCCGGCACAGTTTACTCAATTACCCAGGGCAGGGCTCGAACCCGATGCGCATTTTCACACCGGGCGACAGCACAAAACGCCGGCGAAACTAATCGCAGTATTTTTGGATTTCGGCTTGCGCCCTGTCACGCGCCTGCATGACGCCAGCGTCGTCGAGATACTCGCGCTCACCCGCTGCATTCTCGTTGTACAGGCGGTGCGCCTGCAGGTAGCTTTCCATGCGCGCCCGGGATTGCTCGCACTTGGCAGCGCGTTGCTCCAACTCGGCTTTGGCGGCCAGGGCTGCCTGTTCCTCCTCACCACGCTTGCTACGAGCTTCGGCCCGTTCGGTTTCCCGTGCGCGGCGCGCCTGGATGCTGGCCTGAACGGCGGAATGGTCGGTATTGCTGGAGACCACATCGACGCGTTGTACTTCGTCTCCCAGAGGGCGATCTTCGTAATGCACGTTGCCGTTCTCATCCGTCCACTTGTAAATTTCGCCGGACAGCACGGCACCGCTGAAACTCATTGCGGCGGTAGCGAGCACGAGCAGAGACTTGTGACACATGACGCTGAAGATTCCCGGGTGAGTGGAACTGCGAATATTAGAGCATGCCACGCCCGATGTTGATGTGATCGCAGTCACAGGCATTCCTGTGCGCTGACCCGGCTATTATGGTCAAAAAAAAAGCGGGCCCGAAGGCCCGCTAAGTGCTTGTTTCTTATAAGGGGGGTACAAGAAACTGCGCTTTCAGTCAGCTGCGGCGAACTCCGGGTAAGCCTCGAGCCCGCACTCGGACAAATCGACACCTTCATACTCTTCTTCCTCCGAAACACGTATGCCGAGTGTCTTCTTGATGACAAACCAGACGACGAAGCTGGCGCCGAAGACCCAGGCGAAAATCGAGCCCAGGCCCAGCAATTGCGCACCGAGCGTGGCGTCATCGTTGGTGAAGCAGACGGCCAGCAGACCCCACATACCCACCACTCCGTGCACGGAGATTGCGCCAACCGGATCGTCGATCTTCAGCTTGTCGAGCGTGACGATAGAGCCGACCACGAGCAGGCCGCCCACGGCACCGATCAATGTTGCCTGCAGGGGCTCCGGCGTCAGTGGTTCGGCCGTGATTGCGACCAGCCCGGCCAATGCGCCGTTCAACGCCATGGTGAGATCCGCCTTGCCGAACCAGATGCGCGCCAGTATCAGGGCGAACACGAGGCCACCGGCTGCAGCCATGTTGGTATTGACGAATACCAGGGCGACCGAGTTTGCCTCACCAACGTCCGACACCTTGAGTTCCGAGCCACCATTGAAGCCGAACCACCCAAGCCAGAGGATCAGGGTGCCGAGGGTTGCGAGCGGCAGGTTGCAACCAGGGATGGCACTGACCTGGCCTTGCGGCCCGTACTTGCCCTTGCGTGCGCCGAGCAACAGTACGCCGGCCAATGCCGCCGCCGCGCCACACAGGTGCACGACACCGGAGCCGGCGAAATCCAGGAACCCGGCCTCCTGCAAGAAGCCGCCACCCCATTTCCAGAAACCCTGGATGGGATATATGAATCCCGTCAGAACAACAGCGAACAGGAAAAACGCCCAGAGCTTCATGCGTTCGGCCACTGCGCCGGAAACAATCGACATGGCGGTGGCAACGAATACGACCTGGAAGAAAAAATCAGACAGGCCGGAGTAATAAGCATCTCCGGCAAGTACGGCTTCCGAGGTATTGTCGCTGCCCGACAGGATGCCAATATTTGCCAGGCTGTTGAAAAGTCCGCCCGCAAAATCGCCGCCCGGGTACATGATCGTGTAGCCGCACAGCATGTACATGATGCAGGCGATCGCATACAGACCGACATTCTTGGTCAGGATCTCGGCCGTGTTTTTCGCACGCACGAGTCCTGCTTCGAGCATCGTGAAGCCCGCGGCCATCCACATGACCAGCGCGCCCATGACGAGAAAGTAAAAAGTATCCAGCGCATAGGCCAGTTCTGTGACCTGCGCTGAAATTTGCGTTACTTCATCCACTTGAAATTCCTCCCTGCGAGAGTGTGGCTAAACGGCTTCGACACCGGTCTCACCGGTACGAATTCGAATAGCTTCGGATAATTCGGTTACGAAGATCTTGCCGTCACCGATTTTTCCGGTACGCGCTGTATTAGTGATGGCTTCGATAACCTGTTCGGCGATCTCGTCGGAAACTGCCAGTTCAATTTTTGCTTTCGGCAGGAAATCGACGACGTACTCGGCGCCACGGTACAACTCCGTGTGGCCGCGTTGCCGGCCGAAGCCCTTTACTTCGGTAACCGTGATTCCCTGAATGCCAATGTCGGCAACCGCCTGACGAACGTCGTCGAGCTTGAAGGGCTTGATGATCGCGGTGATCATTTTCATGACAAAGCCTCCTGTTACAGATCGAATGATTTGCCGATCGTGAAGACGATCGATTCTTCGGCGTCGCCAACCAGGTCATCGTTTGCGAGTATCAGCGACACGCCGAGGTCGATTTCAGCGATGGTGGTGCCGTAACCGAATTCGAAGTACTCACCGTCAAAGTCCTGCGTGAAACCGGCGTACTTGCCATAGAAGCCGCTCTTCTCGTAGGTCAGCGCGTAGTAGGTGTAGTCTTCGGTTGGGCCGTCAAAATTGTCGTACTGACCGACCGCAACATCGAGCGACAGCCCCCCGAGGCCGGCGCCAAGATTGATTTCCTCGTAGGTGTCGTCGAAATCGCCGGTGTAGTAGTAGCCAGTGAACCCAACACTGAGACTGACGGCGCCAACGTCCGTGCCGTAGCCACCGTAGACGTCGACTTCAAGACCGTCGCCCACATCGGCTGCCCAGCTACCGAGGTAAAAGCCGCCGGTTTCAAAATCGATTCCGCCATTAGCCGAGGATTCTTTCTGCAGGATGCCGCGGTAGTGGTATTCGCTGGCGTAACCGAGATTGGCAGACCAGTCCGCCTGTGCAATGCCGGTCATGGCAAGCAGGCTCGACAGCAGTCCGGTCTTTAGGTAGGTGTTCATTTCAATGCTCCAGGTGAAAAGTTGGCGTTAACAGCTTCCCTCCCTCTAAAGCAGCATTCGTGCCAAGATGAATTGAACTAGGAATTTCAACGGCTTACGAAATCCCGATGCGAGTCGCCGCCCCACTTTGAAGCACGAGATTCTCCGCGTGCACCAATCTGGGCAGATGCCGAGGAAATGCGGCTGGTGTTTTCCGGGTCGCTGCGGTATCTAAGGGCACATGACGACAACACCGATTGAAGAACTCGCGAGAAAGCTCGCGGATAGCGTGCCGGACAGTGTGCGGGCACTCAAAGCAGACCTGGAAAGCAACTTTCGCTCCGTGTTACGCGGTGGCCTGGCAAAACTCGATCTCGTTACCCGCGAGGAATTCGAAGTCCAGGAAGCGGTGCTCGCGCGCACCCGCGAGAAACTCGAGGCGCTGGAAGCGCGCCTTCGAGATCTTGAAAACAAAAAGGGGTCAGAGCCCTTTTGATCCCACATATGCATATGGTCGAAAAAGGGCTCTGACCCCTTTTGGGGTGGCAAGGCCAAGGAGGGCTGCGTGAGTCTCGCGATACTGAAAAGTCGCGCACAACTCGGCAGCGATGCGCCGCCGGTAACCATCGAGGTATTCCTGTCCGGCGGGCTGCCGTCATTTTCCATTGTAGGCATGCCGGAGACTGCAGTACGCGAAAGCAAGGATCGCGTGCGTGGCGCCATCATCAGTTCGGGATTCAAGTTCCCGCAGGAACGTATCACTGTCAGTCTCGCGCCGGCCGACATGCGCAAGACCGGCGGGCGATTCGATCTCGCGATTGCGCTCGGGATTCTCGGCGCCGGGAAACAGTTGCCTACGGGCGCTGTGCAAGGAATCGAGTTCTATGGCGAGCTGGCATTGAATGGGGATATTCGTGCCGTGCCCGGCATACTGCCGGCAGCGCTCAAGGCGGCGGCCGCCGGCAACAGCGTGCTGGTGCCGGCTGCAAACTCCGCCGAAGTCGCATTGACGGATACCGAAGCCCGTGGCGCGACGACCCTGCTTGAGGTGACAGCACATCTCTCGGGCGTCACAAAACTGCTGCCGCTCAGGCAGCATCGCCCCGAGATTGTCGACAGTTCCGAGCCGGACCTGTCCGATGTCAAGGGCCAGGCCTATGCGAAGCGAGCACTTGAGGTCGCGGCCGCGGGCGAGCACAACATCCTGTTTATCGGACCACCGGGAACCGGCAAGAGCATGCTGGCACGTCGCCTGCCCGGAATCCTGCCGCCGATGTCTGTAGCCGAGGCCATCGAGACGGCTGCCGTCGGTTCCCTGCTCGGACGCCCGATCGATCTCACGCGCTGGCGCAAACGGCCATTCCGCGCGCCGCATCACAGCGCGTCTGCGCCAGCTCTGGTTGGTGGCGGCGCGGGGCCGCAACCTGGCGAAATCTCGCGAGCACATAACGGCATCCTGTTCCTCGATGAGTTGCCGGAATTCAATCGCAATGTGCTCGAAGTGTTGCGCGAGCCGCTCGAGGCTGGCGTCATCACGATCGCCCGCGCTGGCAACCACGCCGATTTCCCGGCCGGTTTCCAGCTGGTTGCCGCGATGAATCCCTGCCCCTGCGGCTACCTTGGCGATCCGCGCGGTGACTGTGGTTGCAGTGCAGACCGCGTCGAGGCTTATCGTGGCAAGATTTCCGGGCCGTTACTCGATCGTATCGACCTGCACGTGGAGGTCAGCCGGCCGTCCAGGGAGGCGCTGCGCGAACGCGGGCCGAGTGGGGAACGCAGTGAAGTCGTGGCGGCGCGGGTTGCAGCAGTGCGCTCAGCTCAGCTGCGCCGCCAGGGTGCGAGCAATGCGCGCATCGGCAGCGAGACCCTGGAAAAATACTGCCGGCTGGACAAGGCCTGCGAGGCGCTGCTCGAAACCGCGATGGATCGATTCAATCTGTCGGCGCGCGGCTATCAGCGCGTGCTGCGCGTAGCCCGAACGATTGCTGACCTTGCCGGTTCCGAGTCGATAACGGTGGCCCAAATCGCCGAGGCCTTGTCGCTGCGTCAACTGGACCGGAAAACCAAAAAGGGGTCAGAGCCCTTTTCAAAAGGGCTCTGACCCCTATTCTTATTTGGACTGGTTCACCATGTAGGTCACGGCGTCGAGGATTTCCTGGTCCGACAGGTCGAGGCGGCCGCCCTTCGGCGGCATGTAACCCGCACCGGTAAAACCAGCGAGTGCGTGCTGGTTCAGCGTGTCCGTTCCCTGCGCAATGCGCGGCGCCCATGCGGCGGCATCGCCAACTATCGGTGCGCCACCGATGCCCGGGCCATGACAGGCAATGCAGGCGGAGTTATAGACCTGCGGACCGGTCAGCGCGGTGGCGACGGGCTCCGGTTCGGGCACCGTAACGGCTACCGGCGCGGACGACTGATGCTGCTCGCCCGGCAGGTAGACCTGGCCGAGCGGTTCGATACGCGAGGTCAATGCCGCCTGGTATTCATCCGTATCGCGCGTATAAACGCCTTGTGTCAGGTCCGACATTTTCATTGACAGCACGAGAACGGCCAGTGCGAATGCGGCCAATAAACCAATTACGATCGAATACAGATCGAAGAATTTCTGATCCCGACTCAATGTCCTGCTCCGGATGACGTGCGGTTGAAGTGGCGGGCGATTATATAACAAGTGTAGGCTCGGCAGCAGCAGCAGCGTCAGCAGGGGGGCGGTTTTGAAATTCCGGGCATTGATTGCGGCGACCATCGTGCTCGCCTTCGACGTGGCAACGGCCGCGCCCGTTGGTCCGGGTGAACACCGCTATGAATTCACCGCCTGGTCCGGGCCCGGGCTCGAGGTGCGACTGTTTGTACCGGAGCAGCTGGCCGACACCACTCCGGTGGTCATGGTCATGCACGGCTGGAGTCGCGAAGCCGAACGCTATTTTGACGACTGGAAAACGCTGGGGCGCGACAAAAATCTTGTCGTCGTGGTGCCGCACTTTCCGGTCGGCGATTTTGAAACTTCGAATGACTACAACCTCGGTCACGTTTTTGACGCTGACAGTGGCGCGCTGCGGCCACAGCAACAATGGACGTTTGCCGCTATCGAGCCGCTATTCGACGATGTGGTGGCGAAAATCGGCGGCACACAAACCGAGTACACGCTGTATGGCCACTCGGCCGGGGCGCAGTTTGTGCATCGTTACCTGTATTACGTACCGGGCGCCCGGGTGCGACTTTACATCGCTGCCAATGCCGGCTGGTACACCTTGCCGGACTTCGCCGTTGACTATCCGTATGGCCTGCACAACTCGGCGAACGACGAATCATTGTTGCGAGCGGCGTTTCGCAAGGACCTTGTCCTGCTGCTCGGCAAAGAAGATATCGACACCAGCGATCCCAACCTGCGCAACACGCCCGAGGCGTTACGCCAGGGCAAGAACCGGCTGACGCGTGGCATGACCATGTACGAGGTCGCGAAAGCCAGCGCCGCAGAAATCGGTGCTGATTTCAACTGGCGGGTCGTGCTGGTCGATGCGGCGACACATGACAATGCGCTGATGGCGCCGGTCGCGGCAACGCTGGTTCCGGCGAATGTTAGCGCGGCGAACATCCTGTTCGTCGGTAACAGCTTTACTTATTACAACAATGGGCTGCATGACCACTATCGCAAGCTGCTGCGTGCGGCGAGTGCCGATGGCCGGGCTCGTGGTCAGCAACGCAGTCTCACCATTTCAGGTGGCACACTGCCCGAGCATGACGGCGGACTGCGCCAGATGCTCAGGGACACCGCGTGGCACAAGGTGATTCTGCAGGGCTACAGCGACGGGCCAATTGTGGCCGGGAAAGCCGAGCAATTCCGGCAGGCGGCGCGATCCTATGCAAAACTGATTCGCGATATCGGCGCCGAACCGCTGTTCTTCATGACCTGGGCCTACACGGACCAGCCCGAAATGACTGCGCAACTGGAGCAGGCGTATTCGGCGATCGGCGCCGAGCTGAATGCCGACGTTGTGCCGGTCGGCCTCGCGTTCGCGCGCGCCCTGTCACTACGCCCCGAGCTGACGCTGGTGATTGACGACAACAAGCACCCGACGCTGGCAGGCACTTACCTGGCGGCATGCGTTTTTTATGCGGCGCTCAATGGCAGAAGCCCTGAGGGCCTCGCCTATACAGCCGGGCTGGCAATGCAGGATGCCGGTTTTCTGCAGGAAGTGGCGTGGCAGACCTGGCTCGACTATGACCGGCGCTGACCTGCCTCGATCGCGGCGTCGTGCTTGAGGCGCATGACAGCCGCGCGGTTGACGTGCAACAGGTCACTGATTTTTAGCACCAGCGAATCTTCATATTTGTCGAGTCGGCCGTCGGCGTAAGCGATCCGCCATAGCAGTCCGACGATACGCGCTTCCTCATCGGCAGCCAGGTGCCGGTGCAAAGTGCTGGTGAACTCGTAGGCCGAGGTCAGCTCTTCCGCCTTGGCACTGGCGAGGCTGATGAGGTCGGCGGCCTGCCCGGGTGTCAGGCTGAAGTGTGCTTCGACCAGTTGCAGCACGAGATCAAGCTCAGCTTTCTCAAACACATGATCTGCGCGCGCCACGTCAACCATCAGTACCGCCGTCGCCATGCGTATCGCGGCCTCGCGCTTGCTGCTATCCGCTTCGCATGCCACCGGTGCCGAAATGCTCGCCACGATTTGATCGAGAAGGCGCCTGATCATGAAGCGACCTTGATGCTTTCGAATTCGTTGGCGGCTTCAATGCCAAGCAGCGCATCTGCAAGCGAGGACACCAGGCTCAGGTGCGAAACGTGCAGTTCGCGGTTGACATTCAGCAATGTCGAAATCTCGATACGTGAAAGTTCAGCACGCCTTACTTCATCATAAATGCGTTGATGCAGGCGACCATGTATCTGCTCGGCCTTGCTTTTGAGATCGACCAGCCTTTCGAAGCGCAGCGTGTCGAGCTCGGCGTGCATAAGCCGCCCGAGTAACTCATAGAACTCACGTTCCGACTCGCGGAACTGATTAGTGTAAGAGTGAAAGCGATCGTTTACGGAGTCCTCGAAGCTCCGTAAGTCCTCGCGAATATCCTTGACGCTTTTTGCGGAGTGCACGGCGTTTCGAATCGCAGGAATCAACTGCCCGAGCCTGGCGGATTCCTCGGAACCCAGCGGCTCGCGCTGCAATCTCAAGGCGAACGTCAAAATATCTCCCTCGAGCTGCTTGATATTGCCATAGCACTGGTCGAAATCGGGGTGCGAGCCGAACACCGCTGTTGCGAGTCGATCCTCTTTGCTGTCGTAGAAGGATGCGTCCGGCGGCAGCGCAAACACCGACTGGTTCAGCGCTGCCACCTGATCCAGCAGGCGATACGTCTCGCGCCGGATATTCTCGACCGCTGCTTCCGGGACAGCCATGGAACTCTTGTTGATGTGCCTCAGCAGTGGTGGCTGCTGTTCGAGAAAATGTTCGCTGAGCCAGTGTGTCAGGGGCCGGATAAGCGGCAGCGCCAGCAACACGCCGATGCCATTGAAAAGGCTGTGAAACGCGACCAGCGCAAACAAAGGATCCGTAACGCCGAGCGGCCCGGTAATGAAGTACAGCAATTGGTCGAGGAAGATGAAGGCAATTGCATTCGCCAGCACATTGAACAGCACGATGGCAACAACGAGGCGCTTTTTGTCGACCGAACCGGCCAGTGTGCCGAGGACCGCGGTAATGGTTGTGCCCAGGTCGGCACCGATCGCAACCGCCGCTGCGGCGTGCAGCGAAATGGCCGATACGTACAGGGCACTCAGCGTGATCATGATTGTTGCCGAACTTGACTGGATGACTGCGGTCAGCAACAGGCCGGCGGCGAGAAAAACAAGCAGCGAACGTTCCGCGAGGGTGGCAGGATCGAAGCTTTGCGTGGCAGCAATGGCGCCTGACTTCATGAAGTCGAGGCCAATCAGCATCAGGCCCAGCCCGACCATCAAATTGCCAAGGCCGGCGACGCGTGTGGCTGACCTGGTCCAGACCACCGCAAATGCACCACAGGCGATCAGCGGCAACGCAAGCGCCTCGATGTCAACCTTGAAGCCCAGCGTTGCGACAATCCAGCCGGTTGCGGTCGTGCCGACATTAGCGCCGAACACAATGCCAATCGCACTCGCCAGCGACACAATGCCGGCGCCAAGAAATGCAAGCACAATGAGGCTGACCACAGAACTGCTTTGCAGTGCGGCGGTGGACAATACACCGACCACAACACTTTTGAGCGGTGTGGCCGTCTGCTGGGTGATAAAGCGCTTGAATGTCCGCCCGGCGAGGTCGCGTAGTGCGCGTTCCATGGTCGCCATGCCGAACAGGAACAAGCCAAGTCCGGCGACCAGCCGCCATACATCAATTTCGTCACTCATCACGCGTTTCCAGGTATGCCGATCGCCGCAGGCAAATACTACGCGGTGGCACAAAGGATATAATTTCCGCCACTGCAACGTTACACGGATTTTTATCGGTGCTTATAAAAACACTCACTACGACCTGCGCTGCGCTCTTTTTCCTGGGAGCGGCAGCCCATACGGAGGCAGAATCCGTGACGAACCATGACGATTTGCTGCAACTGTTTGCCGACTGGCGTGACTTCGAATCG
>JAOUHU010000009.1 GCA_029884455.1 Gammaproteobacteria bacterium | reverse complement strand
TCAAAGTGCCAGTGCAAATCGCATACGCGCAGGCGCAAGGCACGACTCGCGGGCTGCATGCGCGTGGCAACCAGTGCTGCTGCGATATCCGCGTGCGGCACCACGGCCGACGATTCGAGCAGAGCGACCGCACTGCCACCGCGCGGCGATCCGTCCCCCCACAACGAAGCGGTCGGGTGGATGTCCAGGGCGGTGCAGCGCGCAACCAATGCCGCATCGACAGAGTCCACGGCGAAAACGCTGCCGGAGCCGTCGAGATTTGCAAGTTCCCCGGGCAGCAACGTATTCCACGTCCCGCCCCGGACTCGCTCGTCCAGGATCGTGTTGAAAATCAGGGAGCGCGCTGCGGACAACGCAATACTGCGTTTGGAACGCGACATGCGGCGACCTGCGAACAGCGTTTTGCCAAGTGACAGGTTGCCGCCGTCGCGGCCGAAGCGTTGCTCGCCAAAATAGTTGGGCACGCCTTGCGCTGCGATCAGCGCGAGGCGCTCGCTGAGGCGCGCCTCGTGTATCTGAATGTCCCCGGCACGCAGCGCAACTTTGAAATTGTTTCCAGTGTGCGCGCCGCGACGAAGTTTTCGGCTATGACGTCGGTGCGCGAGAATCGCAATACCGACTTCAGCGAATTCGTCCCAGCGTACATCCTTGCGATGACAAACACTGAACCACTGCCGAGTAATCGCATGCCGGTCTTTCATGCCAGCATAACCAACATCGCGCGCATTGATGCCACAGAATTTCGCCAGCCTTGCGGCGACCCAGCTGGTATTGGCACCGCTCTTTTCTATCCAGAGATACTCATGCTCACCGGCGCCATCGAGCGCGTATGAGAGATGCTCCATAACCTGGAAATCGGCTGGTTCGCGTCGAATCTCGACGTCAAGTCCGAGTCGATCGTAAGCGGTCGCCCACTCTGGAAGAGCCGGCACGGTTAGTTCCGGGAGAATTGTTGGATGAATAGCGGCATAATACCGGGCAACACCGACGGAGGAGCACTCACAATGCAAAGAATCCTGTTAGTCGCCGTCATTATTGCATTCTTCTCGCCAGCGTTCACAGCCGAGCTACCGATCGAGAGTTTTGGCCACATGCCCGTTATCGACCAGCCCTCGGTATCGCCAAGCGGCCAGTTCGTCGCTGCCGTACTGAACACGGGAGAGACGCCGGCCGTGGCGGTGGGACCGTTTGGCAGTACGGACATCAGCAAAATCCTGCAGTTGCAATACGCGGACGACCGGATTGAGTGGATCGAATGGGCTAACGATGAGCAGATACTGATCTCGGCCAGTTTCTCATCTGTGCTGAACTCAATTCGTTTTCGCCTGAACCGGCTGTACGTTGTCAATCGGGACGGCACGGATCTGCAACAGATTTCGCGCAGGTCCGATAAAGGTGTGACCCGGGATTCCTATTACGTTGACAAGGATCGGGTCATATCGTTCCTGCCGGACGAACCGAAGCATATTCTGCTCGAATTGTACGACCCTGCCGATAAGGCGACCTCGGTCTTCAAGGTCGATATCACCAGGAACAGATTCGACAAGCAGTTTGTTAACAAGTACCGGGTATCAACCTGGGTCGCGGACAACACTGGCCATGTCTCGCTCGGCATCGGCTACGACAAGGAAACGCGCTCTATCTGGTATCGCGAGCGGGGCCAGGACGAGTTTGCATTGCTGCATACACAAATCGTTGTTGCAGATGAGACATTCTGGCCGGTGTCGATTGCAAACGGCAAGGCGATTGTCATCAGTGACCACGAACTGGGGCGTGAGGCGCTGTGGTGGTACGACATTCAACGTGGCGAGTTTGACGAATTGCTGTTTGCCGCGGACGAATATGATGTGAACGCAGCGATTCTTGATCCGGAGAAACGGCAGGTTGTCGGTGCCGCCTATTACGATCACTTCCAGAGACGCCATTATTTTTCCGAGTCTGACGCAAATGTTCACCAGCTGGTAAGACAAAGTTTTTCTCAATTTGAAACCTTTGTGGAGAGTCGCAGCCGCGATTCGAGCCGCATGATCGTCTCGGCGCAACGCGATGATTCGCCAACCAAGTACTTCTGGCTGGACATCACGGCACAGAAAGCCGGCGCCTGGTTCAGCCAGTTTCCGGAACTGGAGGGCCAGCCGCTAACCAAGGTGACGCCGTACGAGTTCAATGCCCGCGACGGACTCAAGATCCGCGGCTATCTGACGATGCCGTCACGGGCGGACGGCAAGAAGCCGCCACTCGTCGTTTATCCGCACGGCGGACCACATGCACGCGATTACCAGTATTTCGATCCGATGCTGCAACTGTTTTCCAATCGCGGCTACGCCGTGCTGCAGGTCAACTTTCGTGGCTCGACCGGTTTCGGCTCGGCGTTTGAAGCGGCCGGCTACCGGCAATGGGGCGGCAAAATGCAGGACGACGTGTACGACGCCATAGCCTGGCTCAGGGCGCAGGACCTGGTCGACACAGAGCGCATGTGCGTTGTCGGCGCCAGCTACGGCGGCTACGTGGCGCTTACTGCGGCCTTCCAGCAACCCGAGGCATTCGCCTGCTTCGTCAGTATGGCCGGAGTCAGCGACCTGCCCGCCCAGGTACTCGCGGAATCCTACTGGGATACCGGGCGGATTGTCGCCTACAAGGTCATAGGTGATATTTCGGACAATGAGCAGAAACGCGAGCTGAATCTCGCATCACCCGTTCAGAACATCAGCGCGATCAAGCGGCCGGTACTGGTAATCCACGGCGACCGCGATACCCAGGTGCGGATCACGCAGTCAGTCGACTTTGTAAGAAAGGCGACCGGCAATGACTATTTTGGCAACCCCAATGAACCGCAATTCCCGCTTGAATACATCGAGCTGCCATTTGGCACCCATTACCTCGACGACAACAGGAATCGTCTCGCGACATTTAAAGCGGTGGATGAGTTCCTGCGTAAATACCTTAACTAGGGAACTGCCATGAACAGGCTCATTGCCATACCCGGGGTCGCATTAGGAATGTTCGTCTTCCTGGGCACAGCGGCAGCCGAACTGCCATCGGCAAGTTTTGGCCAGATTCCCGCGATTGAGAAACCCGAGCTGTCGCCCGATGGCCGCTATATCGCGGCGGTAATGAACACGGGTGAGTTTCCCGCCGTTGTCACAGCCGAATTCGGCAGCCAGGAACTGACGACAATCCTGCGACTCAATCACTCGAACGATCGGATCGCGGCGGTCCAATGGGCTAACGATGATCGACTGATCGTAACTGTGAACTATACCGACCGTTATCAGGGCAAGCGGCTGCAACGACACCAGTTACACGCAGTCAACCGGGACGGCAGCGAACCAACCAACCTGATATGGGGTGTAACCACGCCTGGCGATCCGACCAGATTCGATACTCGTCGGCCTGAGCATGGTCGCTTGCTCTCCTTGCTACCGGCCGAATCGGACCGAGTACTGATCGAACTGTTCGAGTCACGCACCAGTAGCCGGCATGTCTACAAGCTGAACATTTACGATAATCGCTACGAAAAGCAACTGCTGGGTGCCGGCGAAGCACAGCTCTGGATACTGGATACCAACGCCAATCCCGTGCTCAACATTCAGCCGGAATTTCGCCGCAAGCTATTCGTACATGAGTATCGCGACTTCGCTACCAAGGACTGGATTGAATACAAACTCGAGCCCTATGAGAGTCGGGAATTGTTTCTGCCCGTGCTTGTCAATGGCGGCAGGGCCGTGGTCTGGAGCGGCCGCGAAGCGGGCTTCGTCAGTTTGTGGGACTACGACTTCGAAGCCCAGACGTTCGGCCCGCGAATCTTTGGCACTGATTCCTACGACCTGGCCAACGTGATCTGGGACTACGATCACGAGCACATTATTGGTGCCAGCTACATCGCCGATAAATTCGAGCAGGTCTTTTTCGAATCAAAGTACACGACCTTGCAACAAGCTGCGAAATCCGTGCTGCCGGATTTTGACGTATCCATCGCGAGCATGAGCGGGGATGCGTCGCGAATTATCGTAACGGCAAGCAGAAGCGACTCGCCGCCAAAATACTTGTGGATCGATTTCGAATCCAAGGCGGCCGGCGTCTGGTTCAGTGAATATCCGCAGCTCGAATCTGTCGCGCTGCGCGAGACCGAAACTATTTCCTTCGTCGCCGCTGATGGCACCTCGCTTACCGGTTACCTGACACTGCCGGCTTCACTGGACGGGGATTTACCAGCACTGCTCGTTTACGCACACGTATGACGGCATCGACTGGCTGGCTGAACAGGACACTGTCGACACCACGAAGGCTTGCATCCTCGGAATTGGCTATGGCGGCTTCGTTGCGCTGACTGCTGCGCACCAGGCTCGATCGTGCATCCGCCGTATTCAATGTCGACCGCATCTCGGTGCCAACGCTGCTCGTGCACGGCGAGTACGATTCGGAAGTGGCGTTCGATCAGTTCACCGATTTTCGCGCCAAGGCCAGCCGCAGCAAATCGGGCGCAACGACGCGCAATCGGGATTTTCAGTTTGTCGAGCTGGAAATGGGTACCCACGACATCGACAGCAATAACAACCGGCAGCGTGCGTACGAGTCCGTTGACCGGTTCCTCAAGAGGCACCTGAATTAGGCAGCCTGGCAGGGAGACTCAGGACGTACCGGGTGACGGCACAACCTGAAAAAACGTTTCCCTGGCGCCGATCATGCCGAGGTCGGTTCGCGCGCGTTCTTCAGCTGCCTCGGAGCTCTGCTTGAGATTAATGACTTCAGCTTCGAGTGCCTGGTTGCGACGTGATAACTGTTCGTTCTGGGCGCGTTGCTCGGCAACCGCCGCGCGTAAATTCCGGGTCTTGGCGAAACCGGCATCGGCAAACCACAGCTGCGCCTGCAAGGCCAGTGCGACCGACGCAAGTGCAACCAATAACAAGCGATTTGTTCCCAAGTGGATCCCCAATTCCGCTCGCAACTACTTAGGATTCACGCTGATACTGAGAATGCCGTTCTGCCCGCATACCCGGCATCAGTACCGAGTTCCTCTTCAATACGCAACAACTGGTTGTACTTGGCGATTCGATCCGAGCGTGACAAGGACCCGGTCTTGATCTGCGTCGCCAGCGTGCCAACTGCGATATCCGCTATCGTGCTATCCGAGGTCTCCCCGGACCGGTGCGATATCACTGCTGCGTAGCCTGCGTCTCCCGCCATAGTAATTGCATCAAGAGTTTCGCTTAAGGTACCGATTTGGTTAGGTTTTATCAAGATGGCGTTAGCTATATTTTGGGCGATGCCGCGAGCCAGGATCTGCGTGTTGGTGACGAACAGATCATCCCCGACGAGCTGTACCCGGTCACCGATCTCGCGGCTCAGCAGCTGCCAGCCGTCCCAGTCGCTTTCGTCCATGCCATCTTCGATGGTGATGATCGAATAACTGTCGGCGAGTTCCTTGAGAAAGGCCGTGAATCCCGCCGCATCGAATTGTCGCCCTTCCGACTCCAGCGTGTAGACACCGTTTTCATAAAATTCCGAACTCGCGACGTCGAGACCCAGCAGGATATCCTCGCCGGCACGAAAACCTGCCTTGTCGATTGCCACCATGATGGTATCAAGTGCTGCCCGATTGGACGGCAGATCCGGCGCAAAACCGCCTTCATCGCCCACCGCGGTATTCAAGTCTCTGGCTTTCAATACACTCTTCAGGGCGTGAAATATTTCTGCGCCATAGCGCAGTGCCTCGCGGAAATTGGGCGCACCGACCGGCAGGATCATGAATTCCTGGATATCGACGCTGTTATCGGCGTGCGCGCCGCCATTGATGATGTTCATCATCGGTACCGGCATGGTTGTACTGTCGCCAAGGTGACGAAACAGCGATATCCGCTTTGATTGCGCCTCTGCCTTCGCGGCCGCGAGTGAAATCGCCAGCAAGGCATTGGCACCGAGCCGGCTCTTGTTGGCGCTGCCGTCCAGCTCGATCATGCATTGGTCGAGCGCGCGCTGGTTTTCGAATTCACGAGCCAGTACCGCATTGCGCAGCACGCCGTTCACATTGCTGACGGCCTGCAATACTCCCTTGCCGAGGTAACGCGACTTGTCGCCGTCCCGGAGTTCAACGGCCTCGCGGGTACCGGTAGATGCGCCCGACGGCACGCCCGCGCGCCCTGTACTGCCATCCGCCAACGTTACATCGGCCTCAACCGTGGGATTCCCTCGCGAGTCGAGAATTTCCCGGCCGCGCACATCAGTAATCTTGATCATTTTTACTCCGAGTTCGGAACCCCGAGGCCGTAGGCAGCCTCGAGAAAGTCACCTTGCTTGACCGTGGCATCGATCGCCACGAGTGTTTCCAACAGTGCCGCCATCCTGCCAAGCGGCCAGGCATTCGGTCCATCGCTGAGCGCTTTGGCCGGATCCGGGTGCGTTTCCATGAAAAGGCCGGCTACGCCGGCTGCGGTGGCTGCACGCGCGAGCACCGGGATGAACTCCCGCTGCCCGCCTGACGATGAACCCTGCCCGCCCGGCAGTTGTACCGAATGGGTCGCATCGAATACCACCGGGCAACCGGTGCCGCGCAAAATCGCCAGGCTGCGCATGTCCGACACCAGGTTGTTGTAGCCAAACGAAAAGCCGCGCTCACAGACCAGGATGTCGTTATTGCCGGTCGACTTTGCCTTGTGCACCACATTTTGCATTTCCCAGGGTGACAGGAATTGGCCTTTTTTGATATTCACCGGGCGGCCCGCACTCACGGCGCGCAGAATGAAATTGGTCTGGCGGCACAGGAACGCAGGTGTCTGCAGTACGTCGACAACGGAAGCCACCTCGTCCATGGGCGTGTCCTCGTGCACATCCGTCAAAATCGGGACGCCGACCTGGCGTTTCACCTCGGCGAGAATTCGCAGCCCCTCATCCATGCCGGGGCCACGAAAGCCGTCGCATGAACTGCGATTGGCCTTGTCGAACGACGATTTGTAAATAAACGGAATTCCAAGGCCGTCACAAATCTCCTTCAACGTGCCCGCCGTATCGATCGCCATCACCTCGCTTTCCACCACGCAGGTACCGGCGATCAGGAAGATCCTGCGCTCATTGCCGGCGTCAAAGCCGCATAGCTTCATGCTTCCCGCACCTTGGGCAATACGCCCTCGTGGTGATGCCGCGCGGCCGTAATGAAGCCGGTGAATAACGGGTGCCCGTCGCGCGGATTGGAGGTGAATTCAGGGTGAAACTGGCTCGCCAGGAACCAGGGATGGCCGGGAATCTCGACCATCTCGACCAGGTCATCCACCGAAGTACCGGAAAAACGCAGGCCGGCCTTTTCCAGTCGCGCCCGGTAATTGTTGTTCACCTCATAGCGGTGACGGTGGCGCTCTTCAATCTGTGTCGCGCCATAACTCTGTGCCGCCAGCGAGCCTTTGGCCAGGGTCACCGGCTGCGCCCCAAGCCGCATGGTACCGCCCAGGTGCGACGCCTCATCGCGTTGCTCAACCTGGCCGCTGCCGGTCTGCCATTCGGTTATCAGGGCGACCACCGGATGCGGTGTATCCTTGTTGAATTCCGTACTCATGGCGCCTTTAAGCCCTGCCAGGTTGCGCGCTGCCTCGATCACCGCAACCTGCATACCGAGGCAGATACCGAGATATGGCACGCCGTTTTCCCGTGCAAAGCGCACGGTCTCGATCTTGCCCTCGATGCCACGGTCGCCAAAGCCGCCCGGCACCACGATACCGTCCATGCCACGCAGGCACTCCGTACCCTGAAGTTCGATGTGCCGCGATTCAATGAAATGAATGTTGACCCGCGTGCGCGTGTGAATGCCGCCGTGCTGCAACGCCTCAACCAGCGACATGTAGGAATCCTTGAGATCCATGTATTTACCAACCATGGCGATATCGACTTCGCTGCTGGGATTCTGCTTGGCCTCGACGATCGCATCCCATTCGCTGAGATCGGCCGGCGGCAGGTCCAGCCCGAGTTGCCGCGCGACGATTTCATCCAGGCCCTGCTCATGCATCATGCCGGGAATCTTGTACAGGTCGTCCGCATCATAGGCGGAAATGACCGCTTTTTGCTGCACATTGGTAAACAACGCGATCTTCTTGCGTTGTTCCAGCGGCAGTGGCTGTTCCGAGCGGCAGACAAGAATATCGGGCTGAATGCCGATGGAACGGAGTTCCTTCACCGAGTGCTGGGTCGGCTTGGTCTTGATCTCGGACGCGGTAGAAATATAGGGCACCAGTGTCAGGTGCACATACACAACCCGATCATGGCCGAGTTCGACTCCCATTTGCCGGATCGCCTCGAGAAACGGCAGGGATTCGATGTCGCCGACCGTACCGCCAATCTCGACCAGGCAAATATCGGCATCGCCGGCACCTTTCTCGACACTGCGCTTGATCTCGTCGGTGATGTGCGGAATTACCTGCACCGTGGCACCGAGATAATCGCCGCGGCGTTCCTTGCGGATAACCGTTTCGTAGATGCGGCCGGTGGTGAAATTGCTGTGACGCCCGCCTTTGGCGGTTCTCACGAAGCGCTCATAGTGGCCAAGGTCGAGGTCCGTTTCGGTGCCGTCGTGGGTGACAAACACCTCGCCGTGCTGGAACGGGCTCATGGTGCCAGGGTCGACATTAATGTAGGGATCAAGCTTGATCATACTGATCTTCAGGCCGCGCGCCTCGAGAATTGCTCCGAGGCACGCCGAGGTGATCCCCTTGCCAAGCGAGGAAACCACGCCGCCGGTGATGAAAACGTACGATGTCATAAGCGAACACCAAGGCAAGGACCGCCACAAATAACAAAGGGCTGGATCAAAGCACCGTACTGGCGAAGTGCTTTTTTCCAACCCTTGGAATTGCATGCCGTCGTTGGACTAAAGACGGCTTTAGACGTTAACAGAACACCTGCGGCGAAACAATCAAAGACTAGTGAATCGACGGTCGATTTTCCCAGCGAACTGCCACCCCCGGCTGGCTCGCCGCGCCAGCCGCAAGCCACAGGTCCGCGACCGCCACGAGTTCACCGCCCGAGTACAACAACGGGATGCGATCACGCATCCAGGGCACGATGCCCGCCTCTTGAAGTAATTTCTTGAGTTTCCTCGTATGGGCCTGGCCCATTGGCCTGAATTTTTCGCCACCGCGACGAAAGCGCAGCTCAAGTCCACTTCGGACCAGCGCCTCTGACAGCCCTTCTGGCGCACCGGCCTCGAGGTGCAGCGTACCCAGGCCCGATGCCAGCAGCAGGCGGTCGCCACCGCCAAAATCGCCCGGGATGTCGGGCACAGGAGGCAGCTCGCCTTGCAGCAGATACAAATGCTCGCGATAGCGCCGAACCTGCCCGCCTTCCCAGCCAACGCAAGGCTCGGCATCCTCGCGTGCCGGCAGGACAGTGTCGAGCACCTGTTGCAAGCGCGCCTCGCTCGGAGTCGGCAGGCCCTGCTGACGAATCAGGTAACGCAGTACGTTGCGCTGCCGTACCGCGGATAAACGGCGCAGCGCATCGATGCGCAGCCGATCGTAACCGGCATGAACAGCAATGGCGTCCATCGCAGCGAGATCATCCAGCAATAAAACCGCATCGCCCGCGATCCGGCCGCTGCGCTGCAAACAGGCAACCGCGTCGGGCCAGCGCGACTTGAGCCGCGGCAGAATTTCGTGCCGCAGAAAGTTGCGGTCGCGGAGCTGGTCTGCATTGCTCGGGTCGTCGATCCAGGTTAGTTGCTGCTCGGCAGCATAGGCCCGCAGGTCACTCCGCGAGTAAGACAGCAATGGACGGACCAGCCAGCCATCAGCAAATGGCCGCAAAGCGCCGATTCCCGCCAGGCCCATAGGGCCGGCGCCGCGCAGCAGGTTCAGCAGCAGAGTTTCGGCCTGGTCATCCCGGTGATGCGCACTCAGCAACCAGTCGCCCGGCTGGATCAACGGTCCAAGAGCCCGGTAACGTGCATCCCGGGCCGCGGCCTCGAGCCCCTGGCCGCCGGCCAGATCCACGCATACCTGCTCAACGCGGAATTCGACGCCGAGCGCCTCGGCCACGGCGCGACAATGTTGGCTCCACTCGTCTGCCGCCGATTGCAGGCCATGATTGATGTGTACCGCCAGCAACGCGACCTTGTGCTCTGCGGCAGTCATTGCCAGCGCATGCAACAGCACCGTTGAATCGAGGCCACCGCTGAAGGCGACCAGGTAACGCCGCGGCGGACCCGCTGATGCTGCATGTGCCGCGAGTATTTGCAGCAGGGAGGCGCTGCTGAGCGTCACGCGCCCTTGAACTTGCCGAAACTGGCCAATCGTTGCTGCCGCTGCTGCAGCAATTCTTTCACTGACAATTGATCCATTTCCGCGAGGTATTTCTGCAGCGCATTGCGAATAACCTCGGCCGTGGCCGCCGGGTCGCGGTGCGCGCCGCCCAGCGGTTCCGTAAGTACCTGGTCAACCAGGCCGAACTCGTTCAGGTGTGTTGCCGTAATGCGCATCGCTTCGGCCGCTTCCTCGGCGCGCTCGGCACTTTTCCAGAGGATCGAGGCGCAGCCCTCAGGTGATATGACCGAATAGATGCTGTACTGCAACATCAGCAGGCGATCCGATACGCCGATAGCCAATGCGCCACCCGATCCGCCCTCGCCAATTACGACGCTGATGATCGGTGTCTTCAGTCCGGCCATGAGGTAAAGGCAATACGCGATCGCCTCACTCTGGCCGCGTTCTTCGGCACCAATTCCGGGGTAGGCGCCAGGTGTATCGATAAACGTCACGATCGGCAGCGAAAATTTTTCTGCCAGGCGCATCAGGCGCTGCGCTTTCCGGTAGCCTTCTGGTTTTGGCATGCCATAGTTGCGGCGCACACGTTCCTTGGTATCGCGGCCTTTCTGGTGGCCGATAATCATGACCGCACGGCCATCAAGCCGGCCAACGCCGCCGATGATTGCGGGGTCATCCGCATACATGCGATCGCCATGCAACTCCTGGAAGTCCGGCATGATCAGGCCCAGGTAGTCGAGCGTGTAGGGGCGCGCCGGGTGGCGTGCGACCTGCGCGGTCTGCCAGGCGCTGAGCTTCGCAAAAATGCTCCTGGTACGCGCTTCGCTCTTCGCTTTGAGCCTGGCCACTTCGTCATTTATGTTTATTTCGGAATCGACACCGACAAAGCGCAACTCCTCGATTTTAGCTTCGAGTTCCGCTATAGGTTGTTCAAAATCCAGAAATTTCATGTCCATAGGAATACGTGACTCGGGGCCGGAGGATCGACTCTACATGATTTCCCGGCCAGGTGCGTAGAGCAGCCGGACATTATTGCTGCCCAGTAGCTCGGTCAGCTGATCGCGCAATTCGCGGCTCGGCCGGACCGACCATTCCGGCCCAAGACTGAGCCTGGCGGCCGCACTGTCGCCAACATACTGGATCGCGACATCGCAAGCGCCATCGCGGTAAGGCAGCAATACATCGTGCAGTCGGCTGAGCAACTGTCTGCCCCGGCCGTTTGGCGCAATGCACAGCAACAATCCTTTGGCGCGCGACTCGATGACGTTGTCGATCAGCAAAGCGTTCTTGCAATTGACTGTCCAGCCACCCTGAAAATCGTCATAACGCAGCGGGCCGCTGATGACCACGATTTCATCTTTCACCAGCAGGTGCCGAAACTCCTGGAATGCTTCGTTAAACAGGCTGACTTCCATGCGCGCCGTATCGTCGTCGAGCACCACGCTGATGCGGTTGCCACGCTTGCGTATCTCCGAAACCAGGCCGGCGACGGTTACCTCGCGGCGCGCCTGGCTGTAGTCGCGTTCACCACGGGTATTCTGCGGCGCAGGCTCGGCGATCAGGTCGGCGAGGCAGCCATCCACGAAATACATCGCGTCTGCGCGCACTGCATCGAATGGATGGCCGGCCAGGTACAGGCCCAGCGCTTCCTTCTCATTGTTCAGCCGCTCGCGGTCGGTCCACTCCGGCACTGTCAGCACAAGCTGTCCCGCTGCATCCTTGACTGTCGCAGTCGGTACATGTCCCTCAAGCTGCAAGCCAAACATGTCGTTTTGCCCCGCGGCAGCCGCCCGCGCCGCCTGGTCGGCACTCGCCATCGCTTCGTCGAGTTGCTCACTTAAACCCCGCCTCGATAGCCCAAACTCGTCCATCGCACCGGACTTGATCATTGCCAGTACTGCGCGCCGGTTTATCTTGTCGTGGTCAACGCGGCGGCAGAATTCAACCAGCCCACTAAACGGTCCACGCGACTCGCGCTCGGCGATCACGGCTTCGACCACGGCCCTGCCCACGCCCTTGATGGCGCCCAGTCCGTACAGGATGCTGTGCTTGTCGGCGACGCTGAAGGCATAAGCCGACTTATTGATCGCAGGCGCAATCAGCTTGAGGTTCTGCTTGCGGCAATCATCCTTCAGCGTCACCAGGCGATCGGTGTTATCCAGCTCGGCACTCATGACCGCAGCCATAAATTCCGCCGGATAGTGCGCCTTGAGGTAGGCGGTCTGGTAGGCAAGTACTGCGTATGCCGCCGAGTGCGACTTGTTGAAGCCGTAACCGGCAAACTTTTCCATCAAATCGAATATCCGTGTCGCCGTATGTTCCGCGACACCTCTCTCGGTAGCGCCCTGCACGAAAATTTCCCGCTGCAGTGCCATTTCCTCGGGCTTTTTCTTGCCCATTGCACGCCGCAACAGGTCTGCACCGCCGAGCGTGTAACCGGCCAGCAACTGCGCAATCTGCATCACCTGTTCCTGATACAGGATTACGCCGTAAGTCTCCTCGAGCAAAGGTTTGAGGTCCGGATGCAGGTAGTCGATTTCGCCCTGGTTGGCCGAATGCCGCCGCGCGATGAAGTCGTCCACCATGCCCGACTGCAAGGGACCAGGCCGGAACAGCGCCACCAGTGCGACCAGGTCGTCAAACCGATCCGGTCGCATGCGCTTGATCAGGTCGCGCATGCCGCTGGACTCGAGCTGGAAGACCGCGGCAGTTTGCGTACTTCGCAATAACGCAAAAGTATCAGCGTCATTGGGCGGAATTCGATCGATGTCGAAATCGGCATTCGCGTGCGTCGCATTAATAATGCGCTCCGCCCAATTGATGATGGTAAGTGTCCTGAGGCCAAGGAAGTCGAACTTGACCAGGCCGATCGCCTCAACGTCGTCCTTGTCAAGCTGCGTAATGATCTGAGTGCCGCCGTCTTCGCAGTACAGTGCAGTGAAATCGGTCAGTTGTCCGGGAGCGATCACCACTCCGCCGGCGTGCTTGCCGGCATTACGTGCCAATCCTTCAAGCGATTTCGCAAGATCAATAATCGCCTCCACTTCCTCGTCGTCCCGGTACATGCTGGCGAGTTCTTCCGACTGTTCCAGCGCCTTATCCAGGGTCATGCCAATTTCGAAGGGCACCAGTTTCGCAATGCGATCGACGAAACCATAGGGTTGTCCGAGCACACGGCCGCAATCACGAATCACAGCTCTTGCCGCCATGGTGCCGAAAGTAATGATTTGCGCAACGCGATCGCGCCCGTATCGATCTGCCACGTATTCGATCACCCGGTCTCGCCCCTCCATACAGAAGTCGACGTCGAAGTCGGGCATCGACACTCGTTCCGGGTTAAGGAAGCGCTCAAACAGCAGGTCGTGCGCCAGCGGATCCAGATCCGTGATGCCGAGCACCCAGGCAACCAGCGAACCCGCGCCTGAGCCTCGTCCCGGGCCGACCGGGATATCGTTGTCGCGCGCCCAGCGTATGAAGTCGGCGACAATCAGGAAGTAACCGGCAAAGCCCATGCCGCCGATGACTTGCAGCTCGGACTGCAGGCGCTCTAGGTACGGCGCGCTGCTGGCTGCGTGCTCCGACGAGGGAATAGCGCCGACGCGATAAATCTCCGCGAGCCTGGATTGCAAGCCACGGCTCGCCTGCGCAGCCAGGTACTGCGCTTCGGTCTGTCCTTCCGGAATCGGAAATGCGGGCAATGCGCTGTTGCCAAATTCCAGGTCCAGGCTGCAGCGTCGCGCGATCTCGACTGCGTTTTCGATCGCCGCCGGTACGTCGGCAAACAACTCGATCATCTTGGCCGAACTTCTGAGGTACTGGTTGTCACTGTAATTGCGCGGCCGGTCCGGGTCCGCCAGGCCGCGCCCTTCGCGAATGCAAACTCGCGCCTCGTGGGACTGGAATTCGTCGCGACTGATGAATCGCACGTCATTGCTGGCAACCACTGCGACACCCTCGGCGCCCGCCAGCCGGATACTCGCACGTGCACAGTCCTCCTCACCGGGGCGACCGGTTCGAATCAACTCGAGGTAGTAACGATCACCGAACAGCTCGCGCCACGCAGCCAATCGATTGCGGGCCGCGTCCTCGTGGCCCAGGAGCAACGCGCGTCCGACGTCACCGTGCATGCCGCCTGACAGCGCAATCAGACCCTTACAGCTGCTGCGATCCAGCCATTCACGGCGGGCCCGCGGCTCTCCTCGAACCTGGCCTTCAAGATAGCAGCGGCTCACAAGCCGTGTCAGGTTGCGATAGCCGACGGTGTCCTGGCACAACAAAACGAGATGAAAGGGCCGCTCCGGCTCGTCGTCGTTGCTGATCCTGAGATCGACACCAATTAACGGCTTGATGCCGGCGGCAACGGCTTTTTTGTAGAACTTGACCATGCCAAACAGATTGTTCAGGTCGGTCATTGCAACCGCCGGCATGCCGTCGGCGACGCAGTGTTGCATGAGTTCCGGAATACGAACTGTGCTGTCCTGCAGCGAAAACTCGGTGTGCAAATGCAGGTGCACAAATGGCGTCGCCGTCACATAGCCATCCTTACCGGCGCGAAACTCTGCCGATGGTGTTCGCAGGGACCGTGCTGCCGCAGGCGCATGCGGTGCACCGCGGTTCCGTAACCCTTGTGGCGCGCAAATTCGTAGGCCGGATACAACTGATCGATCTCGCACATGATTCGATCGCGGGTCGTTTTCGCAATAATCGAGGCCGCGCTGATAGCGGCCACCTTGTCGTCGCCGCCGACGATGGCCTCACCGCGCAACCAGCGGTAGCCGATAAGCAAGTCCGGCAAGCGGTTGCCGTCCACCTGTACCGCTGCCGGCACAATCGCAAGGCCGAGCAAGGCCCTGCGCATCGCCAGCATCGTGGCCCGCAGGATATTTAGCACGTCTATCTCGGCTGGGTCTGCCCACGCCACCGACCAGGCTGTGGCGTTGACGCGGATGGCAGCCGCCAGTTCTTCGCGCCGTGCTGCGGACAACTTTTTCGAATCCGCCAGCCCTGCGATTGGCCGCGCCGGATCGAGAATCACGGCCGCAGCAACCACCGGGCCCGCGAGCGGGCCGCGGCCGGCTTCGTCGACCCCGGCGATGGGGCCATCAGATTGAAATAGCAGTCCTTGCAGCATTACGGCGTCGGATGGTGTTGCCCGGTCCTGGTTGCGAGATCGATTACTGCGTCGGCGGCACGGCGATCCGCATCGAGCGCAAGTTCCACACGCAGTTTAGCAAATCGACCGGCAATCGCCGCTCGCCGTTCGGGGTCCGCAAGCATGGCCTGTACCGCCGCCGCCACCGCATCCGGAGTCACCGCCCATTGAATCAGTTCCGGCACCAGCGGCTCCTCGGTCAGCAGGTTCGGCAAGGTGAAATACGGCGTCTTCACCAGGCCGAAAATATCGAGGATTCGGGCGGTTATTTCAGCAACACGATACGCTGCCACCATTGGCTTGCACAACAGCGCAGACTCCAGCGCAGCGGTGCCTGAGGCCAGCAGCACGACATGCGCAGCGGACATCGCCTCGATCGAATCCCCGTCAATCAGTGTAAAGCGGTCGCGCATGCCGGCGGCCGCAATCTGGGCTTCGATCAATGGCCGCAGCCGTGGTGCGGCAACCGGCGTAACAAACCGCAACTGCTCGTCGGACTGCGCGAGGATAGCCGCTGCGGCCACGAATACCGGGCCAAGCCGCGTCACCTCGCTCTTGCGGCTGCCAGGCAACACCGCAATAACCGTTCGACCATCAAGGTCAAGGATGCGACGCGCTGACTCCGCATCGATATCAGTCGCCAGGTGATCTGCCTTGGGGTGACCGACAAATACGGCATCAACGCCCTGTGCATCGAGAATTTTTTTCTCGAACGGCAGGATGCAGAGTACACGATCCGCTGCCTTGCGAATCGTTTTGATGCGACCGGCGCGCCATGCCCATATCGACGGGCAGACGTAATGCACCGTAGGTATGCCCGACTTGCGCAACGCCTTTTCCAGTCCAAGATTAAAGTCCGGCGCATCAATGCCGACAAACACATCCGGCGGTGACGCCTGCCACCGCCTGGTCAGTGCGCGGCGCAGCCGCAGCAGTTTTGGTATTTCAGCCAGCGGTTCGATCAGCCCCATCACCGCAAGCGACTCGCTATCGGCAAGCCGTTCGCAACCGGCCGCGATCATGGCCGGACCAGCAACGCCCTGAAATTGGGCACCCGGAATCTTCTCGCGTACGGCACGAATCAGGCCGGCGCCGAGCAAATCGCCGGAGGCTTCACCAGCAACCAGGGCAATACGCATTTCGACTAGCGAACTATGCCGCGCTCGGACATGCGCAGCGAAGCAATAAGAATGCCGAGTTCGGGCTGTGTTGGCAGCCGCTGTTCAAGTTCAGCGATCGCCTCGGTTAATTTCAGACCATCACGATAAACGAGGCGGTACGCGTTCTTTATGTTTCGAAGCTGATCGGCATCGAAGCCTCGCCGTTTCAGGCCTTCGCTATTGATACCGCGTGGTACGCCGGGATTTCCCGAGACCATGACGTAGGCCGGAACATCGCGATTGATGCCGGTATACATGCCAAGAAACGCATGCGCGCCAATATGACAGAACTGGTGTGCGCCGGAAAAGCCGCCCATTATCACCCAGTCGCCAACGTGCACATGTCCAGCCAAAGTGGTGTTATTGGCCATGATCGTGTGACTGCCGATCCGGCAGTCGTGCGCAATATGCACGTACGCCATGATCCAGTTGTCATCACCGAGAGTTGTCAGTCCCTGGTCCTGAATCGTGCCACGACTGATCGTGCAGAATTCGCGAATCGTATTGTGATCGCCAATAGTCAGTCGTGTCGGTTCATTGGCGTATTTCTTGTCCTGGGGATCGTCGCCTATCGACGCAAATTGATAGATATGGTTGTGCTTGCCAATAACGGTCGGGCCGCTGACAACTACGTGTGAATCGATACAAGTGCCACTGCCAATCTCGACATTGTCGCCAATGATGGCATAGGCGCCGATCTCGACGTCATCCGCAATTTTCGCACTGCCAGACACGATTGCAGTTGCATGAATCACGACTCGCGTTTCTCCAGTTTGCTGATGCGCTCGATCAAATTGCCCAGCCGCCGGATCCGGGCCACGATGCGATTCCATTCATTGACAGGCTCGGACGGGAAAGCAGAGCTGTATACGCCGGGCTGCGTGATGCTCTTGGTAATCAGTCCCTTGCCATTTACGATCACATCGTCGCAGATCGTAAGGTGGCCGGCCACACCGGACTGGCCGCCGAACATGCAGCGCTGACCAATGGTCACGCTGCCGGAAAAACCACATTGCCCCGCAATGGCGGTATGTGCGCCAATCTTGACGTTGTGCGCTACGTGCACCAGGTTATCGATGCGTACGCCGTCGCCAATCACTGTGTCTTCCAGCGCGCCAAGGTCGATGGCTGAGTTGGCACCGACTTCCACATCGTCGCCGACGCGTACTCCGCCCAGTTGCGGCACCTTGACCCAGCCCTGGGGCGTCATTGCATTGCCAAACCCGTCGGAACCAATTACCACGCCCGGGTGCAGTATAAAACGATTACCAATCGTAACCCTGCTCACTACCGTAACGTTCGCCAGCATCCTGCCGTTGCTACCGATCCTGCAGTCATCGCCGATGATACAGCCAGGCGCAATGTACGTGTGGTCACCAATGATCGAGCGCTCGCCGATGCAAACATGTGCAGAGATTTGTGCGGAAGGTGAAATGCGAGCGCTCGCGGCAAGCTCAGCCGATCGATGGATGCCGGGCTCGATAGCCGGCGGCGGATACAGAAAGTCGGCGATACGCGCATAGCACGCATACGGATTTTCATGGACCAGGCTTGCTGTCGGACAGTCCTTCGCATCGGCCGCCCTGACGATAACGGCAGCTGCCCTGGTAGTCGCCAGCTGCTGCTTGAATGCAGCACCCGAGAGAAAGCTCAGCGCGTCCGGACCGGCACTGCCAAGCGAGGCGACAGATGCGATCTGCACCTCGGCGTCACCCAACAACTTGCAGTCGAATTGCCTGGCGAGTTCTCCGAGACGGATTGGCATTACTGGAGCCACAAATCCGGCCAACCTGGCAACGCCGATACTAACGTGCGCCTGTGGCCTGGAAATTCGCTTCGACGGCCTGCAGCACAGCCGGTGTAATATTCACCGCCGTGCTTGCGAACAAAACGCCATCCCCCACGATAAGATCGTAGCCTTCCTGCTGCGCATAGTCCTGCACTTCCTTGAGCAGCGCGCGCTGCAGTTTGCCGAGTTCCTCATTCTGTCGCAGATTCAGGTCTTCGCGAAACTCAGTCTGCAAACGTGTAACTTCACGTTGCAGGTCGCGCAAGTCCTTCTCTGCATTGCGTCGCTCGGTCTCTCCCATCACGGCCGCATCTTTTTGCGCCTTCGCCTGCAGGTCCTCGAATTCCTTCTGCTTCGCAATGAACTCGCGTTGCCTTGGTGCAAACTCTTCCTGCAGCGCATCCATTGCCGATTTTGTTTGTGGTGCCTGTTCCATCAGCGCCTGAATGTTCACAACGCCAATGCGAAGATTCTGTGCATCGGCCGGCAATGCAAACCCGGCGATCAACGCAATCCCAATAAATACCGAAACACCTTTCTTTACAAAACTCATATTAAATTCCATTCCTTAAAACGCTTGTCCAATGGAGAACTGGAATCGTTCCAGCTCATCTTTGTAGTACCTGTCGTTGCCTGCATACTCGTTCAGCGGGAACGCATAGCTGAATCGGAACAATCCCATCGGGGACAGCCATTGTACGCCAATACCTACCGACGCACGCAGTTCGTCGAAGTCCGGCTTGTATTCTACCGGCGATCCCAGCTTGTCCGTGAAATTGACCTCGCCGGTATTAAAAACGTTGCCGAGATCGTAGAACAGGCTCGCCCGGGCCTGGGTCGCGAACTTTTGCGGCAGCGGCAGTATAAGCTCTAACTGACTGGCAAACATAACGTTGCCCCCGTAGGGATTACCGAAGGTGTCACGGGGTCCGAGGTAGGACTCCTTGAAGCCGCGCACAGAATTGGGACCACCTCCGTAGAACTGTTTATATGGCGGTATTGCCGTGGTGTCGCCCAACGCCTGGCCGATTGCTGTCTCGAGATTATAGGCCAGCGTCCAGCGCCGGCTGAGCGGAAAATACTTGGTGAAATTGTAACGCGCTGTGTAGTACTCGACGTCACTGCCGGGAATCGTCACCGCGGCATAGACCTGCTGCGAGGTACCGCGATCGGCAAACAAAGCCCGATTGCGGCTATCGAATGACCAACCCGCTACCAGTTCGACCGCATCGTACGCCGTACCAAAAAACACACCGCCATTACCAACCGTTTCGAGAAACGGATCGCCGTTATTCAGCACCCAGTCCTGCGCCTGCTGCGTACTGTTGGTTGACGACAGCAATTCCGCATGTTGGTAGTTCAGACCGAAAGATACCGATTGGAATTCGGAGATGGGATAACCGTAATCCAGCGTAGCGCCGGCGCTGGTGGTCGAGAAATCCGATGATGACGAGGTGAATTGAGTGATATCGCGATAGTTGACACCAACAGTGCGCCGCACACCGTCAATAGTCCTTGCCGGATCGGTGTGCGACAGGCTGTACAGCTTTTGGTAACGACCGGATACCAGCTCCAGCGCAACGCGGTTGCCGGTACCAAGAAAATTTGTGTGTACGATACTACCGTTCAACATCAGGCTCTGCGATTCCGAGTAGCCGATACCACCGCTGAACTGGCCCGGCATCCGGTACTTGAGCTCGAAATCAACATCGACCAGATCCGGACTTCCGGCCACCGGCACGTTTTTGGTTTCCACCGATTCGATGTACGGCAGGCGTTGCAGTCGGATCTTGGATCTCTCTACAAGCCGATTGGAAAGATAGGCGCTCTCCATCTGGCGCATTTCGCGTCGCAAAACCTCATCGTCGACCTGGTCGATACCTTTGAAATTGATACGACGCACATAGACGCGACTTTTCGGATCTACGTAAAAAGTAACCGCCGCTTCCTTGGTGTCGTAATCCAGTTCCGGCACAGGTTCAATTTCGGCATTCGCGTAACCCTGTTCGCCAAGCCGGAACTTCATCAGTTCGACCGATTGGGTCAATAATGCCTGGTTGAAGATCGAGCCAGGCTGCGCCAGCACCATCGCCCTGAGCAGCAAGTCGGGAATCACCATGTCGCCGACCAGTTTTACTTCGGAAATCTTGTACAACTCGCCTTCATGCACGCCTACGGTGACGAAAATATCCTTCTTGTTCGGCGAAATCGCGACCTGCGTTGAGTCGACGCGAAAATCCGCATAGCCGCGGTCCATATAAAAGGATCGCAGTTTTTCAAGGTCTCCCTCGAGAGCTTCCTTCGAATAACGATCGTCCTGCCTGAACCATGACAGCCAGTTGGCGGTATCAAGTTCAAAGTTCTCGCGAATATCTTCCTCGCTGAAAATCTGGTTGCCGACGATGTTCACCTGCCGAATCCTGGCCCGGTCGCCCTCCACAATATTGAAACCGACGCGAACCGTGTTGTTCGGCCGTTCCTGAACATACGAATCAACCTTAACGGCGTACTTGCCGCGATCATAGTATTGCTCGCGCAGCGCCATCTGCACGTTTTCCAGGATGGAAGGATCAAAGGTACGTCCCTTGGCAAGACCGACACCGCGCAACGACTCCGTCAGGTCTTCGGTCTTGATGTCCTTGTTACCTTCAATCTGGAAGCTCTCGATCGACGGCCGCTCATGCACAGCTATGATCAACAGGCCGCCGTCGCGACGCATTTCGATGTTGTCGAAAAGACCCTGTGAATACAGTGTACGAATCGACTCCTGGATACGGATGTCGTCGACCGTATCGCCAATATTGACTGGCAAATAGTTGAACACCGTACCCTCGGAAATTCGTTGCAGGCCTTCCACCCGCATGTCGGTTACGACGAACTCATCCGCCACGACAGCCGGCGGTAGCAGCAACCATGTCATAAGCAGGGCGAACCCGATTTTGCTGCAATTCTTCATTGCAATACCGCTATCCCGTCAAGTCGTTGTAAAACGCGAAGCTCATCAGCAATATCAAGGCAACGATACCGAACTGCTGGCCGAGAATTTGCGAGCGTTCCGAAACCGGGCTGCCTTTGAGCAGCTCGACGGTCTGGAATACGATCTGCCCGCCATCAAGTACTGGCACAGGCAGCAGATTGAGAATGCCGAGGCTGATACTGACCAGCGCCAGAAATGTCAAAAATTCGCGGCTGCCGCGTGCCGCGGAGTCGCCGGCATATTCCGCAATCTTGATAGGCCCGCTAATGTTCCGCAACGAGACATCGCCAGTCACCATTCGCCCCAGCATGCGGACCGTGAAGGTCATCGTCGCCCAGGTCTTCTCAACAGACTCACTCACGGCGGCCAGCGGGCCGAACTTGCGCAAGTAGGCAAGATCGCCATAATCGCTGCTGACGGCAACGCCGATGCGACCGATCACTCCCTGCTGCGTGGTTTCTGCGCGGATAGTGATGTCAACATCCCGCAACTCCTGGTCACGATAATATTGCAGGGCAACCGTTTCGCCGGGCCGTGACGACACCTCGCGGATCAGGTCATCCGCGGTACGCACCGGGCTACCGGCAACGGCAATTACCCGGTCACCGGCAACAAGATCAACTTCGCTGGCGGCGCCGCCCGGCGTAACATTCGCAATCACGGCCGGCGGTTGCCAGGGGACGAAGCCGAGACCGTCAAACAACATGCCCGGTTCGGTCAGCCGCGCCGCGTCACTGCCGACGACAAGTGTCGCGGAACGCTGCACGCCAGCGTCATTACGCAAGGTCAACGTTATGTCGCCACCGCTGATCATCTGATCAAGCATCCCAACCAGCGCCGTTTCCCAGTCGCCGGTATTCGCGTTACCCACCGCGAGAATACGGTCACCGGTCTGCAATCCGGCACGGGCCGCATGTGATCCGGGCGCGACCTCACCGACCGCGGGCAACAGCGTCGGCACGCCGCTCGCGAAAATCACCCAGTAGGCAAGGATAGCGAACAGGAAATTGAATGCCGGGCCTGCTAACAGGACTGCGATACGGGCGGCGACAGGACGATGATCAAACGCACGCCCCTGGTCTTCCGGCGACACCGGGCCTTCGCGACCGTCGAGAAATCGCACATAGCCGCCAAGCGGAATCGCGGACAGGCAATACTCGGTGCGATCTTTGCCGCGCACCCAGCTGACGATCGGCTTGCCAAAGCCAATCGAAAACCGCAATACCTTCATGCCGGTCCAACGACCGACTATGTAGTGGCCATATTCGTGCACGGCGACCAGCACGCTTATCGCGACGATGAAAGCCAGCAAACTGATCAGCAAGTCACCCATTGGCAATCGACGCCCCGTCTGGTTTCCTGTACAAGTGGACCACGGCCGAGCCGGCCGGTTCCCGCGACAATGCACTGACTCTGAGCCAGCGCAACTGAACAGCAACTGAATATTGCTTCATTGGACACCTGCCCACTTCAGTCCAAGCGCAAACAATGGTGCTGCGGCAGCCACGCTGTCGATGCGATCCAGCACGCCACCGTGGCCAGGGAACAGCGTGCCACTGTCTTTCAAGCCAGCGGTGCGCTTGAACATGCTGACCGTCAGGTCACCGACTACCGACAAAGCAGCAGCGCCGAGGCAAAACGGCACCAGCACGGCGAAATTGGTTTCGACCTTGAAGGAACGCAGGCCAATCAACAACATGACCGCAAGCAATCCGCCAATAACACCTTCCCAGGTCTTGCCCGGGCTGATTTGCGGCGCTAGCTTCACCCGGCCGAGCGTCTTGCCCGCGGCGTAAGCGCCACTGTCCGCAACCCAGACAACCAACAACGCGAACAACAGGACAGTCGGACCAGCGGCATACAACAGCATCAATGCCGCGTGCAGCGGCACCAGCACCAATACGCCGACCAGCCAGCGCACAGGTTCGGCAATCGGTGTCGGAAAAAAAAACGTCCAGAACAGCGCAATCGCCCACCAGGCGAGGCTGAACATCAAAATTATTTCCTTGTGTGGTGCCGGCACAGTCGTCATGGCGACGATCAGGACACCAATCATGAGAACGTATACGACACGCGTTGTATTGTTGCGCCTGGCCAGGAACCCGGACCATTCCCAAGCGCCTGCAAGCAACAGCAAGCCAATGACGGCACTGACCAAGAATGGCGGCGAGAAAAACAACAGCACGCCGAGAATCGCCAACGCAATTATCGCGGTCAGAATTCGCTGCTTCATCAACTGGCCGCCTCTACCTGTTCAGCAGTATGCCCGTAACGGCGTTCACGCTGCGCATAAAATTCCAGCGCATTGTCGAACTGCTGCTCGCCGAAATCGGGCCAAAGGGTGTCGCAAAACCACAATTCCGCATAGGCGAGATTCCACAGCAGAAAATTGCTGATGCGCTGCTCGCCACCGGTGCGGATGAGCAAATCAGGATCAGGAACTCCCTTCAGTGCCAACTCGTTCGAGAATGCCGCATCGTCAATGGCACCCGGCTGCAGCTCACCGGCTGCGACCTGCTTCGCCAGCGACTGCGCTGCCTGCACAATGTCCCAGCGACCGCCGTAAGCCACGGCCACCTGCAGGCGCAGGCCGTTATTAGCGTGCGTCTGCCGCTCGGCGGCCGAAATCATGTCGCACAACTTTGCCTGCAACTGCTGTCGCGCGCCGATAAATTCGAGCCTTACATTATTACGATGCAGTTCATCAACTTCTCGTTGCAGAGCTTCGACAAATAAGCCCATCAACTTGCTGACTTCCTCGCGTGGCCGGTTCCAGTTCTCACTGCTGAATGCAAACAGTGTCAGGTAATCAACACCACGTTTCGCGGCGACCTCGACAATATTGCGTACCGCCGATACACCCGAACGATGCCCCATATGCCGCGGCAAGCCACGCTTTCGCGCCCACCGGCCATTACCGTCCATGATTACGGCAACATGCTTGGGAATGTTCGGATTTGATGTCATTGAGAGCTGCAATACCCGGGAAGGTTTCTAGACCTCGAGTAACTCAGCTTCCTTGTCGGCCAGTACCTTGTCGATCTCGGCGACATACTTATTGGTGATCGTCTGAATCTCGTCTTCACCGCGACGCTCCTCGTCTTCACCGATCATCTTTTCCTTGAGCAATTCCTTGATATCGCTGATCGCATCGCGCCGAATATTGCGAATTGCGATACGACCACCTTCGGCTTCATTGCGTACTACGCGAATCATGTCCTTGCGGCGTTCCTCGGTCAGCGCCGGCAACGGCACACGGATCAGGTTGCCGGCCGATGCAGGATTCAATCCGAGGTCGGAGGTCATAATTGCCTTCTCGATCACTGACACCATGTTCCTCTCCCACGGAGACACGGTGAGCGTGCGCGAATCCTCGACGCCGACATTGGCAACCTGGTTCAGCGGCACCTGGCTGCCGTAGTACTCAACCGTTATATGATCCAGCAAACTGGTGTGTGCCCGACCTGTACGCAGCTTGGTCAACTCCAGTTTCAGAGCCGCGACGCTCTTTGCCATGCGATCGGCCGCCTGCTTCTTGATTTCATTCAACACAATACTTGCCCCTAATTCATATTTGCTGCTGCCGTCAGGCGGTCACCAGGGTGCCGATTTCCCGACCGGACATGGCTTCGACCAAGGCATTTTCACGCGTGAGATCGAATACCCGCAACGGCAGGCAGTTGTCGCGACACATCACAATTGCTGTCGCGTCCATGACCATCAGTTTGTCAGCAAGCACGGTATCAAAACTCACCGTCTTATAGTGTTTGGCGCGAAGGTTGGTCACCGGGTCCGAATCGTAGACCCCGTTCACCTTGGTGGCCTTGAGCAAAATATCGGCACCAATTTCGATAGCACGCAGGCTTGCCGCCGTGTCAGTCGTGAAAAACGGATTGCCAGTACCGGCCGCCATAATCACCACGCGCCCTTTCTCAAGGTGGCGCACGGCGCGGCGCCGGATATAGTCTTCGCAGACGTCGTGAATCTGCAACGCGGACATGACGCGTGCAAAAACGCCTTTGGACTCGAGCGCATCCTGAATGGCGAGCGCATTCATGACGGTTGCCAGCATGCCCATGTAATCGCCGGTAACGCGGTCCATACCGGCGCGCGCAAGGCCTGCGCCACGAAAGATATTGCCACCACCGATGACGATCGCAATTTCGATGCCGGTCTTCTGCACCGTTGCGATCTCGGCGGCCATGCGTTGAATTACCTGCGGCTCGATTCCGTAGTCCAGGTCACCCATCAATGCTTCGCCGCTAAGCTTTAGCAGGACGCGACGGTACCGGACCGGGGAATCACTCATCAGCAAGCCTTCTCTGTTGTGAAACGACTGCCGGGCGCTTTGGTAACCCCCGGGGCGGCCGTTATTCTAGCGTATTCGCTGTTACTGGTCTCTATTAAATCAATAGCTTAAGCGAGAAACCTCAGCGCGCACCCTTGACCTGGGCCATGACCTCTTCGACAAAATTGTCGACCTTTTTTTCGATGCCTTCGCCAACCTCGAAGCGCACGAACGCGGTCACAGTGGCATTGGCTGCCGCCAGCAGCTTGGCAACGCTGGTATCCGGATCCTTGACGAAGGGCTGGCCCAGCAGGGTTATTTCCTTGAGGAACTTGTTGATCCGGCCGGACACCATCTTTGCGATGATTTCGGCCGGCTTGCCGGAACCCTGCGCCTTCTCCGTCTCGATGCGGCGTTCCGATTCAAGTACCGCCTCAGGCACTCCGGACTCATCGATACACTGCGGATTGCTGGCCGCGACATGCATTGCGAGATCGCGCGCCAATTCCGCGCTGCCACCCTGCAGCGCTACAAGCGTGCCAATGCGGGCGCCGTGCAAGTAGCTGCCGATTACGCCGCTGGATGCGACGCGTGCCATGCGGCGCACGCTGATGTTCTCGCCAACTTTCGCGATCAGTTCCGTGCGGGCGGTTTCGACAGTGTTGCCATCAGCGAGTTCTTGCTCAACCAGCTCGACCACGTCCCTGGCGTCCGACTGCAGCGCAACTGCTGCAACTGCATCGGCGAACGCGACAAAATTTTCGTCTTTCGCAACGAAGTCGGTTTCGGAGTTGATCTCCACAATGACGGCTTCGTTATTGCCCTCCGCCACAACCACCCGGCCTTCGGCAGCAATGCGGCTGGCCTTCTTGTCAGCCTTCGCCTGGCCGGAGATCCGCAACACTTCCGCCGCGGCATCCAGATCCCCGCTCGCCTCAACCAGTGCTTTTTTGCATTCCATCATGCCGGCACCGGTACGCTCACGCAGCTCCTTGACGAGCGCAGCATTAATCGTCATCGCCATCTCCATCCGCTTTCCTGACGGACTTTTTGGCGGTCTTCTTTGTGGTTGTCTTGCCGGCCTTCTTGGTAGTCTTCTTCGCCGGTGCCTCGGGCCTGGCCGCTACTTTCGCCTCGGCAGCATCTTCTGCGTCGACTGGCGCCGCCGCCTCGGCCATATCGATTGCAGGTCGGGCAGCGACTTTCTTCTTGATCGTCGCCTTCTTTGCCGGTTTTTTCTTCCGCCCGGCGGCCTTCTTGACGTTGCCCTCGGAGTCCAGTTCCACGAACTCGTCCTCACCCAGGGCAACTTCAGGCAGCGATGCCTTACCGTCCAGCACCGCATCGGCAATCATGCCGGCGTACAGCTCGATCGCGCGCATCGCGTCGTCATTACCCGGAATGATGTAATCCACGCCCTCCGGCGAACAATTGGTATCAACAATGGCGACTACCGGGATACCGAGCTTGCGTGCTTCCCGAACTGCTATGTCTTCGTGATCAACGTCGACAACAAAAAGGGCGTCGGGCAAAGAGGGCATTTCCTTGATGCCGCCAAGACTGCGCTCAAGCTTTTCCTGCTCGCGACTCAGACCCAGCACTTCCTTCTTGGTGAGGCCTTCAAAACCGCCCTCTTCCGCCATTTTCTCCAGCGTCATCAGTCGCTTCACGGACTGGCGAATGGTCTTGTAGTTCGTCAGCATGCCACCGAGCCAGCGATAGCTGACAAATGGCATGCCGCAGCGCACAGCGTGATTGCGCATCGACTCGCGCGCGGCGCGCTTGGTGCCGACAAACAGGACTTTGCCGCCATCGGCAATCGTCGCTTTGACGAATGCAGCGGCTTCACGAGCCATGGGCAGGCTCTTTTCAAGATTGATGATATGAATCTTGTTACGTTCACCAAAGATGTAGGGTGCCATCTTCGGGTTCCAGTAACGGGTCTGGTGACCAAAATGCACGCCAGCCTCAAGCATCTGGCGCATGGATACGTCTGCCATGTTATTTCTCCGGGTTAGGCCTCCGAACACCCCGACTCGCAACCCCTTTTTTGGTGGGGCACCCAGCGTGACGTGACGGTGTTCGTGTGGATTAATTGCCTCTAGGGCGCGCGCTTTATACCATAGCCGGTCGCTAGCAACAATGGCCTTGCCACTACATAAACCGACCGGGGTCAGAGCCCTTTTTTTCCCAGATATGGGCGTAACCCATATGTGGTAGAAAAAGGGCTCTGACCCCTTTTTGAGCGCACGATGACAGTTACGATCAAAACAGCTGAAGAACAGGACAAAATGCGTGTCGCGGGCCGCCTGGCGGCCGACGTGCTGGACATGATCGGCGCATACGTGCAGGCCGGCGTGACTACCGGGCAGCTGGATACGATCTGTCATGACTATATTGTCGAAGTGCAGAAGGCCGTTCCGGCACCGCTCAACTATCGCGGCTTCCCCAAATCAATCTGTACCTCGGTGAATCACGTGGTCTGCCACGGAATCCCCGGCGAACGCACGCTGAAGAGCGGCGACGTGGTGAATATCGACGTTACGGTAATCAAGGATGGATTTCATGGCGATACCAGCCGCATGTACTTTGTAGGCAAGCCCAGCGTACAGGCGCAGCGCTTGTCGGATGTTTCGTTTGAGGGTATGTGGCTGGGCATTGCGGAGCTCGCCGCAGGCAAACGGCTCGGCGATGTTGGTGCGGCAATTCAGAAGCACGTGGAAAAAAACCGGTTTTCGGTCGTCCGTGAGTACTGCGGCCATGGTATCGGCCGCGTATTTCACGAGGACCCGCAGGTTTTGCACTACGGTTCAGCCGGTACCGGACTTGAGCTCAAGGCAGGTATGACGCTGACCGTGGAACCCATGGTGAATGCCGGCAAGGCGGCGGTAAAACTGCTGCCCGATGGCTGGACCGTGGTCACCAAGGACCACAGTTTGTCGGCACAGTGGGAGCACACCGTGCTGGTGACCGAAACCGGCTACGAGGTACTCACGCTTGGCTCCGCTGATAGATAATTTTAGCTTGATATTTCAATGAGTTATTTAGTCACGAATCGCGCCGAGCTGGACGCTGCCAACGCCGATATTCGAGCCCGATTCCTGGCCGGCGAGTCGGTTGTTGTGCTGGTGCATGAGCGTGCAGCCGTGGTTGACTCGATCGTGACCCAGCTCTGGCAAGAATACGCGCCGGACTGTGTCGGCACGGCTGCCCTGGTCGCGGTCGGCGGCTATGGCCGCGGCGAGCTGCACCCCTATTCCGACGTCGATATTCTTGTACTGCTGCCGAAAAAGTTTTCCGACACCTGCAAGGCGCAACTGTCAAATTTCATCACCGCCTTGTGGGACGTCGGCCTGGAGATCGGCCAAAGCGCCCGCACCGTGGCGCAATGCCATGACGAGGCCAAGGCCGACCTCACGGTGGTCACGACGCTCATGGAGTCGCGCTTGATTACGGGTCCGGCGGAGCTCTATATCGACATGCAGGCAGCGATCGCGGCCGACAGGATCTGGCCGCCCGCGAAATTCTTTGCTGAAAAGCGCAAGGAGCAGATCGAGCGCCATCATCGCTACGACGATTCCGCGTACAAGCTGGAACCCAACGTCAAGAGCAGCCCTGGTGGACTCAGGGATATCCAGATGATTGGCTGGGTGGCGAAGCGTTATTTCGGCGTGGACACACTGGCCGAGCTGGTACAACACCGGTTCCTGACGCCGGGCCAGGTCCGGCGCCTGCACGAAGGCCAGCAGTTCCTGTGGCGCATCCGCTTTGCCCTGCATATCCTGACCGGCCGGCGCGAGGACCGGTTGCTGTTCGATCACCAGATCAACCTGGCGAAAATGCTCGGTTACGAAGATGCTCGCTACACATTGGCGGTCGAACAACTGATGCAGCGCTACTACCGCACCGTGATGGACCTGAGCCGTCTCAACGAAATGTTGTTGCAGCTGTTCGAAGAAGCAATCCTGATGGACCCGTCGGCCGAGCCAGTGCCGCTAAACCAGCGATTCCAGGTGAAGAACGGCTATCTGCAGACGGTCGATGACCGAGTCTTCCGGCGCGATCCATCCGCCTTGCTCGAACTGTTCCTGCTACTGCAGCAAAATCCGGAAATTCGCGGTGTCAGCGCCTATACGGTCGGCCTGATCAAGCGCAATCTGCACCTGATCGATGAAGAGTTCCGGCAGAACCCGCGGAATCATCGCCTGTTCCTTGCCATCCTGCGGGCCCCGGCCGGCGTCACTCACGAACTCAGGCGCATGAATCTTTATGGCGTACTCGGCCTGTACATACCGTCATTCGGCCGGATCGTTGGTCGCATGCAGTACGACCTGTTTCACGCCTATACGGTAGACGAACACACCTTGTTCGTGGTCAGCAACTTGCGCCGCTTTGCCTTGTCGCGTTTCGATCACGAGTATCCGCGCTGCAGCAAGATCATGCAGTCGTTTGAGAAACCGGAAATTGCCTACCTCGGCGGCCTGTTTCACGACATTGCCAAGGGTCGGGGTGGCGATCACTCCGAACTGGGTGCCGTTGACGCGGAGGCGTTTTGCCTTGAACACGGCATGAGTGAATACGACGCTCGCGTCGTTGCCTGGCTGGTACGCAATCATTTGATCCTGTCGACCACCGCACAGAAAAAAGACCTCGGCGACCCGGCCGTAATCGACGAGTTTGCATCGCTGGTCCGCGATCCGCTGCACCTCGATTACCTGTATGTGCTCACGGTCGCCGACGTGCGGGGCACCAATCCGAAGCTGTGGAACTCGTGGAAGTCGACGCTGTTCGGCGACTTGTACGAGTTGACGCAGCGGGCATTACGCCGCGGCCTGGAAAATCCTATGGATCGCGAGCAGCTGATCAGCGAGAAAAAATCCCAGGCGAAGCAGACGCTCGCGGAACGCAAGATGCGCAGCGAGCAAGTCGACGCGGTCTGGAAGTTGTTCAGCGACGGTTACTACCTGCGTCACCGCAGCGATGAAATCGTCTGGCACACGGAACTGCTGGCGCGTGCTGATCGCCAGGGCACCGATAGCCTGGTCGATGTACGCCTGCAGGAGAACGGCGACGGTGTCGAGGCGGTGCTCTACACACCGCGAATACGGCATACGTTTGCGCATGCCACGGCGGTGCTCGACGAATTGGGAATGAATATCGTCGACGCCCGTATCGTGCCGATCGCCGATGGCTACAGCATCGATACCTACATTTTTATGGAGCTGGACAAGCGCATGGAAATAGACGAGGCGCGGCTTAGCAAGATTCGCCGCTCGCTAACGCGCATACTGACCGCAGCCGACGAGAAGACAGCGAAGGTAACTCGCACCGCGCCGCGTCGCCTGCGCATGTTTAACACCAATACCAGCGTGCAATTTGGCAAGAACACACCGGATGGGCGCACCGTAATGAACCTGGTCGCCGCTGACCAGCCAGGGCTTCTGAGCAAGGTTGGGCAGGTCTTTATCGATCTCGGCATCGATATTGACGCTGCTAAAATCATGACCATTGGCGAGCGCGCCGAGGACGTATTTTATATTTGCGACGAAGCCGGCAAACCGCTCGATGAATCCGCAAAAACTCGCCTGCAGAACGCTTTAGTCGATAAACTGGACAATAAATGCAAGACATGATCGATATCATCGAACGCGGTTTTGAGCACGGCGGCCAGATGCCCGATGCGGCGGACGCCGCGAAGCTTCGCGCGGCGGTGCGCGATGCAGTGGCGCTGCTCGATGCCGGCACGGTTCGGGTTGCAGAACCGCAAGCCGATGGCTGGCATGTGAATCAATGGCTTAAGAAAGCCGTGTTACTGAGTTTTCGCCTCACGGACAACGCGGTCATGGCCGGCTCGCACAGCCGGTTTTTCGACAAAGTGCCGCTCAAGTATGCCGACTACACGGCCGCCGATTTCCGACGTGACGGCGTGCGCGTTGTTCCCGATGCCATCGTACGTCGCGGTGCGTTCGTCGCCAAGGATGTGGTGCTGATGCCGAGTTACGTCAACATCGGTGCCCGCGTTGATTCCGGCACCATGGTAGATACCTGGGCCACCGTCGGCAGCTGTGCCCAGATCGGCAAGAACGTGCACCTGTCCGGTGGCGTTGGCATCGGCGGTGTACTGGAACCTGTGCAGGCAGCACCAACAATCATCGAGGACAATTGTTTTATCGGCGCACGCTCGGAAATCGTCGAGGGCGTTATCGTTGAGAAAGGCTCAGTGATCTCAATGGGAGTGTACATCGGCCAGAGCACACGAATTTATGATCGCGACAGCGGCAGCATAAGCTACGGCCGGGTACCGGCGGGGTCGGTGGTGGTATCGGGAAACCTGCCATCCAGGGATGGCAAGTACTCATTGTACTGCGCGGTTATTGTCAAACGCGTGGACGAAAAGACGCGCGCCAAAACCAGCCTCAATGAATTGCTGCGTAATATCGAGCCAGGCTGATTGCATTGCTGACGGTTTACGGCATCAAGAGTTGCGAGACCTGCAGGAACGCGAGGAATTTTTTGCGGGCCAGGAACATCGAGCATAGGTTTCACGATTTACGCGAAGACGGACTCAGTATCCAGATGCTGGAACGCTGGGTGCAGCGCATCGGCTGGCAGCGCCTGCTGAACAAGAACAGCCTGACGTGGCGCAAGATACCCGAGGTCGACCGCAATGAGCTGACGCATGACAAGGCGCTGGCAGTCATGATCGAAAGCCCGACGCTCATCAAGCGCCCGGTACTCGAGGATGATCATTTCATCGCGGTCGGTTTCTCTGAAAAACGCTTCTCGGAGTTCCTGCAAAACCGTTAGAGACTGGTCGCGAATGACGTATTTCTCTCCCTCATGGCTCGCTGACGCTGCGCTTTACTTCGGTCGAAAAACACGTCACTCACGACCAACATCGAATTGGTCAGCAGGTTATCCAATCCGACCGGTGATGTAGTCCTCGGTAAGCCGGTGCCGCGGGTTGGTGAAGATCCTGTTCGTTTCGTCGACTTCGACCAGTGATCCAAGGTGAAAATACGCGACGCGTTGCGATACTCGCGCGGCCTGTTGCATCGAGTGCGTGACGATGACGATTGCATAATCTTCTGACAGCTCGTACATCAGGTCTTCGATGCGGGCGGTAGCGATTGGATCAAGAGCGGAACAAGGTTCGTCCATCAGGATGACATCCGGATCGACCGCGATGGTCCGCGCTATACACAGCCGTTGTTGTTGGCCGCCCGACAGGCCGGTACCCGGTTCGTCGAGCCGGTCAATGACCTCCTTCAACAGGCCGGCTCTTTCCAGGCTGGTATGCACGATATTGTCGAGTTCGGCTCGGTTCGCGGCGAGACCGTGAATGCGCGGCCCGTAGGCAACATTGTCGTAAATACTCTTCGGGAACGGATTCGGTTTCTGGAATACCATGCCGACTCGTGCCCGCAATGCGACCGGATCCAGGTCCTTACTATAGATATCTGTACCGGCCAGGCTGATATGACCGCTGACCCTGGCATTTTCGATAGAGTCATTCATGCGATTCAGGCAGCGTAGAAAGGTCGATTTGCCGCAACCGGACGGACCGATCAAGGCGATAACTTCCTTCGTGCCGATCTCGAGTGACACGTTCTTGATGGCGTGATTGTCGCCGTAGTAGACATTGACATTCTCGGCAACAACGTACGGGTTGGCACTGCGAACATTGCCAACTGTCTTGCCAATGTCGGACGGCTGCTCCGGCAGCGTGTCTTTTGCTTTTGACATTCGATCCGACACTCAGTCCACTCCTACCACTTTTGTTCCATACGCTTGCGCAAGACCACGGCCGCCAGGTTCATCAGCATCAGGAATCCCAGCAGTACCATTATGGCCGCTGAGGTCCGCTCTGCGAAGGCGCGTTCAGGGCTATCGGCCCAAAGGTAAATCTGCACCGGCAGCGCCGTTGCCGGATCTGAAAAGCCACCCGGCACGTCGACGATGAATGCCACCATACCAATCATCAGCAGTGGCGCAGACTCGCCGAGCGCCCTGCTCATGCCAATAATCGCTCCGGTCAGCATGCCGGGCAGCGACAGTGGCATCACATGGTGAAATACCACCTGCATTCTGGATGCGCCGAGACCCAGCGCCGCGTCACGTATCGACGGCGGCACCGACTTGATCGCTGCGCGTGAGGCAATGATGATCACCGGTAACGTCAACAGTGCCAGGACCAGCCCGCCGACCAGCGGCGCGGATCGCGGCAGAGTTGCCCAGTTAATGAACACGGCCAGGCCCAGCAGGCCAAAGACAATCGACGGCACCGCTGCAAGGTTATTGATATTGACTTCGATCAGGTCGGACCAGCGATTGCGTGGCGCAAACTCTTCCAGGTAAATCGCAGCAGCGACGCCGATCGGTAATGCCAGCGCCAGCGTCACCAGCAACATGTAAAAAGAGCCCATCAATGCGCCACGAATACCCGCGAGCTCCGGCTCGCGGGAGTCGCCGTTACTGAAGAAAGCACGATTCCAGCGCAATTCCAGCCGCCCGTCGCGCTGCAACGCGGCTACCCAGGCGAGTTGCGCATCGCTGATCGGTCGCAGTGCAGCGTCGATCGATGCATCAATGTTGCCCTTTCGCAGCATGTCCACACTGGACGAGGCCGGCAGCCAGACACTTTGCACCGAGCCAAGCAAACCTGGGTCCTGCTGCAGCATGTCGCGCAGCTGGTAACCGGCACCGACGCTCAGCAAGCGATTCAGCTCGCGCAACGGGTTGCGGCCGCTGACGTCGGGAAAAAGGTCACGCAATGCGTTTCTCGCCAGCAGGTCAAAATCCGCGTATTGCAGATCGATGCTGCCCTGCGGCGCGATGACCGCGGTGTCGAAGCTTATTTCGAGTCGCAGGAAAGTCTGCCGGAACGCGCTGCTACCTTTGCCGATCAGGTCCGCAAAAAACACCACCAGGAACACGATGCCGACGGTGGTCGCCAGCATTCCACACAAGCGGAACAAACGCTCCTTGCGCCGCCGCCGGGCCAGGCCGGCGCTGACCTTGCCGCGCGTCACCTCACTCATACTGCTCTCGATACTTGCGCACCACGCGCAGCCCCACAACATTGAGGCTCAGGGTTACCGTAAAAAGCATCAGGCCGAGCGCGAACGCGGCCAGGGTTTTGGCGCTGTCGAATTCCTGGTCACCAACCAGCAATGTCACGATCTGCACCGTGACCGTGGTAACTGCTGCAAACGGGTTTGCGGTCAGGTTGGCGGCCAGGCCGGCTGCCATCACCACGATCATGGTTTCGCCGATCGCGCGCGAGATGGCAAGCAGGACCCCGCCGACAATACCCGGCAACGCCGCCGGCAAAATCACCTTGCGCATGGTCTCGGAGCGGGTCGAGCCAAGCCCCAGCGCACCGTCGCGCATGGCACTGGGCACCGCGTTGATAGCGTCATCCGTCAGTGACGAGACCAGCGGAATGATCATGACACCCATGACCAGGCCCGCTGCAAGTGCGCTCTCGGACGCAACTTCCAGTCCCAGCGCCTCGCCAGCTCGCCGTACCCAGGGCGCCACCGTGAGTGCAGCAAAAAAACCGTAAACCACTGTCGGTATTCCGGCCAGGATTTCGAGCAACGGTTTGGCGGCCGCACGCACTGCGCGCGACGAATATTCCGCCAGGTAGATCGCGGTCATCAGGCCAACCGGAACTGCTACCACCATTGCAATGCTGGTAATCAATAGTGTGCCCGCAAACAGCGGCAGCGCACCAAAACTGCCGGATGACCCGACCTGGTCGGCGCGTATCGCCGTCTGCGGACTCCAGTTCAGCCCAAACAGGAATTCTGATAACGGTACTTTCTGGAAGAACCGCAGTGCTTCGAACACCACCGACAGCACGATGCCGATGGTCGTCAGGATCGCAATACTCGACGCTGCCACCAGCAAGACCAGCACGATCTGCTCGACCTTGTTGCGCGCCCGCAGTGCCGGATGGACGCGCCGCCAGGCCAGCACACCGCCAATCCCTGCCACCGCCAGCGTCACTACCGCAAGCAAGCGGCGGCTGGCGATCATGTAACTTGAGTACCGGCTGGCGGCGTCCTGCAGCATCGCGTCGGCGGTACCGCTGATCGCGTCGCCATTGGCCAGGTTCTGGATATTATTCAGCAAGAGATTCAGTTCGCCAGCCGACAAAGCCTGCTGCGCGGCAGGCAACTGCTCCACCAGTAAAGCAATAATCAGGCGTGACTCCAGGCTCAGCCACAATGACAGCACCAGCAACGCCGGCAGCAGGCACCAGATCGCGGTGAAATAACCGTAATAGCCGGGCAAGGAATGCAGCGCGCCGCGAATCCGCGGCGCGCCGGCAAGCTTGAGCGAGCGGGCTCGCCCCATGAAAAAGGCCACGACGCTGGTTGCGGCCAGAATCAGTATGAGAGTGTTGCCCTGCATCTTCTGCCCGGTTAATTACTCGCCACGTCCATTGGCACCAAATCGCGCACAGTTGCCGCTACCAGGGCACGTTCCTCGGCCGGCATCGGAATCAGTCCACGCTCGGACAGGTAGCCGTCATCACCCCAGGCCCGTTCGCTGGAAAACTCGCGCAGAAAACCGCGTAATCCGGGGATGACATCGACGTGCGTCTTCTTCACATAAAAATACAACGGCCGGGCCACCGGGTAGGAGCCATCCGCGATTGCGTCAAAGCTTGGTACTATGCCGTCTACGGCGGCACCACGCACCAGCTCCGCGTTCTGGTCAAGAAAGCTGAAGCCGAAAATGCCCATCGCGCTGAGGTTCGCGTCGAGCTTCTGCACGATCAGATTATCGTTTTCGCCGGCTTCCACGTACGCGCCATCCTCGCGAATGGAGTGACATATGGAGCGGTAGCGAGCCTCATCGGTATTTTTCAATTCCTTGATCCAGGCAATCGCCGAACAACCGCCTTCCATTGCAAGTTCGACGAATGCATCCCGCGTGCCCGAGGTTGGTGGTGGACCAAGTACCTCGATACGCGTCGCCGGCAATGCCGGGTTAATGTCCGACCAGAGCCGGTGTGGATTGTCGACCAGCTCATGCACGCCTTCGCCCGGTATCTGCTTGGCCAGCGCAAGAAATATTTCCAATCGTGATAAGGCCATCGACGGCGCACGCTGTGAATTTGCGAGCACGATGCCGTCGTAACCGATCTTGACTTCGATCACGTCATCAACGCCGTTCGCCGCACAACTCGCCAATTCGGATGCTTTAATTGCGCGTGAGGCGTTCGCAATATCCGGATAGTCGACGCCGACACCGTCACAAAAAAGTTTCAGGCCGCCTCCGGTGCCGGTGGACTCGACCTTTGGCGTTTTGAAATCGCTGCCACGTCCGAAACGCTCGGCAACAACCGTGGAAAATGGATAAACCGTCGACGAACCGACAATGTAGATATGATCGCGGGCTGACTGTGCGCCGGCCGTGCCGCATAATGCGGCCAGGATCAGGCCACAGGTGAATGTTGCCAACGCTGTACTTTTGTTTGCCACGAATTTCCTCCGTTATGGAAAGCAGGCCCGACGTTCAGGCTGCGCACAGCATAGCGATGGATTGTTACCGAATTGTTGCAATCGGGTGCCAATGATGCTCCCATGGTCGACTCAGGCTTTTCCTTTTTTTGTAGCATTTTCTTATAGTTATGAGGGTTACTGAGAATTGACTGAAAGTCCGGATAAAGACCAGCTCGAGCATCCAAGTATGGCACTGCTGCGGTCACTGTTGCGTTGTCGTTCAGTCACGCCAGACGATGCCGGCTGCCAGCCAATACTTGCCGAGCGGCTCGCCGCGCTGGGGTTCAAATGCGAGTGCATGCCCTTTGCCGAGGTCAGCAACCTGTACGCGCGACGCGGCGAATCTGGCCCGGTGTTGTGCTTCGCCGGGCATACCGATGTCGTGCCACCGGGTCTCGAGAGCGACTGGAGCTCGCCGCCATTCGAACCGACCGTCCGCGGCGGCAGCCTGTATGGCCGCGGCGCAGCAGACATGAAAAGCGGGCTTGCCGCCATGATTGTGGCAATCGAGCAGTTTATCGCCGCCAACCCGGAGTACGCCGGCAGCCTTGCGGTCCTGATTACCAGCGACGAGGAAGGGTGCGCTCGTGACGGCACGCTGCGCGTGGTTGAGACACTGCAGGCACGCGGCGAGCACATCGATTGGTGCGTACTGGGTGAACCCTCCAGCGACGGCCAGCTCGGCGATATGGTCCGCATCGGCCGGCGCGGCTCACTCAGCGGCAAACTGACGGTGCGCGGCATTCAGGGGCACGTAGCCTACCCGCAACTGGCGGACAACCCGATCCGGCGCTTCGCACCGCTGCTGGCTGAACTGCATACGATCGAGTGGGACCGGGGTAATGAATTTTTCCCGCCCACGAGCTTTCAGGTCGTCGACCTTCAGGCCGGAACTGGTTTTCCGAATGTCACCCCGGCCGAACTCAAGGCGCGTTTCAATTTCCGCTATTCCACCGAGTGGACCTACCAAACCCTGCAGGCGCGAGTCGAGGCGGTGTTCGCGGCACATGATCTTGACTATGAACTCAAGTGGCACCTGTCCGGTGAACCGTTCCTCACCGCGGCCGGCGATCTCATCGAGGCAGTGAAGACCGCAATTCAGGAACACACCGGCAAGGCACCGCTCCTGTCCACGGGCGGTGGCACGTCGGATGGCCGCTTTATCGCACCGGCCGGAACCGACGTCGTCGAGCTTGGCCCGGTCAACGCAACAATCCACAAGATCGATGAACATGTTGCGATCGGCGATGTCATCACGCTGACGTCCATGTACCGTCGTATCATGGAGCTGCTGCTATTGCGGCCGAACGCCGACTGATCCGTTGCAGCAAAGCGCAAGCTAGGAACGTGCCAGATTATTCCACAGGCCGAAAACCAGCAGCGTAAGCAACGCAATGAATACCCAGCCGGGCATCGAAATTCCAAGCAGCGACCAGTCGATCTTGGCGCACTCTCCCGACCCCGTGAACACCATCTTCAGCGCGTCCGCGAATGGGAAATTGTCCAGCATGTAGCCGAGACCGGGCCCGCAGGATGGCACCTTGTCGGGCGGTAAATGCTGCAGCCAGACGTGCCGGCCGGCCACGACCAGGCCACCCAGAGAAAACAGTCCGAGCAACGCAAGAAAAATTCGCTGTACCCAGCCAGAATTCCTGTTGCACAGCGCCAGGACCAGGAACGCAATGCCGCTGCCAATCACAGCCACTCGTTGCAGTACGCAAAGCGGACACGGTTCCAGAAGCAGCACATGCTGCGCAAACAGCGCGAAAGCCATCATGCCGGCGCAGGCCAGGAAGGCTGCGAAATTCAGTACGCGTTTTGCCGGCAGGACCACGGTCGTTTCATTTTTCCGGTGCAGACTCAGACAGGTCAGTATGCCGGACGTCGCGGCCCTGCACCATGTAAATTACATACTCGCAAATGTTCTTGGTGTGATCGCCGATCCGTTCCAGCGAGCGTGCCGCCCAGGTCACGTTCATAACACGCTTGATTGTTCGTGGGTCCTCCATCATGAACGTAATGCACTGGCGCTGGATTGCCTCGTATTCATCGTCGACTCGTTCGTCCTCGTGCACGATTTTGATCGACGCCGCATCATCCAGTCGTGCAAATGCATTCATCGAATCGCGCAGCATTTGCAGCACATGCATGCCCAGCGTCTTCAGTTCGCGGTACGAATCCGGTGGCCGGTCCATGGCCGCAAGTCGCGAGGCAAGGAAGCCGATTTTTTCGGCCTCGTCACCAATGCGTTCAAGATCGGTAATAGTCTTGATGATCGCAACAATCAGCCGCAGGTCACCCGCCGCCGGGGCGCGCGTTGCAAGGATGCGGCTGCAACCTTCATCAATACTGACCTCAAGAGCATTCACCTTGTAGTCGTCGTTGGCGACTTCCAGCCCGAGCTCGCTGTCGCCGCTGACAACGGCGGCTATTGCTTTCGACAGTTGCGACTCAACGAGACCGCCCATCGCCATTACCTTGTTACGCAGCTCTTCCAGATCCTCGTTAAAGCGCCGCGAGATGTGCTGAGTTAGGTCAGATGCTTGCATGCTTGGGTAGACCTGCTTAGTTAAACCTGAATTCGACGTCGAGTTGCAACCGATCATAGTCCAGTTCGGGCAGGCTTGAAATGCTCGAGGAATTGGCGTTGACCGTGTTGCTGAAGTAGCTGCCGGCCAGCGCGATATTTTTCGCCACGACATACCTGGTCTTGAAAATAAGCCCATTTGCGCCCGTGCCACCGCCACCGAAGTCCGAATCGTTGAAAGTACCAAGCAGCGAATCCGCTTCGATGTCGTGGTAGGCCAGTGCAACTTCCCACTGGCCCGGGTCTTTGGCTGACCCCAGCCTGGCGCCGTATGCCAGGCCGTTGTCCTGCTCGTCAACCTCGCCATTGCGCGTGGTATGCGCGAAAAGTTGCAGCGGCATGTCACCGACCTTGGTATCGAATTGCAGAAATACTTCGGTGTCCTTGTATTCGTAGAGATACAGGAGTTGTGTGTCAACCGAGTTACCTTTTGGCAAGCCGTTGTAGAACGGAGTGTTACCGACCGTATTACTGAAGGCGAAATAGCCAACGCCAGCGGTGATTACGGCGTTCTCCGTGACATCGAATTTGCCACCCAGCTGCACGGCTGTCAGTGTTGAGTCGTCGTCGCTGGCACGCTCCTCGACCCAGAATCGGCCGGCGGTACCGAAAAACAGTCCCTTGCTGTAGGTCAGCGCCAGGCCCTCCGGGTTCAGGTCACTGTCCCAGGTCATCGAATTGCCGCCAGCCCGGTACAGGGGGTTCTTCATCTTGCCTGCCAATACGTGCAGGCCTTCGGCCGCGGTCCAGTCCGCATAAACCAGGTCGAAGCCAATGTCGTCGCCGGAAAAACCGCCGTCAAAGGTGACGTTCCTGGACACCGGATCCTCGGCACCGGATGCAAGCTGCATAACCAGGCTCACCGAGTCGCTGGCCTGCATGGCCATTGCCAGGCGTGCGCGGTACCGGGCCCGATCGCGCTTTTCAGCCAGTTCCAGTTCGATGACTTCATAACGCAGCCGCAAGTCGCCACTGAAAGTGATTCGATCCGCCCAGTTCTCTTCCGCCGCGTTCGATGCGGGCGCCAGCAGCATCAACGAAATTAACGCAACGCACGTGCCATGTATCAGTTTCATTGCAAGTCATGTCCCTGTTTCGAAATTGTGACGACAAGCTACGGGCTTTGTATTTCGAAATGGTGACCGAAATATTGCATTTTTGTGACAAAACTACGTTGCCGCGGAAATGCGCGCCGCGGGAAAACAGCAACGAAACTCGCTGCCCTGGCCCGGCGTACTGCTGATCTCGAGCCGCGCATCGTGCCGCTGCAGGATGTGCTTGACGATGGCCAGGCCCAGTCCGATGCCGCCACCCTCGCGGCTGCGGCCGCGATCGACGCGAAAAAACCTTTCGGTCAATCGCGGTATATGTTCCTCGGCGATACCCTCGCCATCGTCGCTGACGATAAGTTCGGCACCATTTTCTGCCTTGCGCCAGCACAGCTTAAGGTGCCCGGATTTAGGTGTATGCCGGACCGCGTTTGAAATCAGGTTCGCCACGACGGACTCGATTTCACGAGTGATGCCGAGAATCCGGATCGACGCGTCGCCCTCAACCTGGATGTCCGGCGACGACTCCAGGCCCGCATAGGCACGCGCAGCCGCCGTCAGGACAGCTGTGACGTCGACATGTTCCTCGTCGCCGGCACGGCCGCTGCTCTCGACCCGCGACAATTGCATCAGGTCTGCAACTATGATGGACATGCGTTGCGCCTGCGCCTGCATCTGCAGGATCGGCTGCCGCAGGTCCTCCGGCACGGCAGCATCACCGGCCAAACTGTCGAGGTATCCGCAAATAACCGTCAACGGCGAGCGCAATTCGTGCGAGGCATTGGCGACGAAATCCCGCCGCATCTTGTTCAGCCGAATGCGCTCAGTAACATCCCGAATGATCAATAATTTCTGGCCCGCCCCGTAGGGCACCAGGCGACAATTCAGCCAGGCGCTGTCCTGCATCGGCGATTCGATATCGACCGTCATGGTCGGGTCGTCGGCCCGCAGCAGCTCGGTTAACGCAGGATCGCGAATGATGTTGTCGACCCGTTGGCCACGGTCTTTCTTCGGTTTCAGCCCGACCAGGGTTTTTGCTGCCCGGTTACAGGTAATGATCTCCAGCTGTTCATCGAGAATAATAGCGCCATCCGGCATGGCGCGCGTCGATCTGCGGATTTCCTTCAGCAATTGCAATCGCTGGCTTTTGTACCGGTCACCGCGGTCACGCTCGTAACGAAATCGCGACGCCATTTGCTGCCAGATGCCATCGCCATACTGGAAGGCGTTGAACTCGCCGCTATGAATCGAGCGTTCGAAGATAATAAGACTGCGTAGCATCCAGACCAATATCAGCAGTGCCGCAATCAACAGGCCGCGCTCAACGTGGCCATAGCTCCAACCGATCAGCGCACCAGTGGCCAACAGCAGGCCGATGCCAATGACTACTTTTCGCCCCGACTCACTCACACGCGGTCAGCTCTTGTCTTTGGCCGAAAATCGATAGCCGGCGCCGCGCACGGTCTGAATGTATTGCGCGCCCGCCCCGGCCGCGAGTGCCTTGCGCAGACGGCGCACGTGCACATCGACGGTACGCTCTTCTATATAGACGTTGGCGCCCCAGACGCGGTCCAGCAACTGCGCCCGGCTGAAAACCCGGTCCGGGTGGGTCATAAGAAAATGCAGCAACCGATACTCTGTGGGTCCGAGCCGAATTTCCTTGCCATTGACACTCACCCGATGTCCGGCGGCATCGAGGTGCAAATCACCCGCGACCAGCGGCTCGTCGTCAATATGGCCGGCTCGTCGCAGCACCGCCTGGATTCTTGCAACCAGCTCACGCGGCGAGAATGGCTTGGTGATGTAATCGTCGGCACCACCCTCCAGGCCAGCGACCTTGTCGTACTCGTCGGCACGCGCTGTCAGCATGATGATCGCCAGGTCATCATTCGCCCGATCCCGTTTCAGCATCCGGGTAAGCTCCAGGCCGCTCATGTCCGGCAGCATCCAGTCCACCAGCGCCAGGTCAGGTCGCTCATTCGCCAGCAGTTCACGCGCATCCCGACAATTTGCAGCCTCGATTGCGACAAAACCGGCTCGCCCGAGGTGAAAGGCAATCATCTCTCGAATCGGCGCTTCGTCTTCAACAATCAGTATCTTGGTCGCAGTCATCTTCGGTTCTTGAAAGCGCGCCATGGCGCGCGGCCCGAACATTACAGCAGCACTATATTACAGATCTGTTACGAACTCCCCGCCGGCACTGCCGCCACAACATGCCGCAAATAGGCAGGAACCACCTCAGTCGGTGCAATGCCAGCACCGTTAGCCAGGGCCTGCACAGCGATGCGCAACACCGCGGTGGCACTCGGGTACAACACCTTGCTGGTGCCATCGAAATACTGGCGGTTTGCCGCCAGCAGTGCCGGATAGCAGGCCCAGCCAGCGCCGGCCGCGAGGCGCGCGCCGCTGCGCGCCGCGGCAAGCTCTGCAATTGCCTCGTGCCGGTGCAGTCGCTCTGTTATCAGTGCCAGCGGCAGGCCGGCCGCATCCCGCGAAAAATAACCGAGATACACCTCATTCATGTGTGCGTCCTGGGTCACGACGACTTCAGCAGCATGCTGTTCGGCAAATACCTCGCTCGCGACGGCGGCCAATGATGAAACCGGCACAATCGGGAGGTTCGCAGCATGCGCCAGGCCCTGTGCTACGGATGCGCCGATGCGCATGCCAATAAACGAGCCCGGGCCATTACCCAGCGCAATTGCATCAAGATCCTTGAGCTCAACAGCCAATTCATCGAGTACCGCACGAATCATCGGCAGCAGCAATCGCGTGTGTTCGCGCTCGTGCTCAGTATGTCGCGCAGCCTTGCGGTCGCCGATCTGCAGCGCAACGCTGCATGCAATCGATGACGTATCCAGCGCCAGTATTTTCATGCGCTGGCCCGCCGGTTCTCGTGCCGCGCGAAGAATCGTGCAACATCGTCCAGCGACGAGGTGCATGGCATCGGCTGCAGGCTGTTGAGAAACATCCCGCCATAGCTCTTGCTCATGATGCGCGGGTCGCATAGCACAATGACGCCATAATCATCCTGGTCACGCAGCAATCGGCCTGCGCCCTGCTTCATCGCCAGCACCGCCTGTGGCAGTTGGTGTTCGGTGAATCCGTTACCGCCCTGCCGCCGGATGTATTCAAGCCGCGCCAGCAGCAACGGATCCGCGGGCGATGCAAACGGCAACTTATCGATCGCCACAATCGTCAGCGCCTGGCCGCGCACATCGACCCCTTCCCAAAAGCTGCCGGTGCCAAGCAGTACCGCATTTCCTGCGTCACGGAAACGTCGCAACAGATCATCGCGCGGCACACTGCCCTGCACCAGCAGCTTGCGGCCAGCCAGGACCTTTTTGTGAGTCTTGAACCACTGCCGGGCATTGTTCAAGGCACGGTGGCTGGTAAACAGGCAGAACACGCCGCCACTGGTCAGGTCCAGTAACGGAACCACCGACTCAAGCATGGCGGCGGTATGCAATGCGTTTGACGGTTCCGGAAGATGGTGCGGCAGATACACCAACCCATTCTCGTGTACCTCATATGGACTCGGGAATGACAGCGCGGTGACCCCGACAAGACCCGCGCGCGCGAGGAAGTGCGAAAAATCATCGGCGACGGCCAGCGTTGCCGAAGTGAATATCCAGGCCTGGCCCGGATTGTTGAACATGCCGTGCAGTGTCGCCGAGACATCGAGGGGCGTCAGGTGCAGCCGCAATGAGCGCGGATTGACTTCCAGCCAGCGCAGTCCATCCCACGTTTCATCATTTACCAGCAATGCCAGGCGCTCGAGCGCTGTCATGACCTGTACATGCAATTGCTGCAAATCGACACCAGAATCCGCGAACTCTGCAAGCGCCCGTTGCATGTCGCCCAGTGCCAATTGCAGTGCCTGCAAGTCGTCGCGAATGTCCGGCAGCACTTCGGCCAGCTGGTGCTTGCCCTCCTGGCGCGGTGCGTGCGCGCGCAGCGACTGGATACTTAGCTGCAACTTGTCAATGCGGCGCTGCAGCTCGGTCTGCTGGAACGGCAGCGTCGCAGCACGAATTTCCTCGACTATGCGTTCCAGCTCGCGGCTGCCCAGGCTGACACCAAAAAACTGCACCGCAAGATCCGGAATCTGGTGTGCCTCATCGAGGATGAATGCCTCTGCACCTGGCAGAAACTCGACGAAACCGTGTTCCTTCATGGCGAGATCGGCAAGCAAGAGGTGATGATTGACGATGACCAGATCGGCCTCCTGGGCAGCGCGACGTGCTTTCACAACATGGCAATTGGCGTACTCCGGGCATTTCTGGCCAAGGCAGTTGTCAACCGTCGAAGTCACCAGCGGCCAGACGCCGGAGTCCTCTGCAACCTCGCTGAGTTCAGCGCGATCACCGCTGCGGGTTCGATAACGCCATTCGCGAATCTCGCGCAGATCGTCGCGCAGCGTGCTGCCAACCTCCGCAAGCTGGTCGAGTCGATGCAGGCACAGGTAGTTGGCACGGCCTTTGAGCAGCGCCGTGCTGACGGGCCGCCCGATCGCCTTGCCGACCAGCGGCAAATCGCGATGATACAACTGGTCCTGCAAGGCCTTGGTGCCGGTCGAGATGATGGTTTTCTTGCCGCTCTGCAAGGCCGGCAGCAGGTAAGCGAAAGTCTTGCCGGTACCGGTGCCGGCTTCGACCACCAGTTTGCTGCCGCTGGCAATGGTATCGGCGACTGCTTCGGCCATCCAGGCCTGCCCGGCGCGCAGCTGGAACCCCGGCAGCAATTGTTGCAACGGACTATCGATGGAAAAAAAATCAGCGAGCGAGATCACGCCGCCGAGAGTACACGTTTAAACCAGAAATCGCAGGGCTATCTGGCGGTTACTTTCTGCAGAAAGTGCTGGTCGGCCTTGACTGAGAATCGCAGGAACGGTCCCTGTGCCGTGTAACGTGCCTGGGTAAAATCGGCATCGTAAAAACCGCTGACATTGTATCCCGCACTAAGCCACATATTGTCCAGCAAGCGGAAGCCGACATCCATGCCGGCACCATAGTCGAAAACGCCCGACTGGTAGGCATGGTAAATACTGGAATTGACGCCGAAATCCCAGCGTTGGCTGAGGCTGCGGCGCCAATCGACCCCGATCAGGTCGGTAAACCCCGAGTAGCCATCGCCGTCGAATTCACTGCGCACAAACTTGAATGCATATTGCAACGACAGTTGGGCCGCGGCGCCGAGGCGCCGATTGGCATTGAAATTATTTATCAGGCGCCAGGACAACAACTGTTGGCCGCCCTGGGTTGCATCAGTGAAGATCAGGTCGGTGCGATTCAGGAAGGACCAGCGCTTGTCCGACTTGCGATAGGCCCAGCCTCCCTTTAACGCCACTGAGGTCATATCGTCACCGCCAATGGTATCGTTTTGCAGCAGGGTCATGCCCGCTGACATGCCATGACCGGCGACCGGCTCGCGATACCATCCTGCCAGCAAGGTATTGCGCTCTTCTCGATCGGAATTGCGGTGCTCGAAGCGCGAATTCGCGCTCCACATCCCGGCGCTGTACATGGCACCGACATAAGCTGCCAGGAAGTCCTCCTGGTTCGATCCCGTGGCCAGCTCGCGATCCGGGTCGAACTGGCGGGCATCGGCATCTCGCAAGGTATTGCTCTGGTCAACGCCAAAGTCCAGCGACCAGCGTTCGTTGAGCTGGAATCCCTGCACCAGGCCGACATTGGAAAACAGGCGCGGCCCGAATTCGGTCACCTCGTTGGTAACAAACGTATTCACTTGCGTGCGGTTCCACGGCGTCGCCTGAATGCCAATTCGCGTCATGGTCGCGTCCAGACCAACACCACTGGCATCTTCGTACTCGCCTACCAGCGATACATCCTTTAGCAGCTTGTAATCCGCACCCAGCACGAAACTCGTTGGATAATCAGTATTTTCGGCATCCCCGGAAATCGCCGAGCTGCCGCTGGCACGAAGCGTCAATCGATCGTCGAACATGCGCTGCGCCACGCCAAGTTCGGCAATGTCGCTCAATCGCGTCTCGCCGTCTTCAAACTCGTCTTCAGCATGCGTAAGGCCCAGCGTGGTACTAAATGAGTCGCGTTCGTAGCGCACGCGCCCGATAGCAAGTACGCGAATGTCTTCAGTTTCCAGATTCTGTTGCCAGCCCGCCTCGCCCTCGACTGCCCATTGCTCGCTGAATTTGCCGCGCGCCTCGACGCCGAGCCGGCGGAATCCACGGTCAGCGGCCGATTGATAGCCGAGTCCAAAACCGTTTTCGACTTCGCGGACAAAGGCGCGCACGTCCGCTTTCTCGCCGTTGTACTCGAGTTCGAGCGATTTCGCCGTGCCGTCTTGCGGCACACCCGCGACGATCGAGCTGGTACTTGCCAGTTCGGCTTTGAATTCCGCCTGCGGATTAACCTGCCAGCGCAGATCGACGCCGCTCAGGTCCGCCTCGGCACCAGCAGTGTCGTCACTGACGTAGGTCACACCTGCTTCCAGTGTTCGTACGGCATTGCCGATCGATACTCGACCGCCGGCCACAATGTCTTGATCCGCGTCGGATGCCGACTCGTACTCGACGATTATATAGACCGGATTGAAATCCTGGTCACGGCTTGGCACCGGTCGTTTGAAGTACAGGCTGCCGTTCTGCGCATCAAGGTTGTAGTCCAGGAAGCGATGCAGATTGGTAGTACTGATCACCTGGCCAGAGTCAAAACGGTCGCGTACTTCGAGGCGTACCTTGTCGCTGTTGGCGATGATCGGCGCAACACTCAGGCGGTACAGGCCTGAGGTTCCATCGCCGCGAATCTCGTCCCGATGAAAACCCTGGTTACTTTCTGCAGCAAACGCGGTATAGCCGATGTTGTCACCACGGTATTCACTCTTGAAACCATTGAAGCGCCGCTCGTAGCGCGCCAGATCGGTAACCGACAAGCCGGTATCGTAATCACCGAACAATGCATAGAACTGGCTGCGCTCGAGCTTGACGTAGAGCTTTCGTTGGCTTGGCGCCTCGAAGCGCTGTTCGCTGGTGTCCGCATACAACGGGTAATTGGCGTTCGGATCGACCACCGTGTCAAAACTGTTGCGCGTCTCGCTGCGTTCGCGGTCTGAATCGTAGGCAATAGTCATCAGGTATTTGCCCTTGATGCTGCCCTTGGCAAAGAATGCTACCCGCCCCTCGTCGACGTAACCTTCCTCATGACCTGCGGCCAAGGCAGCTGACAGGTTGTCCGACAAGGTGTCGTAGGCCGCCGTGCCTTCCGCGAAACCGACCAGGATCCACTCGCGATCGGCGGGCTTCAGCCACACGCGTAGCTGCTGTTCGCGTTCATGGTCAAATTTGAAGTTGAGTACTACCTCGCCCGACTGCGTGCTTGGCTCGAGTTCAATCAGCACGATGCCGTCAGCACCGACACGATAACTCGGTTCGCGCGGACCAATGCTGACCAGCTTGTTCTTGCGTTCGTTGTCCACGTCCCATGCCGACCGATACGGGGCATCGACGCGATAAGTACCGATGGTGCCGGTACGCGATGGTTTGCCGGCGCGATCAAACATGCGCACAGCAACAACAGGCTGCGTTTTGCCATCGGCGACCAGGCTCGACCGGCCGGCGACAAACTCACCGCGGATCGGTGCTCCGGAATAGTACACACTGCGTGTAAAGGCAGCAGCGCGGCTGCCATCGGCATTGGAAACAATGACACGGATCTGGTTGTCGCCGTCCTTGAGATCAACACCCTTCCAACGGGAAACGGCGACGGTTTTCGCAGCATTCACTGCCGTAGTATCAAAGTTCAGCTCGCTCACCGGGCTGTCATTGAGATAGATCTTGATGCTCTGGGTCGGCTCATGCTGCACCGATACCTTGGTCACCGGCAAAGCCGGCTGGAAACCTCTCTGCGGCAGCAGCAATGCGACGCCCGGCTGCAATGTTTCGATACCCGGCTCAACTTGCGACGCCGGCATTCCGGCATCCAGTTCGTCATCGGACCTGGCGCGATTACGCTCTGTCTCCTCACCAGGAATCGCCCCCAGCGTCGGCGTCACCATGGTACCGCTGGATTCCTGGGTCACCTGCAGGAACGACGGTTTGCTGCGGCGCGAACCCGACAGCACCATTTCCACGCGCCGGTTAGCCTGGCGACCGGCGGCGGTGTCGTTACTGACTACCGGCTCGTCAGCACCACGACCGGTCACCTGGATATTTTCCCTGGGCACCTGCAACGCATCTGCGACATAGAATGCCGCGGCCATGGCACGCGCCTCTGACAATACGTAATTGTTTTCGAACAGGTGCTGGTTTCGTGCACTGATCCTGGCGCTGTCGCTATGCCCGGTGGCGACAATACGAATGTCACTGACGCCCTGCCAGTCCTCGATCAGCAGGTCAAGCTTGAGTTCGTCCTCGGCGGAGAGGCTCGCCGACAGAACGTCGAACTTCAGGTCCAGAACGTAGCCTTCATTCTTGCTCACCGCGGCATCCCGAACCATCTTTGTTTCAGCGACCGGCGTCTGCTGATCTGCCGCAATCGGCGAATCGAATCTTGCCAGCGCTTTGGTCGAATGTTCGCCGGTGACATCAGCATCGATCGCGGCGACAAACCGGACGGTGCTCAGCCAGTCGCCGAACTGATCTGCAATCGGCATCGACAGCATGCTGTCCTGAATCACCGGATCGCCGGCATGCGCATCGCCGATACGCATCGTGCCCGGCAGGTAGTGCACTCCGTCCGGCAGCAGGAACATCAGCCTGATATTGTCGACCGCCACGTTGCCTTTGCCGCGCAGCGTCAATTCGTAGGCGACCTGTTCCGCACTGTCGGTCCCGGAACTCTGCAATTCGAGGTCAATGCGCCCTTCGGGCCGTGGTTTGCGTCGCAGGTAGAAATCGGCGCGCAGCAGGCTGCCCGGAGCAAGCTTGACGAACTGGGAATCGGCGCGGCCGGCGAAGGCCGGCGCATCGTCACAGCCGATGACATCAAAGTATTCGGGTACCGTGAAGGTATCGAGTTGTGCAACGTGGGTTCCAGGCTCCAAGCCTTCGAAATGGAAGCGGCCTCCCGCATCGCTGACGGCATAGCGTCCATCCTCGAGGTAAACGCGTATATTGGCTACGCCCTGTTCTTCGGAAAATGTTTGCTGGCTGCAGCCCGCTTCCAGTACACGGCCGATGATCGTGCCAGTGCTCCGGAACAGGTCCTCGGTGAGGCGAATTGTGGCGCTCGCCTCGTTGGAGACCAGCCCGGCGCTGGTCGTGGCGGTGGCACGATTAACCAGGTCCTGGTTGCGCTCGCCACCGATAATTTCGACCACGTAGGTGATCGTTACACGCTGCCCGACAGCCAGAGTCGCGATGCGGAATTCGAGCGTGCGCAGATCCGCACCCAGTACCGGGTCGGGTGCAGCCTGTGCATCAATGCGGGTTGAATCCGCAACATATCGCACGCCCGGTGGCAGTTGGTCGACGATCTGCACGTCGCTGAACGTTCCGGCCGTGGAACTGTTTTCAAGCTGTAACTCGTAGCGCACGAAATCACCTGGCGCTGCGACGGTGGTCGTCGTTGCCTTCTGCAGGAACAACGCGGATTCGCGCGGATCGACGGGAATGTCGAGCGAAAATGTAATGCCGCCTGACTTGCTGAAGGCGTTGCCAAAAGATCCCGGCTGCAGCGCGTAAGGCGCCCCGGGCAGATTTTGCAGGTCGCTGATCGATACAAGGGATGGTGCGGTGTATTCGGGCGGCGGCGTCACCAGTAGTCGATAGTCGCCATCGGGAACAACCGGAAAGCGGTACTCACCCGGACCAAACGTGTACGACGTTCCTGCACTGTCCATCACGGTGCCACCGCTGCTGATAACTGACGGAAACTGGCTTACGCCATCATTGCCGTAGACAATCGCGGGCAATCCGCTGCTGGCATAGACCAGTTCAATGCTGGCATTGCTGATTGCAGTGCCTGACACGGATTCGAAAACTCGCTGCACCGGATCGAGCAAGGCCGTATCGCTGGCAGTATCCCCGCCATCGGCCGGGTCGACGTATTGCACCACGATCGACGAACCGGACTGGCCCTGCAGCGCGCAGTCGCCGCTGCTTGCAGTACCGCCAGCCAGGGGTACAAATCCTGCGAATACTCCGGTGTTGGGACCGGTTTCGCTGAGGCGAATGGTTTCGGTATCGCCGCTGGTCGTATTGCTGACGGTGACCACGGCGTAGTCAATTAACTGGAAGTCCAGGTTCTGGTCTGCATCCGCCAGGCGCATGAAGGCCGACTCAGCCAACGTGTAGGCGGCCGCGGCACTGACCTCGTGCAGCTGCGTCGGGTCGATCAGAACACCACCGATAAGCACCGGATCGGCCAGCAAGACGAAACTCCCACCCTGCTCGCAGGCCGCGGGCCCAACCGTTTCCTGGTAGCTGCCGGTGCCCGCGCCGAGCACTCGCGTGAATTCCACACTCGACGGTGCTCGCACGACCGCCGTGGTGACAGTTACCGCATTGCTGGTGACCGTGACGCTCACCCCGGGCGTCGGCTGATAAGCGAGCTCTGCCTGGTTTGAAATGACTGCCCCCGGTGGACTGGCGAACGCAATCCCGGTGACCAGCAAGGCCCCGAGACACGCGACAAATCGCCGCGCCAGAACGTAGCGAGGGCCACCCTTGCGGGTGGCCCGTCGCCCGTTGGACTTCTGAGGTCCGTTAAGCACCGTGATCAGTCATCGCTGTCGACTTAGGTATTCGGGATCAATACCTGGAATCGGACAGTAGTTGACGTCCCTGCTGTGACATCGGGAACCGTAATGCTTAGCGCGCCAGTGCCGATGTCATAGGAACAACCGTCAGCGTCCGTATCGACCGCATCGTCGGCATTGCAGAACGAAGCGCCAGCGTTAAACGAGATGTTCGATGCGCCGGCGTTATACACACCGTTTTGCAGCACAACGTCCGCGATCTGGATGAGATCGGTCAGCGTTATGCCGGTTGCATCAGCCGCGCCGGTGGTGTTGTCGATGGTAACAATGTATTCGACAACAGCACCGGGCAGCGCTTTGCCGGAGCCGAATGGATCGGAAAACACGGTTGCAACTTTGGTGATTTCGAGGGCGGCAGAAATAATTTCGTAGCTGTCTTCTGCCTGCTCGAATCCGTTGTTGTCAGTATCGGCAAACACGCTTTCGATAACTGCCGGATCGTCGACTCCGGGGCTTTCTGCCAGCACGGCGTCGAGTGTACCGGGCGTCGCGACTGCGTCGGCATCGTCGGCTGCCGTTGCGGTGAGCTGGATGTTAGCGTAGTCACCGTTACTTACTGTCAGTGGCGCGTCGGCGAACACGTAAATCTCAACCACCGCGTCCTCCGCCAGCTCGTCGACGAAATCCAGGTCGGTTCCCAGGTCGGGTACGCCACCAGCGCCATCGCCGTTAGCGACACGAATCCGGTAGTTGCCGAGATCGGTCGTGTCTGCATTGCCAAAGACAGCGCCTGCGAAGTCGGCTACCGCAAGATCAAAGTCCATGATCGCATTGCCGTTATTGGTCAGCGTGAACGAGGCGATGACATCGGCATCACCCGGCGCGACCGGTGTGGTCGGACCACCGCTGGTCTCGACCAGCGTGAAGTCGACACGCCGGTCAACCAGGAACGTGGTCGGAGCGCCTGCTCCCGGCGTCGCGTTGCCTGTCGGGCTGGACTCGATCGGCGTCTGTGCGGCGGTACCAACGGTGTAGGCAACAGTTGCCTGGTTCGACACCGTCACACCCGCGTCCGTACCCAATGCCAGCGCCTGTTGCGCAAGCAACAGGGCACCGGCGGTTATGCCCAGCCGCAAGCTCCGACTGAGACTGTGTATTGCTACTTTCATCACGGTACTCCCTTTGTGGTTAAAACTATTTCAATACAGCGGTGAAACGCGCTGTTGCCATTGCGTTCACTGCCAGTTCGTTTTGCATCACCCAGCGAATGTGAGTGAAGTCAGCAGGACCGGCCGGTCGCGCGGTCCCGTCTTCCTCGACAGTCAAGGCGTTTGCGGCAGCAAAGTTTTGCCCGCCATCAACCGAAAACTGCAATTGCATGCCCGGGCCGAATGCAGAACCGTCTACATAGCTCAGTGTCTCTGCAATCGGGTTGGTGATGACGACATTGCCGGCCGGTTCGTCGCCCACATTCTGAAATGTGATCGTGTAGATAACGGCTTCGCCCGGCACCACGGTGTTGGCCGGTACCAGTCGTGTTTCGCTCTCGCCCGCGTCATTGACGAAAACTTCTTCTTTCTGCACCGTCGTCATGACGTTCAAAGATCCCTGCTCCTGGGCTGCCACAGGCAGACTCAGCAGTAGCAGGGTTAAAGTTGCGCTCATCAGGTATTTCATTGCGTTCCCCTTTTCATCGCTCGTTACATCAGGAATTACCCTAATCAATGGTCACCTGGAAGACGACGGTCTGGACGCCGTCCGCCTGTGTCAGGTCGCCCAGGCGCACCACCACGCGTGGCGCACCTGCCGTGTCGTACTCACCTGCATCAGCGTCGATGGCATCTGTCAGCGCCAACGCGTTCAGCGCGATGCTGGCCGGCACGAAGCTTGTGTAGGTCGGGATCAGGTCACTGAAGACACTCGCGGTAGCTGTGCCGCTCGACGTGACCTCGACCGTAACCGTGTAGGTAATCGTTGCGCCGGGAACCGGCTGTGTACCGCCAAACGGGTCACTGACGAGCTGCGATTTCACGACGTTCAGGACCACATCCGAGACCAGGTACTCTCCGATATCAGCGTCCTCGCCGCCGGTCGTACCTATGACGGCATCAACGCCGCCGTCACCCTGGCCAGGATATTCGGTGCCGGGTGCACCCGAACCGGTCAGCGCAGTCGCCGTAAGTTGGCTGAAGCCAATCTGGCTATTCACGACCAGCGCCGGAATGTCATTGACGATGAAGAAATTCTGGGATGCATCGGCCGCCAGCACCGGATCATTTACGCCCGGGTTGTAGGCCACGTCGCCAATATTGAAATCGCCGCTAGCGTCGGTGTCGAAATAGATTGCCGGCACAGCCGGGACCGGATCGAAATCGTCGCCGCCAATCAGGCTGTCAATTGCCAGTGCAAAAGCCTCACTGCCATTGCCCGTATTGCTCACGGTAAACAGGATCGCGCGACCGGTATCACCCGGCGCGACCAGGATTTGCGGACTTTGCCGCGTCACGATGACGTCGATGCGCTCGACCACGGTAATCGTGGCGACGTTCGACTGCAGCGTGACCGGAGTGCCGGCAAGATCAAATGTAACAGTCGCTGTGTTCTGAATCACCGTGCCAACCGGTGTACCTACGGCGCCGGCTGTCGTGCACAAGATGATAAACACGCAAGCGCATAATGTTGCTTGCAGCTGTGCGGACATTGCAGCGAGTCGCTGGTTTACTGTCTTCAAGATTTGTTCCTCTCGCAGGAGCGCCGACGCTTCAATGCGCGGCCCTTGGAACTGTCGGCGAATTGATGAAGCAACGCACGGAGAAACCCCTATTTGTCGCCGGTTTGTGAACGGCCTCACAGATTGCTCGTGAAGTCGCTCACAGTTGCCAGGCCTTTGCCGGCGAGGCCTGCAGCACTTTTTTTGCCGTCGTAGCAGCACGAATATGTCAATTCAAAAGCGCTGGTTTGCGGCATATCGCGATTGTGCTGCTTCGAAATTTTGCGGCTTGCATCCAGCAAGGTCACGGCGCGTATAATTACGCACCTTCTCAATCGGGCACCGCCGCGAGGCTGCGTCCAGTCGAGCATAAGTTAAATGACAGCTAACCACTCACCCCTGCGAAAGTGGGTTGATGAGGTCGCACGGCTTACTCAGCCTGAAGCCATACACTGGTGTACGGGAGACGACGAAGAATTTGCAGACCTGATCCGTCAAATGACGGACGATGGCACATTGGCGGCGCTGAACCAGGACAGCTATCCAAATTGCTACCTGCATCTGTCCGATCCGAGTGACGTTGCGCGCGTCGAGCACCTGACCTACGTCTGTACCGAGCGGCAGATCGATGCCGGACCCAACAATCACTGGATGAGCCCGGCCGATGGCCACGCGAAAATGGATGCGCTGTTTGCGGGCGCGATGCGCGGGCGCACCCTGTATGTTATCCCGTATTGCATGGGGCCGATCGACTCGCCGTATTCCCGCTGCGGCGTGGAAATCACCGACAGCGCGTATGTAGCAGTGAATATGAAGCTCATGACACGCATGGGCTCGGCAGCGCTGGCACGCATCGAACGCGACGGCAGCTTCGTGAAAGGCCTGCATTCTACCGGCGACCTGGATCCGGAACGGCGTTTCATCATGCACTACCCTGAAGAGCTGTCCATCAAAAGCATCGGCTCGGGCTACGGCGGCAATGCCCTGCTGGGCAAGAAATGCCATGCACTGCGCATCGCCAGCTACCAGGCCAGGAAGGAAGGCTGGCTCGCCGAGCACATGCTGATCGTTGGCATTGAAAATCCGCATGGGGAAACACACTACATTGCGTGTGCTTTCCCGTCGGCCTGTGGCAAGACCAATCTTGCCATGCTGATCCCGCCCGAGTCGCAGCCCGGCTGGAAAGTCTGGACGCTTGGCGACGACATCGCCTGGCTACATCTCGATGACGGGGGCACCTTGCGCGCCATCAATCCGGAGTCCGGTTACTTTGGCGTGGTACCGGGTACCAACGAAGAGACCAACAGGAACGCCTACGCCATGATCCGGCATGACACCATTTTTACCAACGTGGCGCGTACCGCGAATAACGAGCCGTGGTGGGAAGGGAAGAACGAGGGCGCACCGGCAATTGACTGGCAGGGGCGGCCGTACGATCCGGCGAACGGCAAGGCAGCGCACGCGAATTCGCGTTTCACGGTTGCCGCGCAGAACAATCCGGCCTATTCCAGGCTCGCCGAAGCGCCGCAAGGCGTGCCAATTTCCGCCATCGTTTTTGGCGGCCGCCGCAAGTCCGTAGCACCGCTGGTGTACCAGGCGAAGAACTGGCGGCACGGTGTGCTGGTCGGTGCCGGGGTCGCGTCAGAGACAACCGCAGCCAATGTCGGCAAGGTTGGCGTGGTGCGTCGTGACCCGATGGCGATGAAGCCCTTCTGCGGCTATAACTTCGCCGATTACTGGGCACACTGGTTGTCGTTTGCCGACCGTTCCCCTCGATTGCCGAAAATATTCCATGTCAACTGGTTCCGTCAGGGCCAGGATGGCAAATTCCTGTGGCCCGGTTTCGGCGATAACCTGCGCGTGCTGCGCTGGATCATCGAGCGCTGCGAGGAGCGTGTCGCGGCGGTCGAAACCGCCATCGGTTACCTGCCGGCGAGCGGTGACATCGACATGACCGGGCTGGCGGTCAGCGACGATGACATGTCGGCGTTGACTTCGATTGACGAGGATGAGTGGCGCGCTGAAATCGACGCTATCGGCGTGTACCTCGAGAGTTACGGCGAGCGCTTGCCCGATGAGCTTCGCGCCGAGCAAAAACGCATCGCCAAGGAATTGGGATAGAGCAAACGGGGTCAGAGCCCTTTCTCAAGAAAGGGCTCTGACCCCTTTTTCTTTTCCTAGGCCAGCGTCCGGTAGTGGATAGCGAGCGATGCGCCAGGCTCTTCGGCCTTGCCAAGACCGATGGTACCTTCCCCCTGCAATTCAATGCTGTCGCGGCGCACGAAGCTCTCGACGCCCTGCACGTTCTGCAGAAACGTGCCATTGGTACTTTGATCAATGATCATGATCTTGCCGCGCCGCATCTCGACCTTCGCGTGGATTCGCGAAATCAGGTTACCTTTGATCACGAGATCATTGTCATCGGCACGACCGAGGGTGACACTTTTGCACTTGTCGCTGACCACGACTTTCTGCTCTCGAAACGAGAGCTCAACCTTGGCGTCCTTACGCTCCTGCCCCTCCCATTCGATGGTCGGCAGCATGCTGGTTGCCTCATCGGGATTCCACAACAACTCGTACAGCGCTACCTCATCAAGTTTGCCGCGCACCGTCGCCACATCAATCTGTCGCGTCTGCTCACGGTACTTGTCCGTCATTTTCTTGACCGTATCGCCGGAGATGACGATCTGCCTGGCCTTGGCTTGCGAAGTCATGCGATTGGCGGTGTGCACCGCCGCGCCGAAGATATCGTTCTGTTCCTGCACGACCGGTCCGAAGTGACAACCAATGCGAATGGATACCGGGATTCGACCTTCCTGCTTGTTTTCAGCTGATATGCGCGCCTGCATCAGGATTGCAGCAGCCATGGCCTCGTCCACGGATGGAAACGTCGCCATGATCTCGTCGCCAATGGTCTTGATCACCGTGCCGTTAAACTGGTGGGTCGCGTCCTTCATTACTTCGACGCACTTGGCAACGGTTTCGCTGGCCTTGGTGTCACCGAACTTGTCATATAGCTGGGTACTGCCAACGACGTCAGCAAACAAGATCGCAACTTCCAGGTCCTTAGCCATTCCGCGTATGTAACTGTTTAAAATACAAGGTTATTTTTCAGCGACCACATAGGCAACCCAGGCCAAGTCGGCCTCGCCTTTGGCATTTGGCGTGAATTCGCCATTGCCGTCGCCGTGTTCGTCCTCGCCCTCCCAGTAGACTGTCACATTGCTGAAGCCGGCATCGAGCAGCAGGTCACGAATCTCAGGCGCCGTCCAAAGCCGCCAGGAATAGCTGAATGCCCGCTTGATCCTGGAACCGTCCTTGAACTTGAAATGTATGTAGCACTGCAGGTGATTGGTTACCGGGTGAAATTTTGCCTGGTGCCAGATATAGGTGAAACCGTCGTGCTTGGTCTTTTCCTTGGTTTCTTCCATGGATTCGGGACCACCAAACAGGTCCAGGAACAACAGGCCATCGCTCTTGATTGCCTGGTAGCAACGGCGCAGGTAATTCAGCATTTGCGCCCGCTCATCGAATATCCAGTAACTGAAATTGAACGCCACGAGCAGGTCCACCGGCGGCGTTTCGACGGTCTGCACATCCGATTCAATCAGCCTGACGCGGGCCTGGTCCGCCGGGGCCAGGCGGCTGACGCGATGCTGCCTGCCCCAGTCCAGCACGGCCGCGTCGATATCGACCCCGATGGCGGAATAATCGCCCCCCTGTTTGACCCATTCGCAGGCGAGGCTGGCCGTGCCGCAAAAATCTTCGCGCAGAGTATGCGCAACGCGGCCCGTCCGTTCGGCAAACGTAGCCTTCAGGAAGGCAACTTCGTGCTCGACGTTCTGTACCGACTCCTCATAAAGTTCATGTATGTCGGCCAGGTCAGCCATTGATGGCTGCTTTCCTTGGTTCGCTGTTTTCGCGCTCATCTGGGGATTTATCGCTCGGTTGCTGTTGCAGGACCCGATATTGTAACGGCGGAATCCTTAGGCCGCCATCGACATTGTGTCGAGGGCGGCGATAACAACTTCAATGCCCGCGCCTTCTCGATACGCATTTTCTGCAAGCGTGCGGCGCCAAGCTCGCGCACCCGGCTGTTCGGCAAACAATCCCGACATGTGGCGCGTAATGCGCGACAGGCGCTCGCCCGCGGCGAGTTCACTCTTTATATACGGGAGCATCTGCTCCACCACGGCGCGACGCCCCGGCATCGGCCACTCCGGATGCAGATGCTGCTCTAACTCGGCAAGAAAGTATGGCTGCTGGTAGGCCTGTCTACCGATCATCACGCCGTCGACATGAGGCAGCACCTCATCGACCTGTGCCAGCGTTCGCACGCCACCATTCAGCACGACCTGTAAATCCGGGTAGTCGCTTTTCAGGCGATAGACGCGTTCGTAGTCAAGCGGCGGCACGCTACGATTCTGCTTGGGGCTCAAGCCATCAAGCAGTGCAATGCGCGCGTGCACGATAAAAGTTCGGCAGCCTGCATCAATCAGCGGATCAACGAATCGCCGCAGAAAGTCGTAGCTGTCGTGCGCGTCGATACCGATGCGCGTCTTGATCGTGACCGGTATAGCGACGACTGCGCGCATCGCCTTGTAGCAGCGCACAACAATATCCGGGCTCGCCATCAGACAGGCACCAAATTGCCCGCTCTGCACGCGGTCGCTCGGGCAACCCACATTGACATTAATCTCGTCGTAACCATAGTTGGCCGCAGCGAGCGCCGCCGTCGCCATCCAGCCGGCGTCGCTGCCACCGAGCTGCAGCGCGATGGGGTGCTCGGCCGCGTTGTAACGCAACAAATGCTCGTGGTCGCCGTGCACGATCGCCGCAGCCGTTACCATCTCTGTGTATAGACGTGCGCTCGGCGACAGCAGCCGCATGAAATAACGGCAATGCCGGTCGGTCCAATCCATCATCGGGGCAACCAATATCCTGTTGTCCATGCTGTGCCGGGTAACTCGCTCAGATGACATTTTTGTCCCGCAATTCCTGGACCGCTGCGGTATCCAGCCCCAGCTGTTGCAGTACCTCGTCCGTGTGCTGACCCAGGACCGGCGGCGCCCGCTCAAATTGCAACGGAGCATTCCGGAACCGCATCGGGCTCACGATCTGCGGCACTTTTCCGGCCAGTGGGTGATCGAGCTCGCGCAGCATGCCACGATGTTTAAGCTGCGGCTCCTGTAACACATCCGGAATCGAGTTGATGGGACTGCACGGTACGCCGACGTTTTCCATGCGGCCTACCCACGCAGCCATGTCATCGCACGCAAGGGCGTCAGTAATCATCGCGTTCAAGGCCGCAAGATTATGCACCCGGTCCGAATTTCTTTTGAAACGTGCGTCGTCCGCCATTTCAGCGCACCCCAGCTGCTCGACGAACTTTGCGAACTGATCATCATTGCCCACCGCGACGGCGATCTTGCCATCCCGGCACGCATAAACGTTTTGCGGCTGAATATTTGGATGGCTGTTGCCATGCCGTTTTGGTGACCTCCCGGTGAGCAGGAAATTCATGGACTGGTTTGCGAGAAAGCCGAGCTGCACGTCGAGCATGGCAAGATCGATGTAGTCACCTTTGCCGGTTTCGGCACGTCGCGCCAGTGCCGCCAGCACCGCAACCGTGGCGTACATGCCGGTCATGAGATCGACGATTGGTAAACCGACTTTTTGCGGGCCACCGCCCGGCTTGTCGTCGGCCTCGCCCGTAATACTCATCAGGCCGCCCATCGCCTGGATCATGAAATCGTAAGCGGCCTGCGATTTGCGCGGCCCATCCTGTCCAAAGCCGGTCACGGACGCGTAGATCAGCGCCGGATTTTCACGCTGCAGGTCCTCGAAGGCGAGACCGTAACGCGCGAGTGTGCCGACCTTGTAATTCTCCAGCACGATATCGCACTCGCGAGCGAGGCGACGCACAACAGCCTGGCCTTCAGGCCTGGATATATCAAGTGTCACCGAACGCTTGCCGCGATTGACACACAGGTAATAGCCAGAATCCCGGGTCTCGTTCCCAGCCGTGTCCTGCAAGAAAGGCGGCCCCCAGCTGCGCGTGTCGTCGCCGGCACCCGGTCGTTCGATCTTGATCACGTCCGCGCCGAGGTCGGCGAGTATCTGGCTGGCCCAGGGGCCCGCCATGATCCGGCTGAGATCGAGCACACGAACATGCCCGAGCGGGCCGGTTCCGGAATGCCTGTTCATCAGGTGCTGTCCCCAATGCCATCCTGCTCCGGCCAATACAGCCGCCGCGGATTGTCGACCAGAAGTTTTTGTCGCAATGCTTCGCTTGCCGCGATGCGCGGCAGCATGTCGACCAGCTGGCCATCGTCCGGAATCGCATGCTGCATGTTCGGATGCGGCCAGTCGCTGCCCCAGAGACAGCGGTCAGGATAGTCGGCAACGAGCGGCGCCACGGCGCTCGCGAATGCGTCCCAGGGCGGTCCGGCGCCATCCAGCCGATCCGGGCAGGTGGCCTTGAAGCAGATATCTTCACGGCTGTCGAGCAGGCGCCGCAGCGCGATCAGGTCGGGGCCATCCGGCCCCGCCGTGACATCCGGTCGACCCATGTGATCGATTACGATGGGTACCGGGATGGCGTCGAGAAACGGCCGCAACCCGGCCAGCAGTTCAGCCTCGAAGTAGACCACCGCGTGCCAGCCGAGTGCCTCGATACGTTTCGCGATGGTAATGAATTGGTCCTTGGGCGCAGCGTCGACCAGGCGCTTGAGAAAATTAAAGCGCACACCACGGATGCCGCCCGCGTGCAGGACTTCGAGTTCCGTGTCGGCAATATCGGCATCAACCACCGCTATGCCGCGTGCCTTGCCATGCGAGAGTGCGATCGCATTCAAGGTAGCCGCATTGTCGGTGCCATGGCAGGAGGCCTGCACGATAACGTTACGCGAGAAGCCCAGCCGGTCGCGCAGCGCGAACAGCATTTCGGGCGTTGCATCCGCCGGCAGGTATTTCGCCCTGGTGCTGAACGGAAACCTGGCCTCTGGCCCGAAGACGTGGCAATGCGCATCGACCGCGCCGGGCGGCGCGACGAATTCCGGCACGCCTGGACTGGCAAGCCAGCTGACGATGCGGTCTTTCACGCGAAAATCCGTCCATCCATCAGCTTGCGCGCGGTGCGCAGCATCGCCGCACTGGTTACCGCGCCGCCTGCATCGAGCTGCATCACGCAGGTGGTTTCGCCGCTGGCATGTTCGACCGACAGGGTCTTGCGCCTGCCGCCGGCAATGATGGCAACCTCCGCCGCGGGAGATCCCTGAAGCAGGCAGGCGGTGGCAACGCTGACCGCCCCAAGCACGCCGATCGAGGCATGCGCACGCTGCGGGATGAAACTGCGCACGGTCACGGCGCCGCCCTTGCGCGGCGGCGCTACCAGCATCATCTTCGGCACTGACATCCGGGAGACGTCGCCGAGGTTCATGCGTTCGCCGACTGCGAGTCGAATCGCCTCGATGCGTGCTTTCAGGTCGAGCGCACTATCGAGTTCGTCGCAGCTTTCATAGCCGCTGGCACCAAGGTCGCTGGCTTTCATGACCACACAGGGCATGCCATTATCTATAAGAGTGACCGCCACGCCGTTAACCCGGTCGCAGACATTGCCGGTCGGCAGCAGCGCACCGCAGCTGGAGCCAGCCGTGTCGCGGAATTCGAGTGGCACTGGCGCGGCCGTTCCCGGTACGCCGTCGATGCGCGCATCACCAAGGTAGCTGACCGCGCCGTTCGGCGTCTGCACGGTAGCGACCGCGACCTGGCCCGTGTTGACCATAAAAATCGAAACCCGGGTTTCGCCCGCGGTCGCCGTGACCAGGCCGCGCTCGATCGCGAAGGGTCCGACGCCGGCGAGAATATTGCCGCAATTCTGCTGGTCCGACACCAGGGCCTGGTCAACGAACACCTGCAGGAACAGGTAATCGACGTCGATACCTGGCCGTTCTGACTTGCTGACCACGGCGACTTTGCTGGTCAGCGGATGCGCGCCGCCCATACCATCGATTTGCAGCGGATCGGGCGAGCCCATTGCACGCAGCAGGAATGCGTCACGCACCGCGACATCGCCGGGCAGGTCGTCACGCAGGAAATAGCCGCCCTTGGATGTGCCACCGCGCATCCACATCACGGGAATACCTTTACCAGACATCTGTTCCAGCCACGTTAATGCTCTCCCCGGATCCGGCTATGCCAACAGTTCAACATGACGCCGGCAGAAATGTAATGCAGAACTGTACACCAGCTATAGGTCCATGCTAATTGACGAGTAATGGAAATACCCGACCTTAACGCGCCCATGGCTGAAACATATGAAACAGAACATTCATGACTATCTCGCCGAGCTCGAGGACATTCCCGGCACCCGCGTCTACACCGCACAGCGCGCACGCAAGGGCTACTGGATGAACCAGTTTGCGATGAGCCTGATGCAGGACGAAAACCGCGCGCGCTGGAAAGCGGACGAAAAAGCCTATCTCGCGGACTGGCCGATGAGCGACGAGCAGCGCCAGTCGATCCTGGATCGCGACTACAATCGCATGCTCGATCTCGGCGGCAACATCTATTTTCTGGCCAAGGTGTTCGCCACCGACGGCCTCAGTTTTGTGCAGGCCGTCTCGACCATGACCGGCATGAGCGTCGCGGACTATCAGGCCATGATGCTGGCCGGTGGCCGCTCGCCCGAAGGCCTGCGCTCGAAATCGTCGGGCAACTGAGATGGCCAGGATCACCCACGGCATAGCATCCAGCCACGTGCCGGCGATCGGTGCCGCCATGGATCTCGGCAAGGCCGGCGAAGATTACTGGCAACCCGTGTTTGCTGGCTATGAATGGACCCGCCGCTGGATCCGCGATGCTGGCAAACCGGACGTCGTCATCCTCGTTTATAACGACCACGCATCGGCCTTCGACATGAACATCATTCCGACTTTCGCCATCGGCGCCGGCGAGAAATTTGCGCCCTGCGATGAAGGCTGGGGCCCGCGCCCGGTGCCGGTTGTTCAGGGTCATCCCGATCTTGCCTGGCATCTCGCGCAATGTCTGATCCTGGATGAATTCGACATGACCATCATTAGCGCACTCGAGGTCGATCACGGGCTCACGGTGCCGCTGTCACTAATGTTCGGCAAAGTCGATGCCTGGCCCTGCCCCGTGGTGCCGCTCGCCGTCAATGTGGTGACCTATCCGCCGCCGTCCGGCAATCGCTGCTGGGCGTTGGGTGAAGCCATGCGACGCGCGGTGACAAGTTTTCCCGACAATCTGAATGTGCAGGTCTGGGGCACCGGCGGCATGAGCCACCAGTTGCAGGGTCCGCGCGCCGGCCTGATCAATGCCGAGTGGGACAATCGTTTCCTGGACCGGCTGGTCGGCGATGCGGACGAGCTGCGGCACATCCCGCATATCGAATATCTCCGCGAGACCGGTTCGGAAGGCATCGAGATGGTAATGTGGCTGATCATGCGCGGCGCGCTCGGCAAAAAGACGCGCTGCCTGCATCGTCATTATCATGTCCCGGCCAGCAACACCGCGGTGGGACACATCGTATTGGAGTCCGTAGCATGAGAATCGCACTCGCAGGCGCCGGCGCCTTTGGTGAGAAACACCTCGATGCACTGCAACGGATCGACGGCGTCGAAATTGTCTCGATCATCAGCCGTACCGCCGGGCAGGCGGCCGCCGTCGCAAAAAAATATGGCGTCGGCCACAGCTCGACCGAATTAAATTATGCGCTGGATCGCGATGACGTCGATGCCGTCATCCTTTGTACGCCGACCCAGCTGCATGCGGCCCAGGCCATTGCCTGCATGGCAGCCGGCAAGCATGTACAGGTTGAAATTCCGCTCGCCGACAGCTGGGCGGACAGCCAGGCGGTGTGGAAAAAACAGCAGCAAACTGGGCTGGTCTGCATGGTCGGCCACACGCGACGCTTCAACCCCTCGCACCAGTATGTGCACAACAGGATTACTGCAGGAGAATTCAGGATCCAGCAGCTGGACGTGCAGACCTATTTCTTCCGCCGCAAGAACATGAACGCGAAGGGTGAACCACGCAGCTGGACCGATCACCTGCTGTGGCACCACGCGGCGCATACGGTCGACCTGTTCGCTTACCAGGCTGGTACGATCGTCAAGGCCAATGCCCTGCAGGGGCCCAAACATGCGGAGCTCGGTATCGCGATGGATATGTCGATACAATTGCAGTCAGAAAGCGGCGCCATCTGCACCTTGTCGCTATCGTTCAACAACGACGGGCCACTCGGTACTTTTTTCCGTTATATCGGCGACACGGCGACCTACATTGCGCGTTATGATGATCTTGTGAATGGCAGGGAGGAGCCGATCGACGTCTCCGGGGTCGATGTGTCGATGAACGGCATCGAACTGCAGGACCGCGAGTTCATCGCCGCAATTCGTGACAGGCGCGAACCCAATGCCTCGGTTGCGCAGGTGCTCGATTGCTACCGGGTCCTGCATGAGCTGGAAGGACAATTGTGATGCACATAAACCGATTCAGTCATTCCCTTTAGCTCCACCGGTTACTGGATATACCTCGGCGATCAGCCTGTCGTGCACCTCGTCATGGACGACTCAATCGACCCGGGCAAGTCCCGGTCCGCAGATCTCATCGACCATGTCGCCTTCGAATGTTCCGACATAGCGCCTGCGCTCAAGGCTGGCGTGATGCCAGGAATTTCAGGATGACGGGTGTCGCTATGGTAGTAACCAGCGCCATGATGACGATTGAAGAATAAAGGGCGCGAACAATCGGTGGTGGCGGATCCGGCAGCAGGAAGACCCCCCGCCTGCAGCGCCATACCGGCAACAATCAGCTCGACCGCACCGCGACCGCTCATGCCAACACCTACCATCAGCGCTTCATGCCGGGAATGGCCCACCCAGTATGCCGGCAGACCAGCACCGACAATCTTGCTGCACAGCGCAATGAGTACAAAGACAGTGACGAAAACCGGAGTCGCAGTGACTGCACTGAAATCCAGCTGCATACCCACCGAGACAAAAAAGATTGGCGCGAAAAACCCCTGTGTGATACCCGACATCTGGTTCTCGACACGCTCGTAGACATGCCTGTCCACAACGTTCGGGTGGAAGAACATGCCGGCAAGAAACGCGCCGATTATGAAATGCATGTCCATGCGTTCGGCAAATATCGCGTAGGCCAGGGCCGCCATCAGCATCATGCTGAAATCGACCTCCGGGAAACGCAGATACCGAAAGTACCCGGCGATGCGTGCAAACAGGAATAACCCGGCCGGGATCGTAACCGCGAAGAAGAATACGACTTTGGCAATGAGCGGAAAGATGGAATACAGGTAAAATTCACTACCGGCGCCCTCGCCCATGGCTGCGATGACGATGGCGAGCAGGAACAGGCTGATGAGGTCGTCCCACAATGCCGCAGCGACGACTGTTTTGCCTACGCGAGTCTCGAGTTGACCGATATCCATGAATATCCGCACGGCGACCGGAACGGCGGTAATCGCGAGTGCTGTACCCAGTAACAGGCACTGCACCAGCTTGAGCGGCGATTCGGGAAGCACAATGAGGCCCAGCAAAATTCCCGCAGCGATCGGCACGACCATGCCACCGACAGCGACCAGTATCGCCAGCTTCGAGGTACGCGCGAAGTCGAGCGGCTCCATGCGCACGCCGGCCAGCAGCATCAGGAAGAACATGCCGAGATCGACAATCGACCTGAACGTTTCGCTTAAGGCAGACCCGACCGCGCCGCGAGTTCCGCAAACACTCGCGTCACGACGAGTAACACCAGGACTAGATACAGGACATCCATTGTATTGGTCAGCCCGTACGAGGCGCGACGGAAAAAATACTGCGGCACGACGCTTGCACCGGCCATGCGTACTAGTACTGACCCAAGCGATGCGCGTGGCGGCATTGTAGGTAAGAACCACAATAGGCCGCAGTTTCCGTCCGGCGCATCATAATCGTTGCTGAGTGGCTGTGCCGGATACAGACCGCGACCAGCCGGATTGCATTCCAATCACAATGGAGATCGTCGATGCCGGCTCACGAAACATTCTATGAAGTTATGCGCCAGCATGGCATTACGCGCCGAAGCTTCCTCAAATTTTGCAGTCTCACCGCGGCAGGGCTCGGGCTCGGTCCCGAATTCGCGGGCACGATTGCGCATGCGCTCGAGACCAAACCGCGCACGCCGGTTATCTGGCTGCACGGCCTTGAGTGCACCTGTTGTACGGAGTCGTTTATCCGCTCCGGCAATCCGCTCGCCGGCGACGTCATACTGTCAATGATCTCGCTCGACTACGACGACACGCTGATGGCGGCTGCGGGGCACCAGGCCGAGGAACTGCTGGCCCAAACTGTCGAGAAATACGACGGCCAGTACATCCTCGCCTGTGAGGGCAATCCGCCCCTCAACGAGGACGGCATGTACTGCATCCAGGGCGGCAGACCCTATGTCGAAAAGCTCCGTTACATGGCCGACCACTGCAAGGCAATCATCGCGTGGGGATCCTGTGCGTCGTGGGGCTGCGTGCAGGCGGCACGGCCAAACCCGACGCGGGCTACGCCGATCCACAAGGTCATACTCGACAAGCCGGTCATCAAGGTGCCGGGCTGCCCGCCCATTGCCGAAGTCATGACCGGCGTCATCACCTACATGATTGCATTCGATGCACTGCCCGAGCTCGACCGCCAGGGCCGGCCGAAAATGTTCTACGGGCAACGCCTGCATGACAAATGCTACCGGCGCCCGCACTTTGATGCCGGCCAGTTCGTCGAGCGCTTTGACGATGAAGGCGCGCGGAAGGGCTACTGCCTGTACAAGGTCGGTTGCAAGGGACCAACAACGTACAACGCCTGCTCGACGCTGGAATGGAACGGCGGCCTGTCCTGGCCGGTCAAGTCCGGGCACGGCTGCCTGGGCTGCGCAGAGGACAATTTCTGGGATAAGGGCTCTTTCTACAACGCAGTTACGAATTTTGGCGCAATGGGCGGCGTCGAGGCCACAGCCGACAGGATCGGCGGCGTACTTGCCGGCGCTGCAGCGGTCGGCGTGGCCGCGCACGCTGCTGCAACAGCGGTAAGCCGCCTGAGGAGCAGCGAAGCAAAGGGGGCGCAGCATGAGTAAGACGGTAACAGCGAACGGTTTTGCGCTCGACGACAGCGGCCAACGTGTGGTTGTCGATCCGGTGTGCCGCATTGAGGGACATTTGCGCATCGAGGTCAACGTTGACGAGAACAACACGATTCGCAATGCAGTATCGACCGGCAACATGTGGCGCGGCCTTGAAATCATCCTGAAAGGCCGCGATCCGCGCGACGCGTGGGCATTCACCGAGCGTATTTGTGGCGTCTGTACCGGTGTGCATGCGCTGGTTTCCTGTCGCGCCGTCGAGGACGCGCTGGCGATCGAGATTCCGAAAAATGCAAACTCCATTCGCAATTTGATGATGCTGGCGCAGTACACGCAGGACCACCTGGTGCACTTCTATCACCTGCACGCGCTGGACTGGGTCGATGTCGTCAGCGCGCTGAGTGCCGATCCGGCGGCGACGTCGGCGCTGCAGCAAAGCATCTCGCCATGGCCGAAATCCTCGCCGGGTTATTTCCGCGACGTGCAAAACCGCATCAAGCGTTTCGTCGAGTCCGGCCAGCTCGGCCCGTTTGCCAATGCCTACTGGGGCAGCCCGGCCTACAAGTTGCCCGCCGAGGCCAATCTGATGGCCGTGACGCACTACCTCGAGGCGCTCGATTTCCAGAAAGAGATCGTCAAGATTCATACCATTTTTGGTGGCCGTAACCCGCACCCCAACTGGCTGGTCGGCGGCATGCCCTGCTCGATCAACGTCAACGACACCGGCGCCGTGGGCGCCGTGAACATGGCCTGGTTGAACCAGGTCTCGGACATCATCGACAAATCCATCACTTTCGTGGACCAGGTGTACATACCCGACCTGAAAGCGATCGCCTCGTTCTACAAGGACTGGAATTATGGCGGCGGGCTCTCAGGCAAGAACGTTATGGCCTACGGCGAATTTCCAGCGATTGCCAACAACTACACGAACGAGTCCTGGATGCTGCCGAATGGCGCTATTCTGAACGGCGACCTCGGAACTGTTTATGACGTCGACCCGCGCGACCCCGAACAGATCCGCGAATTTGTCACCCATTCCTGGTACCAGTACCCCGACCCGGATGCCGGCCTGCACCCGTGGGATGGCGTCACGGAGCCGCGCTTTGAACTCGGGCCGAATGCCAAGGGCACGAAGACCAATATCGAGGCACTGGACGAGGCGGCGAAATATTCCTGGCTGAAAGCACCGCGCTGGCGCGGCAATGCCATGGAAGTCGGCCCGCTCGCCCGCTACCTGGTGGCATATGCGCGCGGCCAGGAAGACATCCGGGCACAGGTTGACGGCCTGCTCGCCGAGCTCGGTTTGCCGATCACGGCACTGTTTTCGACGCTCGGCCGAACGGCGGCACGAGGACTCGAGTGCTCATGGACGGCGCACAAGATGCGCGTGGTATTCGACGAGATGCTGGCGAACATCAAGACCGGCGATGTCGCGACCGCCAATATGCAGAAGTGGGAACCCGAGACCTGGCCCGCAGACGCCAGGGGTGTTGGTTTTGGCGAAGCGCCACGCGGCGCGCTCGGGCACTGGATCCATATCCAGGATACGAAGCTGGCCAACTACCAGGCCGTCGTGCCGACCACCTGGAACGCTTCGCCGCGCGACCCGCAGGGCAATATCGGCGCCTACGAGGCCGCGCTGCTGGGTACGCCGATGGCGAACCCGGAACAGCCGCTGGAAATCCTGCGCACGATTCACAGCTTCGATCCCTGCCTCGCCTGCGCATCGCACGTGATGTCGCCCGATGGCCGGGAGCTGGCGCATGTCCGGATTCGGTAGCGAGGAGAATTGACGCATGGCCAGTACCGCCGCAGACAGCGTTCCAGGCAGCCAACGGCAGCCGGTTTACGTTTTCGAATTGCCGGTCCGCATCTGGCACGGGCTGCATGCCTTGTCGATCCTGGTGCTGGCGGTCACCGGCTACCTGATCGCGAATCCCTTGTCGAGCCCGCCGGGCGAAGCCAGCGAACATTTCCTGATGGGCAATCTGCGGCTGATTCACTTCATTGCCGCTTACGTATTTACGATCGGTTTCGCGGTGCGCATTTACTGGGGTTTCGTCGGCAATAAGTATTCGCGTGAGCTGCTTTATCTGCCCGTCTGGCGCCGTGCCTGGTGGCACGATCTCATTGAAGAAGTGAAGTTCTACCTGTTCCTGCGCCGCGAGGCGCCGCCCAATGTGGGCCACAATGCATTGGCCCAATTCGCCATGTGGATTTTCAACGTGCTGCTGGGTTTTTTCATGATCGTGACCGGCTTCGCCCTGTACGGCGAGGGGCTTGGCCTCGGCAGCTGGGCCGACGCCTGGTTTGGCTGGGCCATCCCGTTGCTGGGCGGCTCACAGGAGGTGCGCATGCTGCACATCCTCGGCATGTGGTTGTTTATCGTATTTACCATCATTCATATATACATGGCGATCCGCGCCGACCTCGTGAGTTCTCAGAGCAGCGTCAGGACGATCATCAACGGCTGGCGCACGTACCGTGACTGATGCCGTGGATACTTGCCATCACAACTTCGACACGCTGATCCTCGGTATCGGTAACGTGCTTTGGGCCGATGAGGGCTTTGGCGTGCGCTGCATCGAGGCCCTGAATGAGCGCTACGAGTTCGAACCCGGTGTGCGGCTGATGGATGGCGGCACGCAGGGAATTTTTCTGCTGCCCTGGGTGCGATCGGCTGGGCGCCTGCTGATCTTCGACGCCATCGATTTCGGCCTGGCGCCGGCGACTCTGAAACTCATCATTGGCGACGCCGTGCCCAGTTATATGGCCGCAAAAAAAGTCAGCATGCACCAGGCAGGCTTCCAGGAAGTGTTGTCGTCAGCAAAACTGTCGGGCGAGTTCCCGGGCCAGGTTGCACTGGTCGGCGTGCAACCCGCAATCCTTAACGACTATGGCGGCAGCCTGACCCCCGGCGTGAAAGCCCAGGTCGAGCCGGCGCTGGCACTGGCCCGCGAGGTACTGCAAGACTGGGGCATCGAATTCGAACGCCGCAAGACGGTGCTGCCGGCGCGGGAGCGAACCGGTCCCGGCGCACTCGCCATCCATGACTATGAACACGGCCGCCCCCTGCCGGGTGGAGCGCGGCCATGAGCCATGCACTCGTCGATCGGCTCGTCACCGAGCTCGGCTACGCGGATGTTTCGCTGGCCAGCCACGATGATTTTGTCGCCATGCCGGGCATGAACGTGCTGTTTTTCCCGGGCGACACGACGACGGTGCGCGATGCAACCGATGTCGCGGTGGTCCTGCCAGAACTGGTCACAGCCTTCGATGGCCAATTGCGGCCCGGCGTGGTGCGTGATGTCTTTGGTGATGGCAACGCGTTGCGGCGCCGTTACGGTTTTACCGAGTACCCGGCGCTGGTATTTGTACGCGGCGGTGATTTCGTGGGTTCGCTGACCCGGATTCGGGACTGGAGCGAATATCTCGAGAAAATCGGCGAACTTCTGCTGAGCGCTCCGCGGCGGGCGCCCGGATTCAGTATTCCGGTCGTCACCGAGATTTCATGATGGATATTGGATCGATTCCTGTGCGTGTGATCGGCCCCCGCAGTCAGCCGGAGGAACACGACGGCCAGGTCCTGTCCTACATCGATATGCCCAGCGAAATGTGGTCCTACAGACCTCCGGAGCTGCCGGAGCCGGACGCCGTGCAGAACCTCGCGGCAGCTCGCGACGCGATGCAATGGCTGCAACAGGCGCTGGCAAGATATCCGCACTGCGCAGCGCCGCAACTCGCGAACCTGACGGCGCTTGATGACGACAATCGCGGCCTGGTCAACCAGATACTTGGCGAAGGCGAGGTCGCTATCAGTTTCAACGGCGAGCTGCGTGCACGGACGCAGGAAGCGGTGCTCGCGGGTGTGTGGCGCACACTGTACCTCGACGATGCAGATCGCATCATCGCTGACATACTCGAAGTTGCCGACGCTCCGCACGTGGTTCGCATGGCAGCCGCCGGCAAGCGTGAGATTGTTGCCCGGCCGGGCGACGATTCCGCCGATCTCATGAATGCATTGTCGCTGCTGGTCGAATTGCGATCGCACGTGCAGGACTACGAGCTGAGCGGCAAGCCGCACGTGATCAACCTCACGCTGCTGCCGTTGTCGGATGCCGACCTGGTGTTCCTCGATGAACAACTCGGCCGCGGCCCGGTTGACACATTGTCGCGTGCGTATGGCAAGTGCCAGGTCATCAGCACCCAGGTGCCGAACGTCTGGTGGGTACGTTTCTACAATTCGATGAACACGCTGATCCTGAACACACTCGAAGTCATCGATGTACCCGCGGTCATTTGTGCCGCACCGGAGGACCTGCAGGATTCGGCGCAGCGCCTCGCGGGACTGCTGACGCCGTACTGGCCCGACACCAACGCGACGCGGTACGAATGCCGGATCTGCTGGTATCTCTACGATCCCGCCGCAGGTGATCCACTCGAGCAGATTCCGGCTGGCACTGAATTTCGTGACCTCCCAGAACACTGGCGTTGCCCGCAATGCGACGCCGGGCAATTCGCGTTTCTGCCCGCTGGTGCATGAGCTATCCGTCTGCAGCGCGCTTCTCGACCAGGTCGAGAGGATCGCGCGCGAAAAAAACGCACTGAGCGTATCCCGAATCGTGCTGCGACTCGGACCGTTGTCGGGTATTGAACCGCGGTTGCTGCAACGCGCATACCCGTTGGCAGCTGCGGGCACAATCGCAGAACATGCCGAACTGAGCATCGCTGCAGCGGAGGTCGTGGTGCGCTGCAGCCGCTGCGGCGAAGAGTCAACGGTCCCGCCGAACCGGTTGCTGTGCAAGACCTGTGGCGACTTTCGTACGCATCTCATCAGCGGCGACGAATTGCTGCTGCAAAGCATCGAGCTGACTCCGGCTACCAGCAGGCCTGCCGCGTCCTGCTAGGCTGTCCCTGCCTTGCGCCGTATGTCTGCAACCAGGCGATCAACGCTGCAGCCCTCGATATTCTCAAACACGATCGTGCGTTGCAGTTGACTCGCCGTAAGTTCTTCTGCCGCGGCAAGCTGGTAATCAAGTACATCGAAATCCGCTTCTGAGGCATCAGCCGCTGATTCGCGGCGCCACTGCAGACGCTCGCGCAGCAATGCCATTGGCGCCCGAACATCGACGATAACGACCGAGTATCCACGGCCAGCGGCGATTTCCAGTGCAGCATCCCGGAACTTTTGCTGCAGGAACGCAGCATCAAGGATTACGTTGTGCCGTGTATCCAGCAGCAACCGGGCAGTCCTGAAAAGGTGCTCATAAACGTCCTGACCCGATTGCGAAGAATAAATACCCTCGCCAATTCCGGACCCGCTGGCCGCACCCTCGGCAATGCCGAACAGGCGCTTGCGTTCCACATCCGAGCGAATGCGGATCGCTGGCAAGCGCGCCAAAAGCTGGCTCGAGACCCAGGTTTTTCCCGACCCGGACAGTCCGCTCATGATCACCAGCATCGGTGCCGGTTTCCAGGTCTGGCGCAACGCTATGCGGCAGTAACGATCGGCATCAGCGAGATTTCTCAGGCGTTCACTCTGCAGCTCGCATTCCTGGCTGCAGATCACGGCGACCTTGGCGCGCACCAGCGACCGGTAGACGAAGTAAAGGTCAAGCAGTGCCACGCCAGCATAATCTCCACAGCACTCCAGATAGCGATTCAGAAAACCGGCGGCGAGATCACTGCGAGCATTCGCGACCAGGTCCATGACCAGAAAAGCGGTATCACAGATGACATCGATGCGACGCATATCCTCACTGAACTCGATGCAGTCGAAGGTGCGGATGCCACCGGGCATGCGTACCAGGTTTGCCAGGTGCAGATCGCCATGACAGTCGCGAAAAAAACCGGCATCAAATCGTTGCTCAATCAGGGTAGCAGTGGCTGCAAGCTCGGCCTCTGTCCATTCCAGTAGTGATGTCAAAGTGTCCGCATTGGTCTGGCCGTGCAATGGCGCAAAATTGTCACGAATTAGCGCACTCGTCATGCGCAGTGTGCGCGCACGGTCTGCTACATCTGCTATCGGGGCCGCCATGTGCCTGGCGGCGATCGACTCACCGAGTTCGCGCATGTCCGCGGCAGTCAGCTGCCCCGCGCTGAGCTGGCGGTCGAGGCGCAGGCTTTCATCGAAGCGGCGCATCCTGACCGCATATTCGACCGTTCGGCCGTGGTCACCGAAGCGAAGCCGCTCGCCATCCTCGGTAATCGCGATGACATCGAGGTAAATGTCCGGCGCCCAGGGGCGGTTCAGGCGGATTTCTTCGTCGCAAAAGAACTTGCGTCGCTCGAGCGTGCCGAAGTCCAGGAACTCGAGCCGCAGCGGTTTCTTGATCTTGTAGGCATAACGGTCCGTCAGGATCACCCATGAAATATGCGTCTCAATGGTTTCAATTTTGCCCGGCGGGAAATCGAAAGCTGCCGGATCCGACAGCCGCTCGAGCAGCTCAGTATTAAGCGGGGCGATTCCTGAGCCGGCTCGATGCATCGTGACGCCGTCAGCAGATGCGCGGCAAGGGATCGTCCTCAAGCTCTTCAAGGAAGCGCTCGCCACCCAGGCCGGTCTCGAGGATCACACGCGAGTTGGCAGCCGAAATTGTGCCGATGCGCGCCGCATCCTGTCCGCGCCGGCATTGCCGCCAGGTACGCAGTGCCGCGTCCGCCTGATCCGCTGCAATGACCGCGACGACGCGACCCTCGCAAGCGAGGTAATAGGGGTCGTAGCCGAGCATTTCGCATACGGATTGCACCGGGTCCTTGACCGGGATCGACGCCTCGAAGCGCACGCCGAGGCCGGTGGCACGACAAATCTCGTTAGCCACTGAGGCGATCCCGCCGCGTGTCGGGTCGCGCATGAACCGCAGGCCGTCGAACTGCAGCAGTGCCTCGGTCAGCTCCGCGACCGGGGCAGAATCCGACCGTACGTCGCCGCGCAGGCCGAACGCTTCGCGCGCCAGCATGATCGCGGTGCCATGGTCACCGACCGAACCGCTGACCAGGATGACGTCGCCGTCCCGGATGTTACTGATCGACAGCCGCGCGCCCGGCAAGCGGATGCCGACGCCGGTCGTGGCCAGGTACAGTCCGCCACCCTCGCCGTTGCGTAACACCTTGGTGTCGCCGGCGCTGACCTTGACGTTCGCCTCGCGCGCGGCTGCAGCTAGACTGGCAATGAGCCGGTCGAGCAACGCGATTTCCAGCCCCTCCTCGATGAACGCGTTCAATGTCAGGTACATCGGCCGCGCACCGGCCACCGAAAGGTCGTTAACCGTGCCGTGCACAGCCAGCGAGCCGATATCGCCACCCGGGAATTCGAGCGGCTGCACGGTGAAACCGTCGGTGGTGATCATCACCTCGCCGCCATTCAGTGCAATTGGCACGGCATCCGCCTCTGTATCGAGATCGGAATCGGCAAGGTTCCGCGCAAACACTTCCTCGATCAATTCGCGCATGAATCGACCGCCGTTGCCGTGTGCAAGAGTTATGCGCTCGTCTTCCATGTACCTCACCCGTTCGCGGCACGTGCCGCGATCTCGGCTGCCTGACCAACGCAAAGTGCCGCATCGTTGCACGGCAGCTGGCGCGGCATGACAACTTCAAAGTCGTCATTGCGCAGCAGCTCCGCGACCTCTTCGCTCAGCACCCGGTTCTGGAATACACCGCCACAGAGCCCGACCCTGCTGACCGCACGCTCGTCCCGAACGTGGCGCGCCTGCGCCAGGATCGCGTGCGCGAGACTCGAGTGAAAGATCTCAGCGCGCCGCGCGGCGCTGATCGAACTGTCCTGCAGCAGTGCCAGCAGCAGCTCCCAGTCGCTGCGCCAGATGCCGTTATGGTCCTTGACCAGCGGCAAGCCTATGGGCGGCTGACGACGCCGGCAGATCGCCTCGAGCTGCATCGGCCCGGCCGCCTCGAAACTGGCGAAATTGAGCCCGAGAACGAGCGCCGCCGCCGCATCGAACAGGCGGCCAGCCGCTGTGGTTTGCGGGCAGTTCAGCTGCGCCCGCCAGGCCGCCGCGGCGAGACCGGTGCGGTCCGGGCAGTCGGGCCACGATTGCCCGCACTCCCAAAGCAACGCCGCGGCACTTCGCCAGGGTTCCCGTCCGGCGCGATCCGCTCCTGGCAGTCGAAACGGGCGCAGGCTCGCCACACGTTGCCAATGACCGGCACCACCAAGCAATGCCTCACCGCCCCAGAGACTGCCATCCTCGCCGAGCCCGACGCCGTCCCAGGTGAATAACAGGCTCTGTGTGCCCAGACCGCCCTCGGCGGCGAGCGCACTTGCGTGCGCGTGGTGGTGCCACACGTGCTCGACCGGCAGCGCGGACTGGCGATGCGCCCAACGATGCGTCGTATAAGCCGGGTGCGCATCACAAACGATACGTTCTGCCTTGACCTTGTACAGCGACTGCAAATCGTCCGCGAGGCGTTCGAGTACAGCGAGACTCTTCGGGCTGTCCATTTCGCCGATGTGCGGCGACACCACGATGCGGTCCTCCCAGCTCAGTGCAATCGCGGCTTTCATCTGGCCACCCACCGCCAACGTCGGGCAGTCCTGGTACCAGGGCAATGTGAGTTCAGCCGGCGCCGCACCACGACCAATGCGCAGCGGACGCAGAACCGATGCAATTTTGCGGTACACGGAATCATCAGCCGGCCGGACGATGCGACGACTGTGCTGCAGAAAAGCATCGGCGACCGGAGCAAGGCCGGTGGCAGCCTCATCGTTGTCTGTCAATACCGGCTCGCCGCTGATGTTCCCCGATGTCGCGACCAGCGGGCGGCCGAAGGCGTCAAGCAGCAACTGGTGCAGCGGGCTGTAGGGCAGCAATGCCCCGATCTCACCCAGGCCAGGTGCGACATTGCTGGCGATGCCGGTACCGGTTTTTTTCCGCAGCAGCACAATCGGCCGCAACGGACTCGCGAGCAGCGCTGCCTCGTCGGCATCCGGCGTCGCATGGCGACGAACCATGTCCAGCCCATCCCCGCCTGAGATCGGAAACATGACCGCGAGCGGTTTGTCGGGGCGATGTTTTCGCGTCCGCAGCCGGGCTACGGCGGCTGCGTCCTGCGCATCGCACATCAGGTGATAACCGCCGACCCCCTTGACGGCAACAATGCGACCGTCGCGCAGGCTGTCGAGCGCGCGCCGCAGCGGCTTATCAGCGGTTACCTCGCCATCGGCCATGAAGTGCAGCGCGGGGCCACACGCCGGGCAGGCCACCGGCTCGGCGTGAAAGCGTCGATCAGCCGGGTTGAGGTAGTCCGCTGCGCATGCAGCACAAAGTGCGAAGTCCCGCATGCTGGTGTTCGCACGGTCGTAGGGCAGCGACTCGATCAGGGTGTAGCGCGGGCCGCACTGGGTGCAATTGATGAACGGGTACTGAAATCGCCGGTCAAACGGATCGCGCAGCTCGCGGCGACAATCGTCGCACATGAAAAAATCCGGCGGCACGAATACACGTGGCTCGGCGCCGGCCGAACTCGCAACAATATCGAAGTGTTCGTAGACTGCAGGTTCGAGCGCCCGTTGGCGGCTGATCTGCGGGCGGGACAGCGGCGGAGCACGCTGCAGCAGATCGCGGCAAAAACGCGCCAGTGCATCAGGGTGGCCGCAGGCGATGATTTCGACCTCGCCGAGCCGGTTCTGTACCTGACCGCGAATGCCATACTCGTTCGCGAGCCGGTAGACAAACGGCCGAAAGCCGACGCCCTGCACGTGCCCCGAGAGCGTGAGCGCGATGGCGCGGTCACGGTCCGGGTCAAAGTCGAGCGTTTCAACCGACAGCGCGCGCCGCATGGTCCGGTTCCCTCACCCAGCGATTATCGCGGTGACCGGCCGACCACCATATTCGGCAGGCACCCTCATCGGACACCATGCACGGCCCGATCGGTTTGCGCGGTACGCAGGCATGCCCGTACAGCCGGCACTGGTTCGGATAGATCTTGCCGAGCACAACCCTGGCGCAATCGCAACCCGGCGGCATTTCGCCGACGCGCTTGCGCGAGTCGTCCGCGTAACGTGGGAACTCGCGGCGCGCATCGTGCACCGAATACTCGGCACGCAGACTGAAACCGGAAGCCGGAATGACGCCTACTCCGCGCCAGTTTGCATCAACCACCTGCATGACGCGTTCGAGCTGCTGGCGCGCCTCGGGGTTACCGCCGGGTCGAACAACCTCGGGGTAACAGTTGTCGAGAAACACGCGGCCGCTCTGCCACTGGCGAAGTACCGAAACCATAGCGGCCAGCAATGTGTCGGCACGAAAGCCGGCAATCGCGGCCGGAATGCGATGCTTGTCGACTACGAACTGCCACTCCTCGGGTCCCATCACCGTCGACACGTGTCCGGGCGCGATCAGGCCGTCGAAGCCCGGGGCCTCGGAATCGAGCAGCATTGCAACCGCCGGCCAGGTCAGCCGGCCCGACAGCAGCACGAACAGATTGTCCGGCACGCCCTCGGCCAGCATTGCCGCGACCGGTGCCGTGGTGGTCTCGAAACCGGCGGCGAAAAACACGACCTTGCGTTGCGGATTCCCGATGGCGATGCGCACGGCATCCATCGGTGACGCGATCGGTCGAATGTCCGCGCCCACAGCGCGCGCCTGTTCGAGTGAGCGTGGCTCGCGGCGCGGCACGTTGACCGGGACTCGAAGCATGTCGCCAAAGGCCACCAGGATGATGTCTTCGTGCAGCGCCAGCTGGATGGCTTCAAAGACGTCTTCCTCGGGGCAGATACAAACAGGGCAACCCGGACCCGGCACCAGTTCGATATTGTCCGGCAGCGCACTGCGCAATCCGGCAACCGAAATCGACCGCTCGTGTCCACCACAAACGTTCATGATGCGGACACGCTCCCGGATGCCGAGTTCGTGCAACGCTTTAAGCCAGTCTGTCGCAGTCCTGTTCACGCAACTTTTCCATGCGCATGCGAAACCGCGGCAAGGTCTGTCAGCTCACGAACTGCAAGCCTGATCCAGTCCGTCCAGGCACTGAGCCCATGGCCGGTTCTGGCGGACAGTTCCAGCACCGGCGCGTCACTCGCCAGCTGCCGGATACCGGCACGAACCCTGGCCGGGTCAAAATCGTCAAGCACGCTGAGCAGGTCGCACTTGGAGACCAGCACCAGGTCGGCGGCGCGAAACATCACCGGGTACTTCGCTGGCTTGTCGTCACCCTCAGGCGTCGACAGCAATGCGACGTTAAAGCGCTGGCCCAGGTCGAAGCTCGCCGGGCAAACGAGGTTGCCGACATTCTCGACAAAAACAATGTCGACAGTATCGAGATCTAATTCGTGCAAGGCGGAATGCACCATGTGCGCATCCAGGTGACAGGCGCTGCCGGTGCTGATCTGGATTGCCGGCACACCCTTGCTGCGAATGCGCACAGCATCGTTTTCAGTTTCAAGGTCACCCTCAATGACCGCAATTCGAAAGTCATCGCTGATTGCGTCGATCGTCGCTTCAAGCAGCGATGTCTTGCCGGCGCCTGGCGACGACATCAGGTTGATGGCGAGCACGCCATGCTCGCGAAAGTGCTCGCGATTGTGCATGGCCTGTTCATCGTTCGCGTTCAGCAGCCCCTGCAGAACCTGCACGGACTCGGTGCCAGCAGCTGTCGTGTGCAGATGACCGCCCGCGCTGACCAGGTGTTCATTACCCGGCGTCAGATTACAACCACAGGAATTGCACATCGTCGTTGCCCTCTGGTCTTGTTCAGATCGCGCTGTTCAGTATTTCATCGAATAATCGCCAGGACTGAAAGGCTTCATTCGCGGAAACCTTCTGGATTGCATAGCCAACGTGTACGAGCACGTGGTCACCCGGCTGCAGCGCCTCGCCCTGCAGCATGAACAGGCTGACGTCACGCTCGATGCCGCGTGCCTCGCAAGTACATTGAAACCCGTCTATCGCTTTGATTTTCATCGGCACGGCAAGGCACATATCGATCCCCGCTGACGACACAATATATGGCCTGACTATCATAGGTTCGCGAGTGGCCTGAAACCCTACGTAATAACGCCTATTTTGGTAGCGCTTGCTCGCGCCTATTCTGCGATCTGACAAACTTTTCCTGATTGAGTCCTGGGGAGGCCAAAATGCGGCGAATTGTTATTGCACTGCTATTAGCAACCACCAGTATTGCTGCGCACGCTGACCTGCCGGACGGGCATCAAAGCTGGCTGGACCTGCTGGCGCACCAGCTTGGCAGCGCGCACCATCTTCCGGCCTTACTGCCCTTGGTCCTGGTTGGCATACTATTGATACACCGTCTGCTCCGGGCAATGACGGGTAATCATTAGATTTGGCAGCGAAGAAGTTATACTGGCGCCCTCGAGTTCATTACAAACTGCTGAATCGTTACATTCAGCTTGCGCAAAGGATTGAGCCAGATGTCCCTTGATGATGCACCGACGGCCGGGCCGCGGCCGGATGAATTTATTGGTTCGGGCGCGGCAGGGCTGATGAAGCGACTTTTTCACGCCACGCGACCGAAGTTTTTCCCGGCGTCCCTGCTGCCGGTACTTGCCGGAACCGCGTGGGGTTTCATGGCCGCAGGCAGTTTCGACGCTGTGGTATTCCTGCTGGCGCTGCTTGCAACCCTTTGCGTGCATGGCGGAGCCAATGTGCTGAACGATGTCGGCGACGATGCCGGCGGCACTGACCGACAGAATACTGATCGGATATATCCCTATACCGGCGGCTCCCGGTTTATCCAGGCTGGCATCATGTCGTCCGGCAGCATGGCGCGCCTCGGAATCAGCCTGCTGACGGTGGCGGCAATTGCCGGGTTGATATTGTTGTTGATCAAGGGTGTTCTGGTACTGTGGTTTGGTGTCGCCGGTGTATTGCTCGCGGTGCTGTATTCTCTTGGGCCACTACGCCTGAGTTCCCTGGGACTTGGCGAAACCGCTGTTGCGTTCGGATTCGGCATATTGCCGGTGACCGGAGCGGCCTGGCTGCAGAGCGGTGACATCAGCCCCGCTTTAGTTATTTTTTCGCTGCCGATCAGTGCCTGGGTCGCGGCCATCTTGCTGATTAACGAGGTCCCTGACATCGCCGCCGATGGCGCAACGGCCAAGAGGACTTTGCCGGTTCGACTCGGCCATCAGGGCACGGCGATGTTATACGCAAGCATGCACCTGTTCGCCGCCGCTGTGGTTGCCTGGCTGTCGATCCTCGGACCATTGCCAATTGGCACGCTGCTCTTGCCGGCGGTCTTGCTGATTCCTGCCTTTCAGGCAGCCAGCGCGATTCGCATTGGCGTCAACGATCGGCACCGCATGACCAAAGCAATCGAGGCCACTCTTGGCATTCATACGGTCGGCTCGCTCTGGCTGATGGCTGCGGCCCTGTTCGTCGCATTCTGGCAGTCTTGACGACCTTGCCCGCGCGCTTCTCGAAATCACCTCGTTTCGCATGCAGATAAGCATCAAGAAAGGCCTGACGATCCCGTTGCAAGGTCGCCCCGAGCAGAGCATCGGCGAGGCACACGGGGTATCAACTGTCGCCGTGGTCGCGACCGATGTGAATGATTTGCGCCCGACCATGGCCGTGAGCGTCGGCGACCAGGTACGCAGCGGCCAGACATTGTTTACAGCCAAGTACTGCCCGGATATCCGCTTTACCGCTCCGGGAGCAGGCGAAGTTACCGCAATTAATCGTGGCGCCAGACGCGCACTGCAGTCCGTGGTGATACGCCTCGACGGTGATGCTGCCGACGAATTCGAGGCGTTCGGAACGGAGCAGCTGGCGACACTGTCCGGCGACCAGGTGCGCCGGGTATTGCTTGCGTCGGGCCTCTGGACCGCGTTGCGCACGCGTCCGTTCAGCCACGTTCCGGACCCGGCCGCGCAGCCCGCCGCGATTTTTGTTACCGCGATCGATACCAATCCGCTCGCCGCGGATCCCGCCGTCATCATTGCCGACGCCGGCGACGACTTCCGATACGGATTGCAGGTCGTCGGCCGCCTCGGCGACGTAAAGGTCTACGTCTGCACAGCGCCTGCATCCGGGATCCTGTGTCCCGACGGTGACCAGTATGTGCACGCCGAGTTCAGCGGCCCGCATCCGGCCGGTCTCGTAGGCACACATATCCATTTTCTCGACCCGGTGAGTGACACCAGGACCGTATGGCATCTCGGCTACCAGCATGTCATCGCTATTGGACGGCTATTCACCAGCGGTCGACTGCCCACCGAGAAAG
>JAOUHU010000046.1 GCA_029884455.1 Gammaproteobacteria bacterium | reverse complement strand
TCCCTGGACGGTCGCCGGCGCCTGCATGTTGTGGGTTGGCTGGTTCGGCTTTAACGCCGGCAGCGCGCTGGCAGCGAACGGGTCGGCCGGTATGGCGATGCTGGTAACGCATCTCGGCGCTGCATCCGGATCGCTGGCCTGGATGAGTGCCGAGTGGGTCAAGTTCGGTAAACCCAGCGTGCTTGGTATCGTCACCGGAATGGTCGCCGGGCTGGGTACGATCACGCCAGCATCCGGGTTCGTCGGCCCGGGCGGGGCGGTCCTCATCGGCCTTGCCGGTGGCTTCGTCTGCTTCGCGGCAACGCTGACCATCAAGCGCAAACTCAAGATTGACGACTCCCTCGATGTATTCCCGGTGCACGGCGTGGGAGGTGCGCTGGGTATCCTGCTGACCGCTGTGTTCGTCAGCTCGGGCCTGGGCGGGCTCGGCCTGCCCGAGGGTGTGAGCATGGGACAGCAGCTTGGTGTGCAATTACTCGGTGCGGTTGCGACCATTGGCTGGTGCGGTGTGGTGACGTTTGTGCTGCTGAAGCTGATCAATGCAGTAACGCCGCTACGCGTGACCAGCGACCAGGAGAACGAAGGTCTCGACCTCGTGTTGCACGAGGAGCGCGGCTATGATCTTTGATTGAGGGCCAGTTTGGTGCAGCGTCGGTAACTGTCACGCGCGGTAGAAGATCGAGTAGAACACCGGCACAACGATCATCGTCAACACGGTGGCGAACACCAGGCCGCCGATGATCGTGATCGCCATTGATGCGAAAAAGGCGTCCAGTAGCAGCGGCAGCATGCCGAGTGCTGTCGTTAATGCGGCCATCGCGACCGGCCGCAGGCGGCTCGCGCCCGAGTCGATGATTGCCGGCAAGGTCTGCTTGCCCTCGGCGACCTCGACGTTGATCTGGTCAATCAGCACGATCGCGTTCTTGATCAGCATGCCCATCAGGCTGAGAAAACCGAGCAGCGCCATGAAGCCGAATGGCTGACCGGTTGACAGCAGTCCGACCGTGACGCCGATGAGTGCCAGCGGTACACACAACCAGATAATCAATGGCTGGCGCAGCGAGTTAAACAGGATGATTGTGACCAGGATCATCGCCAGCACGAATGCAGGTATCGATGCTTTCAGGGCTGCCTGCGCCTTGCCGGAATCTTCGTACTCGCCACCCCACTCCAGTGAATAGCCTTCAGGCAGCTCGATTGCCTCGACTTTCGGCCTGACGCGCTCAAACAACTGGCTGGCGAGGCCCTCGACCGGGTCTGCGTACGCGATGATGGTGCGGCTGCGATTGCGGCGGTTGATAATCTCGTTTTCAAATACGGTATCAAAGCTTGATACGACCTGGCGCAAGGGGATCATCTGCTGCGCAACAGGACTCCAGATCTGCAGATTCTGGGCACTCGCGATGTCGCCGCGGTCGCGATCACTGGCGCGCAGGATAATCGGGATCTGCAGTTCGTCCTCTCGATAGTAGCCGGCCACCTCGCCCTGGAAAGCCTGGCTCATGGTCTTCGCGACCATCGGCCGCGTAATGCCGCTGATGTTGGCGCGCTGGTCCGAGAGTATCGGCCGAATCAGCTTGACCTGCTGGCGCCAGTCGGTACGAATGGACTTCGAATCCGGGTCGGCGGCATAAATCGCGCTGGCCTCATTTGCGAGGCGGCGCAATACGGCTATATCGGGGCCGGAAAACCGGGCCTGGATCTTACCGGTCGAGCCCGGGCCCAGCTGAAACGCCGAGGTATAGGCGAGCATGCCCGGATATTGTTCTGCCAGGTGCGCATCGATCCTGGGACTGATTTCGGCGATGTCCCGGTAGTTCTCTACGTCGATGAGAAATTGCGCGTAGGCGCTGTTCAGTTTTTCAGGCGTGTAGGTCAGCAGGAATCGCAGCCCGCCCTTGCCGATCAGCGAGGTCACATGCGTGACCTCCTCGAATTCAGCGAGGTAATCCTCGATCTCCACGACGTAGCGGGTCGTTTCGTCGATGTGTGTGCCCTGCGGCAACCAGATATCCAGCATGAATTGCGGCCGCGTTGAGCTTGGGAAGAAGCTCTGGTCCACAAAGGAAAAACCCCACAGTGCCGAGCTGAACATGCCAACCACAACCGCCGTTGTCAGGTAACGCCGGCGTATGCAGCTCCGCAGGAAGCCCATGTATTTCTGGTAGAAGCCGCTGGCGTAGGGGTCGGAATTTTGCTCGCTTGCCGCCGGCGCTTTCAGGAACATGACGCACAGGACCGGCGTAATCGTGACGGCAGTAACCCAGCTCAGCAACAGCGAAACCATGACAACCTGGAACAGGGACCGGCAAAATTCGCCGGTATTGTCATTCGAGGTACCGATCGCCGCGAACGCGAGGATGGCAATGATTGTAGCTCCCAGCAGCGGCCACGCAGACTGTTTGACCACCACGCTGGCAGCATCTTCGGGCGCTTCGCCCTTTTGCATGCGTATCAGCATGCCATCGACGACCACGATCGCATTGTCCACCAGCATGCCGAGCGCGATGATCAGCGCGCCAAGAGAGATTCGCTCCAGCGCCACGCCCATGGGTTCGAGAAAAATGAAGGAGCCGAGAATCGTAATGAACAGCACCGCACCGATTAGCAGGCCGCTGCGAAGCCCCATGAATAACAGCAGCACGACGATGACGATCACCACGGCCTCAAGAAGATTCACGACAAATCCCGAAATGGCTGTTGCTACCGCATCGGACTGCACCGAGACCACGCCGAAATCGATACCAACCGGGCGTTGCCCGTCGAGTTCCTGCAGGCGCTGCTTTAATGCCTCGCCCATGGTGATGACGTTGCCACCGCTGACCGTGGAAATGCCGAGACCAATGCTCAGCTTGCCGTCATAGCGGATGACCGGCATCTGCGGCTCGACATAGTCACGCCGCACCTCGGCGATGTCGCGCAGGAATATCTGCTGGCCACCGCTGCCGCGAATCAAGGTTTGCCCGAAGTCGTCAACTGCGGTCAGGCCACCGCTGGGCTCGATGGTAACGAATTCCGTACCCACCTTGACCCGGCCGGAATTGGTAACCACATTCTTGTTCAGCAGCTCATTGACTATCGTCTGCGAATCAATACCAAGCTGCGAAAGTCGATCGCGATCGAACGTGATGTAAACGGCTTCCTTGCGTTCTCCGTAGGTGGAAATCTTACCAACATCCTGAACCAGCAAAAGTTCACGCCGCAGGATATCGACATAGTCTTTCAGCTCGGCGTAGCTGTAGCCGTCGGCAGTGACAGCCACAAAGACACCGAACACGTCACCATAGTCATCGACGACGACTGGTTGTCCGGCGCCGGGCGGTAGATTGACAGCCGCATCGTTAACTTTGCGTCGCAGCTCGTCCCAGACTTGCGGCAGTAATTCCTTGCCGTACTGGTCCTTGATGGTTACGGTCAGCGTCGACAGGCCGCGCTCGGATTTCGAGACCACGCGGTCCAGCTGCCCCAATTGCTGCACCGCGATCTCCAGCAGGTCCGAGACTTCCTGCTCGACCTCCTCAGCCGATGCCCCCGGATACGGCGTCATCACCAGCGCGTCCTTGATCGTAAACTCGGGGTCTTCCAGCCGGCTCATGTTCTGGAAAGAAGCAATTCCGACAACCAGCATTACGGCGGTGAGAACCAGGGTTACGGTTCGGTTCTTGATTGCGATTGCAGCTATATCCATGGCGCATGAGTTTCCGTCGTTGTTATCAGGGTCGGGTTTGGGACCTCAGTTCTGGTCGATGCTCCGCACCAACATGTTGTCGCTCAGGCTGTTGACGCCCGAAACGATGATGCGCTCACCGCCGCTGAGGCCGCCCAGAATGTGAGCATCTTTCCCGGACAGCTCACCAACCTCGGCCGACCGCTTGCTGACCCGCATGCTCGACTCGTCAACAACCCAGACGAACGGTTTACCGGTTTCGTCTGCGACGATCGCGTCGCCTGGAATCGCCACGCCGGTACCGCCTTGAATATTCTGGGTGTACAGATCGACTATCACGCTGCCGGTCATGCCGGGGCTGACCCTGACGTCGGTCGGAGTCTCAAACGCAAACGTTACGCTATAGGTGCGCGTAACCGGATCGGCACTCGCACTAAGCTCTTTAATTCTTGCCGGGAACTGGCGCCCGCCGAGCGATGCAATTTGCACCCGCGGCTGCAGCCGGCGATTGATTTCATCGAGAGCCAGTGTGGCGTCGCCCCTCGCCCAATCGCGCTCGGCAACATTGACGCGCAGTTCAAGGCTCGACTCGTCCTGCAATACAAGGACCGGCTGCTTGGCGCCGACGTTGGCAAAATCATCCACGAGCCTCTTGACAATACGGCCACTGAACGGCGCCCGTATGCGGGTTTCGTCCAATGCTTTTTGTGCCACGTTGAGGTTGGCCTGGCTGACATCGAACTGCCCCTTGGCGCGGCTCACCTGTTGCTCAGTTACCGCGTTGGTCTGGTAGGCCTTGGCATAGCGCTCGTAGTCCGCTTGCGCCGTGTCGCGTTGCGCGCGCTCCCGGTCGCGCTGCTGCACGTAGTCACGATCGTCGAGTCTTGCGACCACATCGCCCGCCTGGACCAGCTGACCTTCCTCAACCATGCGCGCCAGCATGCGGCCGGAGACTTCGAATGCGAGTTCTGCAGACTGTGCAGCAAATACGCTGCCTGGGACCTCGAGTGTTGCACTGCCTGCGGTGTCGCCGATGGTAATCATCTTTACCGGTCGTGCGACCTCGGGGCGCTCGGGCGCGTCCGCCGGCCCGCAGGCAGCGAGTATCGCGCAAAGGCCTGTGGTCAGCAGCGCAAGTCTATGTGTCGTGCTCAGAGTGGTCATTTTGTTCATCTTGGGTCCGGTCTATCCGCGTGAAGTCAGGGTCGGGTGGCATTGTCCCGCACACCAAGGTAGTTGCAAAGGTGAGCCACGATATGCCGGGCATCGTCTTCGGTGCCGTGTATGAAACTCGACTTGCGCTTGCGCAGGAACGGCAAGCCCAGTGCATAGACGCCGGGCAGGCCAACGACGCCCTCGTCGTGAATCAGCCTGCCCTTGCGGTCGAGTACCGGCAGCTGTAGCCAGGAATAATCCGGGCGGTAGCCGGTGGCCCAGACGATGGCGGTAATGCCTTGCCGCGCAAGATCCAGCGTCAGCGGCGGTGACTCCGCAACGCGTGTCGCGGCGAACCGCTCCGGCGGAGCAAACAATGCTGCCTGCTCTGATGCCGCGGCCCACGCGTCAATCGTGTCCAGCAGGCGGTCCATTTTCAGGTCGGCGAGCGCGCACACGTTGCGCAGCGATCCCGAGAACATTGCCACGCCATCCCGCACGGCCATGAGCCGGCCGACCAGCTGTACGCCGGCGTCACTCATCGCGTTGAGGTCGAGAATCGGGCGTGCACGCGAGCCAACCAGCTGCGGCGAGGGCAGGTTGCGTGCGCGGTTGAGGTCATCGACGTCGGCGATACCCTCGTCGAGTATCCCGGCAGCGTGCATCCACCACTGGATGTCGCGGCCGCGATAGACGCGCGGCAGGCGCACATGCTCACCCACAGCGAGCACAACATCGTGCCCTGAACGACGGATTTCGTCGGCGAGTTGCAAGCCGGTTGCCGAGGCGCCGACAACGAGTACTTTGCCCTGCGGCAATTGCGCCGGGTTACGGTACTGATGCGGCGTAAGTGACACGAGACCTGTGGGCAGGTTGGCAGCCACAGTCGGGACAGCGGGCACATTGCAGGCGCCGCTGGCGAGTACCACGCTGCGACATCGCCAGGTGCCGTCTGCAGTCAACAATTTGTAGCCGCCGGAATGCGACTGTACCGACGTTACCTCGACTCCGGTCCGGACCGGAGCGTTGATCACATCGGCGTACTCACTAATAAAGCGGATCAGCTCGGGCATCGCCATGTAACCGTCGGGATCATCGCCCTGGTAGGCAAATCCCGGCAGGCGGCTCTGCCAGTTTGGCGTCAACAGCGTCAGCGAGTCCCACCGCTCGCTGCGCCACGAGTGTGCTACTTCGCCGCGCTCGAGGACAACGTGCTCAATCGATGTCTCGCTAAGGCAGTAACTCGTGGCTAAACCGGCATGGCCGGCACCGATGACAACAACGTCAGCGGTGTTCACTGCATCTTCTTTACCTTGACTGTGACATTGGTCGGGTTCGTGACAATATCGAACACGGCCGAGCGCTTCTGCGATTGCGCGACCAGCGCCTCAATGTCCTTCTGCGAGGCCTCGGCGTCTATCTCGTAACTCACGGTGATATTGTCGAAACCATTGCGTACATCGGCGTCGATGCCGAGGATGCCTTGAATGTCCATCGGTGCTTCGAGTGTCGCCCGCACCGAATTCAGCTGGATGCTGCGATTCTGCGCGACCGCCGCAATTCCGGCGGTCAGGCATCCGGCGAGACCCACGAGCACGAATTCTACCGGCGTCGCACCTTTGTCCTCGGAGGCGAATATCTGCGGGTGATCGGAGTCGAAGGAAAAGGATTTGACATGCCTCTGCTCCTCGCCGAGGCCAAAAAATCCTTCCACGGTCGAACTCGCATGCGTGCCGTTCTGCCAGTCGCAGGTTGCGCGCCATTTGAATTGGGCTGCTGCAGGCATGTTGGTCAGCGCCTCGCGTGCTTCCAGCAGGGCACCTACGTTGACGCCATTGTCGACTGTTGATGTTTGTTCTGACATTGGTCTACTCCTGTTTTTTTGCTTTGCAGTTCTGGTTGTCGGGCAATTGTAATGCTAGTCGCTGCGCGTGGCGACCACACGGCCGGTATTGAAACCGAGCCAGTGCATGCGGCCAAGGTAGCGGGCATGCTCGACTTTCATGCAACGATCCATGACTACGTCGAGGCCCCCGGCGACAGCAATCGCCGCACCTTCTTCGCTGATGACGTTGAATTGCAGCCACAGGCACTTCGCGCCGATCGCGACGGCGTCACGGGCGATGCCAGGCACCGCGTCGGGTTTGCGAAACACATCGACGGTGTCGACCGGCCCCGGGATATCCTTAAGCGAGGCATAGCAGGTCTGGCCGAGAATCTGCTGCGCCTTGGGATTGACCGGAATCACCTCGTATCCGTGCATTAACAGGTAGCGGCCGACAAAATTGCTGGCGCGCAACTCATCCGCGGAGAGGCCGACGATCGCGACGCGCTTCATCGCCAGTGCGCGACGGATTACCGCGGGATCCTGGTAGCGGGTCAGGTCCATGCTTAATCGCCCAGCGCCGCGAGACCCTGTTCGAGGTCCCAGATCAGGTCGTCGGCATCTTCGATGCCGATCGAGAGTCGCACCGTACCGGGACGAATCCCGGCACCGGCGAGTTCCTCATCGTTGAGTTGCCGGTGCGTGGTCGAGGCCGGGTGAATGACAAGACTCTTGGCGTCGCCCACATTCGCGAGGTGCGAGAACAGGGACAGCGCCTCGATGAAGCGCATGCCGTGTTCGCGCCCGCCCGGCAGGTCGAAACAAAACACCGCACCGCAACCGCCGGGCAGGTATTTCCTGGCAAGTGAGGAGTACTTGCTGCCGGCAAGCCCGGGGTAGCTGACGGCAGCGACGCGCTTGTCGGCAGCGAGGAATTCGGCAACCGCCTGCGCGTTGGCAACATGCTGGCGCATCCTGAGCGGCAAGGTCTCGACGCCCTGTGCCAGCAGGAAGGCATTGAACGGGCTGATCGCGGCGCCAAGATCGCGCAGCGTTTCAGCGCGCAGCTTCATGAGGTAGCCATAAACGCCGAACGTTTCGTGGAATGCAAGCCCGTGATAAGCCGGCGATGGATCGGCGATCACCGGGAAGCGGCCGTTCGACCAGTCGAATTTGCCGCTTTCCACTACCACGCCGCCAAGGCTCGTGCCGTGGCCGCCGAGGAACTTGGTGGCCGAGTAAACGACGATGTCGGCGCCCCATTCGAGCGGCCGGCAGAGATACGGCGTGGCGAACGTGTTGTCGATCATCAGCGGGCACTGATGCGCGTGTGCGATCTCGGCGACGGCCTCGATATCGAGGATATTGCCGCCCGGGTTGCCGATGGTTTCTGCAAACAGCACCTTGGTGGTATCGCGCATGGCTGCGCGCCAGGCGTCCATGTCGTCCGGGTCGACGAAGTCGAGCGCAACATTCAGTTTGCCGAGCACGTGTTTGAGTTGTGTGACGGTGCCACCGTAGAGCGCCCTGGATGCGACCACGTGATCACCGGGCCGCAACAGCGTAAACAGGGCCGCCGCCTGCGCGGCAAGCCCGCTCGCAAATGCCACGGCGCCGGCGCCGCCGTCGAGACTGGCGATACGCTCTTCGAACGCGGCAACGGTCGGGTTCATGATGCGGGAGTAGGTGTTGCCGTACTCCTGCAGGTTGAAATACGCCGCCGCCGATTCGCAATTCTCGAAAACATAGCTTGTGGTCTGGAAAATCGGCAGGGCACGCGCGCCCGTCGTCGGTTCGGGCCGGCAGCCCGCGTGCACGGTGCGGGTGGAGAAACCGAATTCGCGCTCGTCACTCATAGGGGCCCCTGGGTCATGTAGACCGATGGTACTTCGAATACCGTGATGCCGCTATTTCCGCCGCAGCGCATAAATAGCCACACCGACCAGCAGTGCGATCAGTCCGGCCATGAGATTGTGCACGGTCGCACTGGCGAGGAAGGCGAGGCTGAGCATGAGTGCCAGTACCGGAATGGTGAGCCCGCCGGGCAGCACGACGGTGTGCTCGGCCCTGGCAAATTTCAGCCGCAGCACGGGCACCGCTGCCGCCGTGCCGATATAGGTCGCAAGCCGGGCGATGACCGAGAGCATTGCCAGTTGTACGAACGAGCCTGACAGCGCCAGTGCCCAGACGATGGCATCCTGGGTCACGATCGCCCACGCCGGTGTCTGGTAACGCGGGTGCACGCGCGCCAATAGTTCGGGACCGAATCCATCCCTGGCCAGGGCGTACAGATAGCGTGGGCCGACGACGGCGGTGTTCGCGGCGTTGCCGGCGGTCGAAAGCGTTCCACCGAGCGTCAGGACCAGGCCCGCCCAGACGCCGGCAACAAGTGTCGCCGAGTCAGCCAGCGGCGTCCCTGCCGCGCGGGCCGCCAGGTCTGGCAAGGTGCCGACCGCCACCAGTTGTATCAGCGTGTACAGGACGGTCACGATGATGATCACGGATACGAGGGCGAACGGCACATCACGTTTTGGATTCCTGAACTCACCGGCGGTGGCTGCGGTGTTCTCGAAGCCCGCATAGGCGAACAACAACAACAGCGTTGCCTGGCCGAGCCCGGCGGCTTCCGGTGCGGGCATGGGCAAAAGCAAGGCGCCATTGATGGCGGGGATGCCGATTGCAATCAGCAGCAACAGCGGCAGGATTTTCGCGATCGCGAGCGCCACTGAGAGCCGCGCGCTGTGCTGCACGCTGACCAGGTTTATCGACATGATTATCAGCAGCGGTACGGTGATGACCGCAAAGTGAGTGACACCCGAGGCGGCGGTCGGCCAGAGATAGGTGAGCGCCTGGGCAAATCCGTTCCAGAGCGCGGCGCCCGATGCGACGCGCGTCAGCCAGGTCATCCAGCCGACCTGGAAACCGACGAACTCGCCAAAAGCCTCGCGCGTGTACACGTAAGCGGCGCCGGGCTCGTCAAAGTGGCTGCCGGCCTCGGCGAAACATAGCGCCAGCAATAGCACGGCGAAGCCGGCGAGCGGCACCGCCCATAAACTCGCGGGACCGAGCAACGCCGCTGCCGCGGCCGGCAGCAGGTACACGCCGCTGCCGATCACACCGTTCAATCCCATGCCGACAATCTGCCAGCGTGTCACCACGCGCTTTAAGCCAATCTGGGTAGGCAAGCTTGCTTCCTTCGCTATTCGTACATGCGCCACTCGGGCATGTAGGCGAGCCCGAGGTTGACGATGCGCGAGATGAGTGTCTCGTAGTCGATGCCGATTGCCTTGGCGGATTCGGCAAAATCCTCGCCACGCGTAATTTCAGGATTCGCGTTCGCCTCCAGCAGAAATACGCTGCCGTCGGAACGCATGCGAAAGTCGAGCCGGGCATAGCCACTCAGATGCAGGGCGCGGTAGATGCGCTTGGCGAGCCGGTGCAAGCGGTCGGCTTCGCTATCGCCCAGGCCTGGCGCCGGGCCGGTCGAAATGCCGTGCTTCTTCTGGTAGTTAGCGTCCATCTTCAGTTTGCGCGTGGCGATACCCGATTGCACCTTGGATAAGGTGCCGAAATTCAACTCCCAGATTGGTAAGGTCATGAGCCGCGAGTTGCCGAGTACCCCGATGTACAGCTCGCGGCCGTCGATGTATTCCTCGACCAGCGCATCACTCTGCACCTGCTCGTGAATGAAGCTTACGCGATCGCGGAGACTGCCCATGTCCTCGACAATCGAGGCCTGCGAAATGCCGAGCGATGCGTCTTCGGTGGCTGATTTGACGAATAACGGAAATTTCAGTTTTCTGGGTTCGGCGAAGCGCCTGCCCAAAGGGAACAAACGGAAGGCCGGCGTTGCAATCCGGTGCCAGGCCAGCACCTGCTTCGTCAATACCTTGTCACGCGACAGCATCAGGCCGCGGGGATTGCAGCCCGTATAGCGCTGGCGAATCATTTCGAGGTAGGCAACAACGTGCTGGTCGTAAGCGGCAATGCCACCGAACTCTTCGAGCAGGTTGAATACCACGTGCGGCTTCCAGTCGCGAATAGTATTGCGTAGCTGCAACGATCGATCGCTTATGCCGAGTATGCGTACCTTGTGACCGAGGTTGTACAGCGAGGAGTAAACGTCGTACTCGGTGCGTATTTCGTGAATCTCCTTCTCCGAGAGGCCCTCGATGCTCTCCGGCGGCACGAGATCTTCATGCGTAATGAGCAAAACTCGTTTGCTTCTCATAACGCGTAGTTTTCCCTGTCGCGTCGCAGGATGTCGAGCACAATTCGTTCATGCAGGCGTACGATTGGTCGCTTGGCCTCGCGCCGCGGGCTGCGCAATACCAGATCGAGCTGGCGTGTGCGCAGGACTACAGTACGAATTGCATGATCCACAAAATAGGGATGCAGCCTCGCGCGCCGGTCCAGCAGGCGCCGCAGCTGTGGTTCGATCTCGCGCACAAAACGACTCGCTGCGATTGCGCCGGGCCGTCGGGCGCGCGGCACAAAGACGCGTTTCATCCATGCGTCGTAGCGACTTTCTTCGCTCGCGTAGCGCTGCTTCCTGATTCGGTAGTGATCGCCGAGCGTCTGATCGACCTGTGACAACGGTTCGATCACGGACCGGTCGCGACGCTTTGGCGGCTCGGTTGCAATGTTCTGCATGAGCTCATCGACGTACTCGAGTTTGCGCAGCGCCGGCCAGTCCGCATAGTCGCGCCTCCATCGGGCTTTGGGTTGCATCCAGACTGCAAAGGTCTCGGCGAAATCTTCTGTCGAATGGCTTTGCGCGTACCAATGGCCGAGATGCAGCACGTAACGCCGACTGCTTGGACGTGGCACATAGTCGTCCGGGTACGGCGCGGAGGCGCGGCCGAAAACTCGCCGCCAGTCCGCGCGCCGCCGCAGCGCATAGGCATTGTCGATGGCATGCCCGGTTTCGTGACGCATGATGCGCATGCGCCAGCGGTGATTGCCACCTTCGACCTCACCCATGAAGTTGTACTCGAGCTGGCGCAGTCGCGGATGCGCAAGGTAGAACGGGATGCCAAAGCCAGGAACACCATCCAGCGCAAACCACTCGGTCGCCAGCCAGACGTGCGGCCGGAACCGGATGCCGCGTCGATCGAGCTCGTCGTAGAGCCGCTCAACATCGGGCCACACCGGGCTGTTGCGCAGCTGCAGGCGCAGGCTGCTGAAGCGGAGTTGCAGCAACGCGTTATTATCGTAGCTTGCCCAGCGGTACTCGGGCGGTTCGCGCTTTTTAGGCATCGACCTTTTTGTCGCCGTAATCGCGCTTCTGAAAATCAGGCAGGTACTTGTAACGCTTGTAGTGCCATTGGTATTGCTCGGGGCAGTCCAGGACGCAGCGCTCGATGGACCTGTTCAATCCGGCCAGGGCCGTCTCCGTGTCCGAACTATAAATGTCCTCGTCCGCCGGCACAGTCCTGAATTCATAGTTTCCATCGGGCAGGCGCTTGCAATAACAGCACACCGCTTTTGCGTCGGTGCGTTGAATGAGGTTGGTAACGAGATTCATTGTCAGCGTCATCTCGCCAAAAAACGGCGCGAAGCTCCCGAGTGATTTTTGCGGGACCTGGTCCGGCAGGACGATGACCATCTGATTCGAATGCAAGGACTTGAGCAGGGCACGAACACCGGACAAGTCAGCCGGCACCATTTTCATGCCGGTCCGTTCGCGGGCCTTGCGAACAAAATTGTCGAACAACTCCGACTTCGGGTTCTTAAACATGGCGCTAAGTGAATAGTCCTTTGTGAGCAGCATATTCACCAGTTCCCAGTTACCGAGGTGCGGCAGAATGATCACTGTGCCGGTACCGTGTGCCACCGCCGCCTCGAGCACCTCCTTGCCAACGACGCGCGTAACCAGTGCCCTGAGGCGTTCTGGCGCCCACACCACCGTGGCGCCTATTTGCAGGATATTCAAACTCAGTTCATACAGGCTTTTCCGGGCGAGCTCGATGCGATCATGTTCTGCCAGGTCCGGCATGCTGATGCCGAGATTGCATTCGGTCACTTTGCGCAACCTGCCGTTGGCTTTCCACAATAATGCAGCGAGCGCTCGTGCGAGCGTTACTACAGCGCCTTGTGGCAATGCTGCCAGCACGTACACCAGCGGGATCCCCACCAGTCCCTTGATGACGCCTCCGAATCCTGCTTTCTTTTCATGCTGCATCTACTCGCCTTGCGTCCGATTCGGGTTTAGCGTGGTCGTCTGCCTCGCAAGCCTAGCAGCAGGGCGTCGAAAAGATCCAGCCAGGTTCCAAGCCGGATTTCGCGAATGAGTGCGGCGCGGATTCTGCGTTTGGAGGCAGCATGTGCCAGCAAATCGAGCTCGCTGTACTTGCTTGCGTATTTTGTGGCGCAGCTCATCAGCTCGCCGGGTTCGACAGTGTCGTCGAAGAAACCGGCACGCAACGCGGCATCGACGTCAAATTGCTCTGCCAGGGTAACCGCGCGTTGAAAACTGGCCGGATTGAGTCGATGACGCAACATTGCAGCAGCAATACGCGGCATGGTCAGGCCAATGGCCACCTCGTTGGCCGCAATCTTGAAATCGCCGCGACTGCCGATGACATAGTCGGCTGCGAGCATGAGGAAAACACCCATCGCAAACGAGTGCCCGTTACAGGCGGCGATGACCGGATAGGGATAGGCCAGCACGCGTGCGGGCAGCGCGTAGCCGAGGCGCAGCATACGCAGCGCATCGATACCGCCGCGCTTCATGACGTGCAGGTCGAAGCCGGCGGAAAACACAGATTCACGGCCGGTGAGAACAACGATTGCGCGGTCCGCCTCGGCGCGATCGAAGGCATGGTAGATCTGGCGCAACACCCCGGCTGACAGGGCGTTGCGCTTGCCGTCGTCGATGCGAATCGTGGCGACCTGATCCTGCAAACTGTAACCGACGGCTTCAGTCGTCATACGCGCCGGAAAATAGTCAGCGAGCGGCGTCGGGCTTGCGAAATTTCAATGTCATGCGATCGGATTCGCCGATCTCCCGGTATCTTTCCTTGTCTGTGTCGTCAACTTCGAGGCCGGGTGGCAATGACCAGACGCCATTCGGGTGGTCATGCGTGTCTTTCGGGTTGTAGTTGTGCTCCGAGCGAGCCACGAATTCAAAACCGGCCGCGGCGGCCAGGGCAATAACCCGATCTTCCGAAACGTAGCCGTTGCCGGCCGCCGGGTCTTCGGTCGCGGCCTCGGGCCAGCGATGCGCGACCACGCCGAGCACGCCGCCGGGTTTCAGTGCCTGGAACATTTCGGTGAATCGCGCGATCGCGCCGCTTTCCCCACCCGCTCCCAGCCAGTTGTGCACGTTGCGAAATGTGAGCACCAGGTCGGCTGAACCTGGCGGTGCGATAGGCTCGCCGTTGGAGTCTGAAATAGCAGTGACGACCACCCGGTCGTATAGCTGCGGCGATGCGCCAAGTTTTTGCAGAAACGCACCGAGGCTGCCGCGCTCGTAGTCGCCGGCATTCACGTCGTAATGCGGCGCATACAGTTTTCCGCTGTCCCGCAAGGCTGGCGCCAGTATCTCGGTGTACCAGCCGCCGCCTGGTGAGAATTCCACCACGGTAGCATCCGAGCGAAAGCCGAAAAACGCGAGCGTTTCGCGGGGGCGCCGAAATTGGTCGCGGGCACGGTTCTCGTTGCTGCGATGGTCGCCGCTGATGGCCGCGTCGAGTGCGGCGGCGGTCCGGGCATCCATTGCACTATCATCCGCGCAACTGCTTATCGGCATGAATATGGTTGTCGCCAGCGCGGCAAGAAATATGCCGGTAGGACTCGCGAAACTACGTCTTTCTAAATTCATAAATCCTCGCTGGCAGACAAGTCATCTTTACTCCGCAATCGTGACTGGCGCGCGCATGATGATTTCGCGATGCGGGTAGGGAATAGTAACGCCATGTTCCTTAAAAGTGTCCCACAGGGCGAGCAGCACTTTGCCGCGAATATTCGTCAGGCCGTTCTGCGGATCGTCGATCCAGAATCGCAGCAGGAAATTAATGGACGAATCACCAAATTCGGTGATCCAGCAAACGGGCGCCCGTTGACCCTCGTCAACGCGGTCAACGCTGGCGGCCGCCGCAATGGCAAGCCGCGTCACCTCGTGGGGATCCGAGTTGTAGGACACGCCGAACGGCACATCGAGCCGCACGAATTTGTCGGAGAACGACCAGTTGACGACCTGCGTAGTAATGAAGTCTTCGTTCGGTATCAGGTACTCGCGTCCGTCACGTGTCACGACTGAGACAAAACGTGCGCGTAATTCGCGAATCCAGCCGAATGTTTCCCCAACGGTGATCGTGTCGCCCGGTTTGATGGACTCATCGAGCAATATGATGATGCCGGAAATGAAATTCGAAACGACTTTCTGCAGGCCGAAGCCGATGCCGACGCCGACCGCGCCGGACAAAACTGTCAGCGCGGTGAGATCGATATTCAGGCTCTGCATCGCGATCATTGCGGCAAAGATGAAAAACGCGAAGCGCAGTACCTTGCCGAACAACACGCGCAGCGACGGCGTCAGCTCCTCAATTTCCTGTATGCGCCGATCGAAAAAATTACCGGCCGCGAAAGCCGCCCACATCAGGAAGCCAATAAACAGTATCGACTGCAGGATCAACAGGACTGAAAGGCGCGTGTTGCCGACACTGAAGCCAATTGCATCGAGTGTCGTTGCGACGTTGTCGGCGATTCCCAGCATTGCTGCCGCAACCAGGGTCCAGACGACTATGGCAAACAAGCGACCGATAAAACGGCTGCGTATGATGTGCGATGCGAGATAAATCAGCAGCCATGCGCCGGACAGCAGCATGACGGAATACAACAGATAGTTGTTCGGTGGCCAACCGAAAGCTGTGGTCACGAGGTAAGCAATGCTCAGAAGGATCAGGTAGAAGAACCACTCAAGGCGATGCAGGAAGGCAGCGAGCACCCGCAACAGGCCGCGCATGCCGGAAATCTGGCGCACCCGCTGCTCGAACACGGGCTCGACGCGCGTCGACAGAAACCACGCAGGCAGAAACAGGGTCACGATCAGGATCAACTGCGCCAAAACCTCGGGGCGACGCAAAAAGTCGACGGCAAGGTTGGCGTAGGCCATGAGCTGCGCTGAGATCTGGTCCAAATTCACTCCCTCAGAGGCTGCAAACTATAACACCACGCCATGGGTCGCACCGGGGGATAGCGGAATGTTCAGAATTTAGTGTAATACTGGAGCCTGCAGTCCGGCACTTCATAAGGTGGAGACGAATTGGGAAAGGATGATTTTGAAGTTGCGTCGTATTTTCTGCAAAGGTTTGTGCGCAGTCCGAAGCACATTGCCTCCGTGTGGCCCAGTTCGAGGTTTCTCACCGCACGAATGTTTGATGGTCTGAGACTTGGCAATGGCGATGTGGTGATCGAATTCGGTCCCGGCACCGGCTCATTTACGCTGGAAGTACAGCGGCTGCTCGATAGTGGTGTCAAGGTCCGCTACCTCGGTGTGGAAAAAGATCCCGGCATGCACCAGTTTCTGCAGCGGCGCTTCCCGCAGCTGGAATTCGTGCTCGCGGATGCGGTCGACGTGCTGGAACTGCATCGCGCACGCGGTCTGCCGCCGGCGGCCGCGGTAATTTCCGGGCTGCCGATGATCTTCTTCGACAGCAGTACACTGCACAGGCTGTTCGCCGGCACACGCGCCTGTCTGCGCCCGGACGGAGTTTTCCGGACATTCAGCTACGTGCACTCCTACCCGAGCCGCAGTGCCGGCGAACTGCGCGCGCTGATCAAGCAATATTTTGAAGAATACGAGTCAAGCCGGCCGGTGGTCAGGAACATGCCACCCGCGCTCACCCTGACAGGCCGGCGCGTGGAACTGGGAGGTATGTAATTTAGTGAGAATCAAACTGCTGGCAACGACATTAAGCTTCTTCATCCTGGCCTGCGGCCAGGCACAGACAAACCTGCCTTTCGATATCGAAGCAATCGCGTCCTTTGAGCAACCCTGGGCGATGGCCTTCCTGCCGGACGGTCGCATGTTGGTGACCGAGAAAAAAGGCAAATTGTTCGTCGTGTCCCCGGACGGCCGGAAAGCAGGCCCGGTCAGTGGCGTGCCGGCAGTTGATTACGGTGGCCAGGGCGGATTCGGCGACGTCGCCCTGCACCCGAAATTTGCTGAAAACGGGCTGATCTACCTGAGCTACGCCGAGGCCGGTGCGGGTGACACGCGCGGTGCCGCCGTTGCACGAGCCAGCCTGCAGGAAACTGCGCAGGGGGTCTCGCTGGAAAACGTCGAAGTCATCTGGCGCCAGTATCCGAAGGTGGTGGGTCGCGGGCATTATGGGCATCGCCTGCTGTTCGACGACGCAGGTTTCCTCTGGATCTCATCCAGCGACCGGCAGAAATTTACGCCGGCACAGGATATGCAATCCAACCTTGGCAAAATCCTGCGTCTGCACGATGATGGATCAATTCCTGAGGACAATCCTTTTGTCGATAATTTCAGCAAGGACCCGCTGGTCGATGATGACGGGGTCTATGGCCAGATCTGGTCATTGGGTCACCGCAATCCACTCGGTATCGCGTTCGATCTTGATGGTCAGCTCTGGGACATCGAGATGGGGCCGCGCGGTGGCGATGAACTGAACCGCATCAAGCGCGGTGGCAATTATGGTTACCCGCTGGTCTCCAATGGCGACCACTACGACCTCCGCGATATTCCGGATCACGATACCAGGCCCGAATTCGAAGCGCCGGCGCTCTGGTGGACGCCGGTTATCGCGCCGGCAAGCCTGCTTGTGTATCGCGGCACCTTATTTACAGGATGGCGTGGCAATGCCTTCGTGGCCGGCCTCGCATCACAGGCCATCGTGCAGATCGAGCTGCACGGCGACACGGCTCGCGAAATTGCCCGTTACGACATGGATGCGCGCATTCGCAGCGTGGTCGAAGGTCCTGATGGCGCTCTTTGGGTACTGGAGGACGGTGATGATGGACGACTGCTCAGGCTTACGCCAAAACCCCAGGACTGAGTTTTCGCCAGGCCCTGCAGGTACACTGCTGCGCGGAAAGCCGCATGACGATCGAGTTCCCGCCGAATACCAGCATTGATCGCAACGCGCTGGCGGTGCTGGCGTCATTGCCGGTATTCAATGACCTTGATCCGGGAACGCTGGTGGCCGTGGCCGACCAGCTTGAGTGGTTCTGCCTGCCGAGCGGCACGACACTCTTTGAGCAGGGCGAGGAGGCGGATTCACTGTATGCCGTGACCAGTGGCGCTCTGGGCGCATGGCGCAGGGATTCCAGTGGCCAGTCGCAGCTCATCGGACGCATCCAGCGCGGTGAGACTGTCGGCGAAGGAGCACTGCTGGCCGGCGGTGTACGCACCGCGACGGTAAAAAGTATTCGTGACTCGGAATTGGTGCGCTTTTCGAAAAGCGCATTCGATCAATTGGTGCAGATATATCCGTCGGCGATGTTACACATTGCACGACTCGCGCTGCGGCGGCTGGAACAGTCGCAGCGTGCCGATCACCCACGACCTGCGTCGCGATCATTCGCTATCTTAAGTAGCGGCCCCGCCGCCGATGCACAGGAGTTCGCGCTGGTCCTCGAGCATGCGCTTGGCCGGTTTGGCAAGACCGAGCTGTTTACGCGAGACAGTGCGGCGCAACATACCAGTGCCTGGTTCAACGAAATGGAGGCGCGTCGCGATTTCGTCATCTTCGTGGCCGATGCTGTTTCGTCTCCCTGGGCGCGTCAGTGCATCGGCCAGGCCGATACCCTGATCCTGCTGGTTGACGCACGCGACGAACCGACTCCGTTCTTAAGCATTGCATTGGCCGGCCATGATGTTGCCGAGTCGCAGCAGGTGGAACTGGTCATTCAGCACAAGCGGCTGGTGCGCCCGGGCGTGGCCAGGCGCTGGCTGCAGCGTTGCCCGGCGACGCAACATCATCACATACGCACAATTGAAGATGTGCACCGGCTGGCGCGCTTGTTGACCGGTAATGCGATTGGACTGGTGCTGGGCGGCGGCGGTGCCCGCGGCTTTGCGCACATCGGGGTCGTGCGCGCGCTGCGCGAGGCCGGTGTTTCGATTGATCTCTGCGGTGGCACGAGCATCGGCGCGATCATCGCGTCCGGCGTTGCCGCAGAATGGAATCACAGCCAGTTGATCGAGCGCTACCGCCGCACTTTTGTGCGGCGAAATCCGCTCGGCGATTACACGCTGCCGCTGATTTCCCTGTCAACCGGCCGGCGTGTATCACGGTTGTTGCAGAGCGAAATCGGCGACATCGATATTGAAGATCTGGCGCTGCCATTCTTCTGTGTGTCCGCCGACCTGGTTACCTCGAACATGGTGGTGCACCGCTCGGGCCCCTTGTGGAAGTACCTGCGCGCCTCAGTTGCCATCCCGGGAATCCTGCCACCGGTATTTATCGATGATCAGATCCTGGTTGACGGTGGCACTGCAAATCGTCTGCCGGTCGACGTCATGCGAGGCCTTGGCCGTGGGCATGTGATCGGCGTCGATGTCGGCAGCGAAACCTCGCTCGCCAACTGCACCGATGTCGATGAATTGTCGATCCCGGCCCGGCTTGGGTTGGTGCGCAGCGGACGCGCACCGAATATCCTGCAGCTGCTGCTGTCGGCCGGCAGTATCAGCGCGAAGCGCGTCGTTGCCGAGAATCGCGAGCAAAGCAGCATCTTGCTGACGCCGGACCTTGAAGGTATCGACATGCTCGACTGGCGGGCATTTGATCGTGCGATTGACGCCGGTTACCGCGATACGGCAGGGCGCATCGATGAGATTCGCGATGCGCTGCGCGTACACGGCTGATCAGCATGCAACGACTTCTAATAGGGATTGGCATTACCGTGTTGCTATTGCTCGCCATTTTGCAATGGGTCGTGCCGGCGCGCATCGAGGCCGGGCTGAATATCATGATTGCGCACGATTCCTATGTCGTCAGCGAACGCGCAAAAGAATTGCACAAGTCTCTGTTTATTGCCGATTTGCATTCTGATTCCCTGCTCTGGAAGCGAAACCTGCTGGAGTTGTCCGACGTCGGTCACATGGACCTGCCGCGATTGCGCACCGGCAATGTCGCATTACAGGTCTTCAGTGCGACGACCAAGAGTCCGGCCGGACTGAATTACGACAACAACGATGCCGGCTCCGACGACATCACCAAGCTCGCCATCATTTCGCTATGGCCGATGCGAACCTGGGGCAGCCTCTACGAGCGCGCCGTCTACCAGCTCGACAAGTTGCGAGATATCGCGGGCCACAGCGAGCTTACGGTAGTAACCAGCAGGCAGGAGATGGCGACATTTATCGCCCGGCGCGAAAGTGGTGAACCAACAATCGCAGCGCTTTATCTGATCGAGGGCGCACACCCGCTTGAGGGCGATATTCAGAATCTTGACCGCCTGTTTGACAGGGGACTTCGCATCGTCGGCCTGACACATTTCTTTGACAATGAGCTCGGCGGCTCCCTGCATGGCATCAGTGGCGAGGGCCTGAGCGATTTCGGCCGGTCGGTGGTGCAGCGCGCGAATGCGCTGGGCGCGATTATCGATGTCGCGCATGCCTCGCCACGCATGGTCGCCGAGGTGCTGCAACTTTCGAAGTCAGCCGTGATTCTTTCGCACGGTGGCATTAAGGGGAACTGCGACTCGGCGCGCAACCTGGATGACGCCCTGATGCAGGACATGGCGAAGAAGGGCGGCTTGCTTGGCATCGGCTACTGGGACGCCGCCGTTTGCGATGTCACGCCGGCCGGTGTCGTGCGCGCGATCCGCTATGCGATTGACCTGCTGGGCGTATCACACGTGGCGCTTGGATCGGACTACGACGGTACGGTAGCCGTGACTTTCGATACCGGTGAACTGGTGGTACTGACCGATGCGATGTTACAGGCAGGTTTCACAGAAGATGAAATTCGGAAAGTCATGGGTGAGAACGTCAAGCAGTTCCTGCTCGACAACCTGCCGTAGGACCTGGCACAGGAGCAGCGCCCGCGGCCATAGATAGGCAATAACGTCGTCGCGATGTTAGTGTTGCAAACGATGTATACACAGCTTGAACAACGCGGCATGAGCGACCCGCCGGTCAACATCTCCAGCCTGCGCAAAATGAAGCAGAACCGGGAGCCCATCAGTTGCCTGACCGCTTATGACGCGAGTTTCGCTGCGCTGGTTGATGCGGCGGGGACCGATGTTGTCCTGGTCGGCGACTCCCTGGGCATGGTGGTGCAAGGTCACGATACGACAGTGCCAGTGACGGTCGACGACATCATCTATCACACGCGCGCGGTCGCCAGGGGCCTGCGCCACGCATTCCTGGTCGCCGACATGCCGTTCATGAGTTACACCAGCGCCGACCAGGCGCTGCATAACGCGGTCCGGCTGATGCAGGAAGGCGGCGCGAAAATGGTCAAGCTCGAAGGCGGCGTGGGCCAGGCGAGTATCGTCGAACACCTTGCCCGGCACGATGTCCCGGTGTGCGCACACCTTGGCCTGAAACCGCAATCGGTACACAAGATCGGTGGATTCACGGTGCAGGGCCGGGAGCCCGACAATGCCCGGGCCTTGCTCGACGCAGCGGTTTCCCTGCAGGATGCCGGCGCGGACATCGTACTGCTGGAGTGCGTGCCGAATGAAGTCGGTAGATCCGTCGCGACGGCACTGGCAGTGCCGGTTATCGGCATCGGTGCCGGCCCGGATGTCGACGGCCAGATCCTGGTCCTGTACGACATTTTGAATATCACACAGGGTCGCACGCCAAGGTTCGTAAAGAACTTCCAGGATGGTCACGATTCGCCGCTCGCCGCAATCAAGGCTTACGTGGCGGCCGTAAAGAGCCGCGAATACCCTGCGCCCGAGCATTGTTTTTCGTGACCGGAAGGTCTGATCGATCAGCGACATGATAACGATATCGACCCGGCCGGATTTGTGGCAGCGACTGTCGGCGTGGCGAGCGGCCGGCGATCGCGTCGCACTGGTGCCGACGATGGGCAACCTTCACGACGGTCATGCCAGCCTGGTGCGAATAGCCAAACGGCACGCGGATCGCGTGGTCGTTAGCGTGTTCGTCAATCCGACCCAGTTTGGCCCGGGCGAGGACTATGCGTCGTATCCGCGAACCCTTGAGGATGACGCGACGCGATTGCAAGCCGAGAACGTCGACCTGCTGTTCGCGCCGGAAATTGCAACCATGTATCCCCTCGGTCTCGAGCAGGCGACGCACGTTTCCGTTCCCGGTTTGGGCGATGAGCTTTGCGGTGCCGCGAGGCCCGGCCACTTTGATGGGGTGACTTCGGTGGTACTGCGCCTGTTTGCACTGGTGCAACCCGATATTGCTGTATTCGGGCAAAAAGACTACCAGCAGCAGCTCATAATCCGGCGCATGGTCCTGGACCTCGGCTTGTCGGTGCAGGTTGAGCTGGGTCCGATCATCCGTGAACCCAGTGGTCTTGCGATGAGCTCACGTAACGGCAACTTCAGCAATACCGAGCGCAGCATTGCGGCGGCGCTCTTCGAGGTGCTGCAGGTAGTAGCGCAGGAACTGGCTGCCGGAAACCGGAAATTCGCAAAACTGGAAGCGAAGGCCATGCGCCTGCTGACGGAGGCAGGGCAGTCACCCGAGTACGTCGCAATTCGTCAGTCAGCCGATCTGGCCATGCCGGATGCCGGTAGCCAGAGTCTCATCGTGCTCGCTGCCTCGCGCGTCGCCGGCGTGCGGCTCATCGACAACATCCTCGTCAAGATGCCATGAAGGCCTTGCTGCTGGATGCGGGCAATACGCGCCTGAAGTGGGGCCTGCTCAACGGCAACAGGATCGGTCGCACAGGCAGCGTGACGCTCGCGACGATCCGCGAGCAAGGTAAGTCGGTGCTGATTCGCCGTTTGCCGCGCGATGTGGATGCGGTAATCGCCAGTAACGTGGCCGGCAAGGTATTTGCTGACGGATTGTCGGCCATTATTCGCTCGTACAATACGCGCGAAGTTCGCTTCGTGCGCTCGAGCGCGGCGGCCTGCGGCGTGGTGAACGCGTATCGGCAGCCCGGCCGCCTGGGCGTGGATCGCTGGGTGGCGATGATCGGCGCGCGGGCATCCTGCGCCGGCGCGTGCCTGGTCGTCGATGCGGGTACGGCTGTCACCATCGACGCATTGCACGCTGATGGGCGTCATCTCGGTGGCCAGATACTGCCGGGGCTGATGTTGATGGCCGACAGCCTGAGCCGCAACACCAGCGACCTGCCGGCATCGCGTCGCGGTGCATTTTCCAACGCCAGAGTGCTGCGCCCGTTTGCACGCTCGACGGCCGCCGCAATAGCTCAAGGTGCAGTCGGGGCGGTGGCAGGCGCGATTGAACGGGCGTTGCGCACACTCGAGCAACAGGGATCAAAGCCAACACTACTGCTGACCGGCGGGGACGCGCCGCTGCTGCAGAAGTTCCTCGCCATCGACGCTGAACTGCGCCCGCACCTGGTACTGGAGGGGCTGGCCTGCCTGATCAAACGATAGCGAGGCTCAGGCTCGCCAGCGCGGTACCAATCGCCGCGCCGACTATGACATCGCTGGGATAGTGCAGGCCGAGGATGAGGCGTGATGCGGCGACCAGCGCCGCGAACGGCACCACGATCGGAATCCACAGTGGTTCAAACTGCGATAACAGGATCGCAAAACTGGTCGCGTGCAGGGTGTGCCCGGACGGAAAACTGTACCGGTCCAACGGCGCTGTGCCGCACAGGATGCCGCCGTGATTGATGTACG
>JAOUHU010000103.1 GCA_029884455.1 Gammaproteobacteria bacterium | reverse complement strand
GTGTGCTGACCGTTAGCAATCGCGATCACCGCATCTTTGCCAATAATCTTGGCCAGCTCGGCACCGTGTGCGAGCGAGCAGGAAGAATGTCTGAGTTCGTGCGCGGCGGCGAAGGTCACAAGTTCGAGACGGCGCGCATCCACGTGTCGTTTGACTTCCGCCAGCATTTGTCCCCAGCGCGCCATAAGTTCCGGACGATGACAAAATACTTTTGCGTAGTCGGGCACATAACCCCAGGCGCTTTCCTGCCGTGCGTACATCGTCAATACGGCATCACTCGCTTCACTAGCGGGAATCGTTTTGATAAATGACATTTTCAAGTCTCCTCAGGCCGAGATTCGGTAGTGTTCGATCTGTACTTCTGTGCCGTAGTCGGCGTAATCGCCATCCGCGCGGCGCCGGCGAAATTCGCCCCAATTGATCGCCCGGTAACGTGCCGGCCGATCGTCCGAGAGCATGCTCGGTACCGGTGCGTAGTCAGTGCGGTATTCGGGATTGAGAAAAAACGGAATGCTGAAGCGTGGCTGCGTGGCGCTGGCGATAACCCGGTGCACCGCGGCAGCGTAAGTATCGTTCGACCATATTTGCACGATGTCACCAATGTTGACGACGATCGCATCGCGTCGCGGTGTGACCAGGTGCCACTGATTGTTGCGCAGTACTTCAAGTCCGGGCTGGTCGTCCTGCAACAACAGTGTCAGCGCACCCGCGTCGGTGTGCTGGCCGACGCCGAGTCGGCAAGCATTCGATGACGGTGGCGTGAGCGCGACCGGATAGTAATTCAGGCGCAAAAAACTTGTGTGGCCGGGACCAAAGCCCCGGCTCAGGAAACCCGGTGACATGCCGAAGTTGGTCGATACGGCGGCGAGCAAGCGGTAGGCGAGTTGCTGGCAATACCAGTAATAATTCTGCACAGCACCGCGAAACGCGGGTAAACCGGCGGGCCACTGCGGCCGGATGGCCGTGCCATGGCCTGGTCCGAAGTCATAGACCTGCTTGAGGTCGACAACATTTTTGGTCAGCTCGCGATCATAAAAACCCCATGGATTTTCGCGTGTGCGCGTTATTTGCCGTTTGACGTCGAGCGGTTGAGCGAAGAATGCATGCGTCTGCTCGAAAATCGCGGCGATTGTGGCCTCTGGAATGCCGTGATTGATGATCTGAAAAAAGCCCCAGTCGCGGCACGCCCGATCAAGCGCAGCCAGCGTGTCGGCGTGTCTCAGTCGACCAATATCGATAACGGGAATGGATTCTGCTTGCATATCGTTACTCCTTGGTAATCAGGCGGTGCGGCGCGGCTGCAGCCACTTGGGCAGCATTTCGTAGGGATCGATATCAAGATTCGCTTTAAAGCGAACGCCGTGTGCTGCAAGACGTGTCTGCATGGAACCGTTGCGCATCGCATCGAACAAATCGGTCGCGCCGCCGATGTGCTCACCGCCGATAAAGATCTGCGGAATTGTCGGCAAGCCAATACGCCAATCGAGGACCCGACGAATCTTGCCGCCGAAGTCGTTTTGCTGGTAAGCCACGGAGTCGAGGTCGACACTGTGGTAGTCGATGCCGAGTGCGCCAAACAGCTTGCGGACCGACCAGGAGAATTCGCACCACTCGAGCGCAAACATGACAACCGCGTTTGCGTCGATTACTTGCTGCACAAATTCCCTGGCCGCGGAATCAAGTTCCGGCGCGGTAGCAGAATCCGGCGCAGCCACGGGCACCGGAACGATGTCGAAACGATAGTTGGGTGTCGACTCGGATAATGCGATTTCGTCGTTATTCATCGCCTCGCTGATGTCCTCGAAGAGCGGCGTCGACAGGTAGCGTTCACCGGTGTCCGGCAGCATGCAGACAATGTTGGTGCCAGGCGGTGAGCGACGTGCGACGGTAAGTGCAGCAGCCAGTGTTGCGCCACTCGAGGTACCGGCGAAGATTCCTTCCTCGCGCGCCAGCCGGCGTGACAGGGCCATGGCATCGCTGCCGGACACCGGTACGATTTCGTCAATCAGCCGGTTGCTGACGGCATCCTCGGTCAGCACCGAAACGAAGTCAGGGCTCCAACCCTGCATCAGGTGCGGCCGGAAGCTCGGGTGGCTGGCGGATGGTTTGCCATCAACATCGCGCGGTTGCGGGATGCCGCTGCCAAGGACCGGTGCGTTGTCGGGTTCGGCGGCGACTATTCGCGTGTGGGGACTTTCAGCGCGGAGTCTGCGCGCGACGCCCAGCAGCGTGCCGCCGGTACCGAAACCGGATACGAAATAGTCGAGCGTGTCGTCTCTGAAGTCGGCAAGGATCTCGACGGCCGTGGTCCTGGTATGAGCCTCGGCATTGGCCTCGCTTTCGAACTGCCGGCAAAGGTAGTAGCCGTGTTTTTCGGCCAGTTCGACGGCCTTGTTGAGCATGCCGGTGCCCTTTTCCGAGGCGGGGGTCAGGACCACCTTCGCGCCCAGGAAACGCAGCATCTTGCGCCGCTCGATACTGAAGCTCTCAGCCATGACCAGCACCAGCGGGTAGCCTTTTTGTGCGCATACCATTGCCAGGCCAATGCCGGTGTTGCCGCTGGTGGCCTCGATGACGGTCTGGCCCGGTCGCAACGCGCCACTGGCCTCGGCCTGCTCGATCAGGGCCCGCGCCATGCGGTCTTTGACCGAGCCCATCGGGTTAAAGGATTCAACCTTGACGTAAACATTGACACCCTCCGGCGCAAGCTTCTGCAGCTTGACCAGCGGTGTATTGCCAATGGTTTCAAGTATGTTGTTGTAGCGGGCCATAATCGTGCTCCTTAAGTCCGGTCTGCCTGGCGCGAATATTGCGCAGGCGCCGATGTAGCGATCGTGGTAGCGATCGTGGTTTTTCTGGAATCCCTGCAAATCCGTGTGCGCAGGCGGCATTGGTTGTTCTTGGCGACCGTGGGCTCTTATAGTTAGGTACAGGCAGGACAGGCTCGGAGTCTCATGGCCGGATTGGCACTCAATTTCCTCGGTGAATTCGAGGTTCGCAGGGACGGGCACGTGGCAACGCTGCCGCCGTCCCGCAAGACGCGTGCACTGCTCGCCTACCTGAGCATGAACCCGCGGCGGTTCCGTCGCGATTTCCTCTGTGACCTGTTATGGGAGATCCCCGACGATCCGCGTGGATCACTGCGCTGGAGCCTGTCGAAACTGCGGCAACTGGTCGACGACCCGAAGCGGCAGCGCGTCATTGCCGATCGCAGTTTTGTCGAGATCGATGCGACTGGCGTCAGTATCGATGCGTTCGATCTCCAGGTGCTGGCGGGCAGCGGACTGATGGCTGCAGACACAGCCAGTCTCGAGACGGCCGCGCACAGACTGCGCGGCAATTTTCTTGAGGGGCTGGACCTGCCCAATTTCCACGAGTTCCATGCCTGGTGTATAGCCGAGCGCGAGCAGGCGGCGCACGCCCAGGCCGCATTGTTGCGTGAGCTGGTAAAGAGACTGGCGCATGAACCGGATCGAGCGGCGCCCTACGCCAGATCGCTGGTCGCTGTGTCGCCGTACGACGAAGAGCTGCGCGCTGGCCTGATTCGCCTGCTCGTCATGCTCGGCCGCCATGATGAGGCCGAGCAGCAATACCAGCTGGGGCTGCGCATGCTTAAGGAAATCGGGATTCAGCCAGGCGGTGCGATGCGTGCTGCGAAACAACGCACACAATCGCAGAGCCGCAATGCCGAGCCACGGCCGCAGAATCTGCCGTCCGCGACCGGCGCTCATATCGGCGTGGCGTCTGGCCTGGTCGGGCGAATTGCGGAAGCGGAGTTGCTGACAGGACTGTTGCAACAGGTCCGCGATGCGCGCGAGGCGCGCTTTGCCCTGGTACGCGGTGAACCTGGCGTCGGCAAGACGCGACTTGTCGAGTCCGTCAGTGCGCTCGCACTCGGTAGTGGTGCCACGGTGCTTGGCGCCAGCGCCTATGAATCGGCCTCGATTCGGCCGTTCGCGCTCTGGATCGATGCGCTGCGGCAACTGGAAAGCGCGATTACCACGAAAATATTCGGTGACCACGATGCCGGTAATCGTGAGCGACTGTTTGATCGTCTCAGCGAGTTTATTGCGGCACAGGCCGGCCAGCAGATGCTGGTACTGGTGTTCGATGACTTGCACTGGTGCGACGATTCCAGTGCTGCGGCCATACATTACATCGCGCGCGCGAACCGCGACCGGCCGATCCTCTGCATGCTGGCGAGCAGGGATAGCGAGCTACGGGATAACGTTGCTGCGGAACAGGCAGTGGCGGGCCTGCGACGCGATGGATTGCTGACCGAAATTATTCTTGGGCCGCTTGCGGAGAGCGAGCTCGCCGAATTGATTCGCGCCCGGGCACCCGGCGCGCATGCGGACGACCTGAGCCGGCGCTGCGGTGGCAATCCTTTGCTGGCAGTGGAGTTGGCGCGGGCGGAGCAAGATGGCGACAGCAGTTCATCGATAACTGAACTGGTGCGCGAGCGCCTGGCGCGATCCGGCGTCGAGGGTGCTGAAGTATTGCAATGGGCCGCCGTGTTGAGCCCGCATATCAGCGTCGAATCAATTGCGTCACTGACCGATCTGGAGCCAACCCGCATCGGTGCGATTCTCGCCACAGCGGAACGCCAGGGCATGCTCACGACCACCGGTGATGGTTTGATCTTTTCGCACGATCTGCTGGCCAAAGCGGTATACACGACGCTCTCGCCGATACGGCGGCAGGTCATGCACCGGCGCGTCGCCGGCATCCTGGAAAAGAGTGCGGCACTCGATCTCGGTCGCGCCGCGGACCTTGCGCACCACGCCGCGCAAAGTGGTGATCCGGGCCTTGCGGGCCGCGCAACAGTTTCGGCCGCACGTTTGTGCCTGCGGTTTTACGCCAATGAGGAAGCGCTGGCCTTGTATCGACGCGGCATGCAGCTGGTCGATCAGCTGCCCGATGCGGAACGCGTCTGTTTAAGTATTGATCTGCAGGATATAAGGCTTGCCGCCGGCCCCCTCGATGACTGGGAGTCGTCGGCTCGCGAGTATGCATCGCTCGCTGAACAGGCTCTCGATCATGGCGAACTCGCACACGCACGACTTGGTTATCACATGGCGGCCAACGTGCGTTGGGCCCATGGCCAATGGGACTACGCACACCAGGAGTCGTTGCAGTCCGAGAGGGTTGTGCGCAGCGGCAAGGAAGAGGATCAAATTGTCGGCCTGGCGGAGACCGCGAAATGCCTGGCCATGATCGAGCGCGACCTGTCAAAGGCAGACGCCATGCTCATGGAGGCGCAGTCGATGGCGCGGCGCAAGGGGTTCAGCCATTTCGCAATATCGGCCGGACTGGGTATGTTGCGATTTCATGAAGGAAAAATGGAGGAGGCCGCCGAATTGTTCAAGGAGTCCCGAACGCTTTGCAAGTCGGCCGGCGCAAGAATTGACGAGTATCTGGCCAATGAACACCTGATGATGATCGAGTTCCAGTGTGGTCGGTACGACGCCGCCCGAGAGTACTGCAGGAACCTGCAAGCTATTGGCGAAAAAATCCGGGTCGGCAGCGAGGCGCCATTTTCACGCGCACTCGGCGCGCTGTGCGAGTTTGCGCTGCACGACAGCAATGAAAACCTCGAGCCGAGTCTCGACGAGCTGCGGTCGGTCGACGCCAAGCACCGACTTGCGTACACATTAACGCGTGCCGCGCAGATAGATTGCGAGCGCGGACGACATGAAGATGC
>JAOUHU010000102.1 GCA_029884455.1 Gammaproteobacteria bacterium | reverse complement strand
CTCGCTCTCGGCAGCGCCCTCGGGGCGACCGGCGCTGCCGACTATGTTGCGCACGCGTTCGTTAACCTGGTCAGGGATCTGCCGCCGCCCGTCGTCCTCAGCGGCTTGCTGTTAATCACGGCACTATTGACGGAAGTTGTTTCCAACAACGCCGTGGCGGTTATTGGCACTCCGATCGCCATAAGTATCGCGGCCGAACTCGGTGTGCCGGCCCTGCCCTTTGTGCTGGCTGTAATGTTCGGCGCCAACATGAGTTACATGACGCCTATTGGCTATCAGACCAATCTGCTGGTAATGAGCGCAGGCGGCTACCAGTTTTCCGACTTCTTCCGTGCCGGCCTGCCGCTGCAAATAATCATGTGGCTGGCCCTGTCGTTCATCCTGCCGGCGATGTACCTCCAAAGCTGAAGGGGTCAGAGCCCTTTTGATCCCATATATGGACCAGCTATATCCATGTGGGAAAAAAAGGGCTCTGACCCCTTTTCTATTTGCCGATCGGGTGCCAGGTAGTTTTGACTTCCTGGGTATCGCGCACGAGATACGGATGTTGCGAAGACTCGTCTGCCCAGCTGACATCGGTACGTCTTAAGACACGCTTGATGTTGTCGGCCGCCGCCACCTGCACAGCCTTGTCGGTCTGCTGGTCGCCATCGCAATAAATGATGGCATTGACATCCATATGCGAGGCGAACTGGCCGCTTAACTCGCTGCGATACCCGGTCAGGATGTTGACCACGCCCGGCGGCACGTCGGCGGCGTGCAGCACTTCCGCAAAACTCACTGCGCACAGCGGCATTGATTCCGAGGCAAGCGCGACACAGGTGTTGCCGCCAACAATCACCGGTGCGATGTTGGATATGAGACCGAGCAGGCCGCTGGCCTCTGGCGCGAGGATGGCAACCACGCCGGTCGGCTCCAGCACCGAAAAATTGAAATGCGAGGAAGCTACCGGGTTTACCGAGCTGAACACCTGCTGATACTTGTCGGCCCAGCCCGCGAAATAAACCAGCCTGTCGATCGTTGCATCGACTTCCTTGTCCGCCGCCCGCATGGCTGCGCCCTGCAACTTCAATTCTGCGCTGAACTGCTCGCGCCGGCCCTCCAGCATTTCCGCGACGCGGTACAGAATCTGGCCGCGCAGATAGGCGCTCGCCTTGGCCCAGCCGTCCTGTGCGCCTCGGGCGGCAACCATCGCATTGCGAAAATCCTTGCGGCTGCTGCGACAAATATTCGCAATGACGGCACCCTGCCGGTCTTTGAGCGTGTAATAGCGCGCCGACTCGGTACGCGGAAACTGTCCGCCGATGAAAATCTTGTAGGTTTTTGCAACCGCGAGTCGTTTCGCCGTTTTTCCACTGGCAGTCGCCATGCTTAAGCCTCCAGCTTCAGGTAAGCATCGAGACCGTGCATGCCGCCCTCGCGTCCAACACCACTTTCCTTGTAACCACCAAAGGGCGAGGTCGGATCAAACTTGTTGAATGTGTTGGCCCAGACGACACCGGCACGCACGCTCTGCGTCATCTTGAAAATCTTCGAGCCTTTGTCAGTCCAGACCCCGCCGGACAAACCATAAGGTGTGTTGTTCGCCTTGGTCACAGCCTCATCGAAAGTGCGGAACGTCTGGATCGCCAGCACCGGGCCAAAAATTTCTTCCTGTACGACCCGATTCGATTGCGACACGCCGGTAAAAATTGTCGGCCGACACCAGTAACCCCGCTTTGGAATCGGGCAGGAACTCTGGAACATCTCGGCACCCTCCTCCTGGCCGATCGCGAGATAGGACCTGATGGTCTCAAGCTGTTGCTTCGAGTTGATGGCACCGATATCCGTGTTCTTGTCCAGCGGGTCGCCGACGATCAGCGTCTCCATGCGTTCCCTGAGCTTCTGGATAACCGCGCCTGCCACCGACTCCTGCACCAGCAGGCGTGAGCCGGCACAGCAGACATGCCCCTGGTTAAAGAAAATGCCATTGACGATACCTTCGACTGCCTGATCGATCGCCGCGTCAGCGAAAATAATATTTGCCGCCTTGCCACCAAGTTCGAGGGTGTATTTCTTGTTCGAGCCCGCCAGGGCTTTCTGAATAATCCTGCCGACGTCGGTGGAGCCCGTGAATGCGATCTTGTCGACGCCTGGATGGTTGACAATGGCGGCGCCGGTCTCGCCCGCACCGGTTACGATGTTGACGACGCCAGGCGGCACACCGGCATCCGCGATAAGCTCGGCAAGCTTCATGGCGGTAAGCGGCGTGGTCTCGGCGGGTTTCAGCACGACCGTATTACCGCAGGCGAGCGCAGGAGCGATTTTCCACGCCGCCATGAGCAGTGGGAAATTCCAGGGAATGATCTGCCCGGCTACACCCAGAGGTTTGACCTTGCGGCCGGGGAAGGCATATTCGAGCTTGTCGGCCCAACCCGCGTAATAGAAAAAGTGTGCAGCGGCCAGCGGCACATCGACATCGCGCGATTCGCGAATCGGCTTACCACCGTCCAGCGATTCGATCGCTGCAAATTCCCGTGACCGTTCCTGCAACATGCGCGCGATTCGAAATATGTATTTGCCACGCTCGGCCGGCTTCAGGCGCGACCAGCCTGCATAGGCCTTGCGCGCTGCCTTGACAGCCTTGTCAACGTCGCCTGCCGAGGCAAGGCCTACGCGGCTGAGCCTCTCCTCCGTCGCCGGGTTGATGGTGTCGAAGTATTTGCCCTGCACGGGCGCGACGAACTCACCGCCGATGAAAAGCTCGTACTTTTTCCGGATGCTGACGTGATCGGTACTTTCCGGCGCCGGCGAGTACTGCCAGCCACCGTCGAATGCGAGTTTGTTTTCGGGGGTCGCCATCGTTAGTCCTTGGAAAAATAGTCGGCCGACTGATACACACCGGTCGCCTGCTTGCGTATCTGCATTAACACGTCATTGGCCAGCGAACTGGCACCAAATCGAAACCATTGCGGCGTCATCCAGGCTTTGCCCAGTGTCTCGCGCAACATCACCAGGTAGTGAATCGCAAGCTTGGAGTGTGCAATGCCACCTGCAGGCTTCATACCGACCATGCGACCGGTCGCCGCATAATAGTCGCGGATCGCCTGCAGCATGACCAATGTCACCTGCATGGTCGCGGCCGGCTGAATCTTGCCGGTCGAGGTCTTGATGAAGTCCGCACCCGCATGCATGGCAAGCTCGCTCGCCTGTCGCACCCGATCCAGGGTGCCGAGTTCACCGGTTTCAAGGATTACCTTAAGGTGCGCATCGCCGCAGGCATCCTTGATTGCCACGATCTCATCAAACACCATGCCATAGTTACCGGCCAGGAATTCGCCGCGCGAAATCACCATGTCAATTTCGTTAGCGCCCTCGGCGACGGCCATACGAGTGTCGTCCAGCTTCACGGACAACGGTGCCTGGCCGCTGGGAAATGCTGTCGCTACCGATGCGATGTTGATGCCGCTATTCCCGAGCGCCTTTTTCGCAACCTTGACCATCGTCGGGTACACACAGACCGCAGCAACATGTGGCAGGCCCGGCATCGCATCGTGCAGGTGTAACGCCTTCTGACACAACTGCCGCACCTTGCCGGGCGTGTCCTGCCCCTCGAGCGTCGTCAGGTCGATCATTGACAGGATCAGCTTCAGCGCTTCGACCTTCGACGCCGACTTGATGCTACGAGTCTGGAAACGCGCCACCCGTTCGTTGACGCCGACCTCATCGACGGTCGGAACCCGACTCATGTCAGGAAGTTTGTGTGTGCTGGTTACTGCAGACAGGCTCATGTCACACGCCTCACGCCACCGCGGTTTGCAGCGCCACCAGGATCATTTCATCGAAGGTGGTTTGCCGTTCGTCCGTCGTCAGGTGGTCGCCGGTAGTAATGTCGTCGCTGACGGTACAGATTGCGAGCGCTTCGGCGCCTTGCTCCGCAGCGATTGGATAAATTCCGGCAGCCTCCATCTCAACGCCGTAGACATTGTATCGCGCCAGCGTTTCGAACATGCCGGGGTCCGGCGTGTAAAACAGGTCCGCCGAAAAAATATTGCCGACGTGATAGCGAACCTTGTGGGCTATGGCAGCGTCGACCGCCTTACGCACCAGGTCGAAGCTCGCCAGCGCCGCGTAATCATAACCGCCGAAGCGCATGCGGTTGCAATTCGAGTCGGTGGATGCGCCCATCGCGATAATAACGTCACGCAGTTTGACCTGCGGGTGCGAGGTGCCGCAGCTGCCAACACGAATGACACGTTTCACCCCGTACTCGGTGATGAGCTCAGTGCAATAAATCGACACCGACGGAATGCCCATGCCGTGTGCCATGACGGACACCGGTTTGCCCTTGTAAGTGCCGGTAAATCCCCACATGTTGCGTACATCCGTAACGCGACGTACATCGTCGAGGTAGGTATCCGCAATGTATTGCGCCCGCAGCGGGTCGCCTGGCATCAGCACCGTGTCGGCGAAATCGCCGGGTGCTGCATTCATGTGTTTGGTGGCCATAAATCTCGCATCTGGAGTGGCTCTCAGCCACACTCTTTTCCTTGCGACAACCATACAGCGGAGCGTGTTGTGCGTCTATTGATCTGTGTGCCGATACTCCTTGCCGGCTGCGGCGCGGGTGGCGAACATGTGCTGCTGCGTACCGTCGGCACGATCGAGAATCCTGAGCTGGACGAGGTTAGTGGCCTGGCGCAGTCGCGCCGCTATGAGGAGCTGTTGTGGGTGGTTAACGATGACGGTCCGGCAAGCCTGCATGCTGTATCGCAGCGCGGTGAAAACCTCGGCCAGGTAACCGTTGCCGGCGCCACGAACGAGGACTGGGAGGACCTTGCCGCCTTTGCCTACCAGGATAAGAACTACCTCGTGGTTGCCGATATTGGCGACAACGATGCGCGCAGACCCAGCGTTACCCTGTATGTAGTGGAAGAGCCTGAGCCGGCGCAGACCGAGGTGGCACTCGCCTGGCGCGTCGATTTCCGTTATCCCGAGGGGCCGCGCGATGCAGAGTCACTCGCCGTCGACGCCGACGGCGAACTTTTCTACATCCTGAGCAAACGCGATGTGCCGGCCAGGCTCTTTACGGTGCCAATTCGACCCGCCGGCAATGCAACTGTGCTGGCGAGCCAGGTCGCAGTCCTCGACAGCCTGCCGCAGCCATCGCAAAGGCAGCGCAATGATGCGGAAAAGAGCGGCTTCAGCTGGCAGCCCACCGCCATGGACTTTGCGGCCAACGCCCAAAACGCACTCGTCCTTACCTACGGCGGCGTGTACTTCTTCGCCCGCGACGCGGGGCAAAGCTGGCACGATGCGCTGCGCAGCACGGCGCTGGAGTTCAAGCTGGGACAACTCAGCAACGCCGAAGCGATAACCCTCAGCCAGGACAGCATGGCGGCGCACCTGACAGTCGAAAAACAGCATGCGCCGCTGCTCCGCATCGATCTCGCCGAGGCGCATATGTGGCACAAAAACCACAACATGGGCTTGCGCTGAGACGGTTGCTGGCCCGCATCATTTTCGCATCCGGGCAGCTTGGTGCCGTGGAGTCAGGCACGCCATCCGCGCCCCGGTGCTGCTGGATGCTTTCCGGGCATGTATTCGTGCCCGGCCCCAAGCGACTGAAAAACAAGAGCTTGTAACCCTTTCGTCATTTAAATTTGCAGGGTGGGGGAATCTCATCACCACGACCCACCCGGGCGACCCGCGAGGATGCGCGTAAACCCTTATTGCACAAGCATTTTCGCTGCGTTAGATTTGTCTGCATCAAACATAAACCGGACAGCGCTGCGCCATCACGAGCGAC
>JAOUHU010000045.1 GCA_029884455.1 Gammaproteobacteria bacterium | reverse complement strand
TTCCTCGATCGGCCAGATTGGCTCACCGCTACGGCGATCGAAAACGTACAGCCAGCCGGTCTTGCCCGCTAATGCGACCACGTCCCGGTCCTGGCCAGCGTGGCGAATCGTCGCAAGTTGCGGTGCCGAGTTCGGGTCCTGGTCCCACAGGTCGTGGTGCACGAGCTGGAAGTGCCAGAGTCGCTCGCCGCTGCGCGCATCGAGCGCCACCAGCGAGGTGCCGAACAGGTTCGCGCCGGGCCGGTCTGCGCCGTAAAAATCGTAGGTGGGTGAACCGAGCGGCACGTAGGCGATGCCGAGCTCAGCATCGACCGTAAGTTCGCCCCAGGCGTTGTTGCCACCGACATACTGCCAGGCATCCTTGGGCCAGGTGTCGTAGCCGAACTCGCCCGGCCGCGGCACCGTGTGGAAGGTCCAAACGAGTTCACCGCTCAGCACATCATAGGCGCGAATATCTCCAGGCGGCGCCAGATAGAGTTCGCCCATCGCGCTGCCAAGGATAATCAGGTTCTCGAACACCTCCCCCGGTGTGTTCGACTGGATGACACCGATGCTCTCCGGATCACGGCCGTCGATGTTGTGCTTGAGGTCGACCACGCCGTTCGTGCCGAAAGACAGGATCGACTCGCCGGTCTTCGCATCCACTTCCTGCAGCAAACCATCCATCGCGAAGATCAGCCGCTGGTCACTGCCGTCCGCATTCTCCCAGTAATTTATGCCGCGGCTGGTCATGCCGTGCATGTTCTCGCGGACCCACAACTCGGCGCCGCTGCCGGCGTCGACTGCCACCAGTGAGCCATTGCGGCCGCGACCATAGATCTTGCCGCGCACAGCTATCGGCACGCTGCCGGTGTCGCCGTGCGCATAGCTCCATGCGACCTGCAGCTGGTTGATGTTGGACTTGCTGATCTGTTGCGAGGCGAAGTAGCGCGAGTTGTCCGCGCCGTTGCCGTAACCCGGCCACCACAGGTCCGCTGCGGGCTGCTGCGGAGCGGTGCAGGCGACCACAATACCGAAAGCGAGCACGGCGCCGGCCGCGAGCTGTCGCCATGACCGTCTGCTCGGTGGGGATTTCGACATAGCTGCACTCCGTTGTGCGTCAGAAGTTTTTATCGTCAGCGATGCTATCACAGCAACTACAAAGGATTTTCTGCGACAGATTCCGTCGCAGCAGTTTATCCACATGGTATTTGCGGCTATGATCCGGCTTCCGCCAGATCATGATTGCCCCGGAGAATGTCGGCCGGTTCCGAACAGAATTCAAAGAGCGAAGAGAAAAATATGCACACAGTAATGAGACCGATGCTTCTGCTAACCGTGACATCCAGCCTGCTGTTATTCGGTTGCGGACCTGCCGAGCAGGCCGGGGTCCAGCCGCATGCGGATGCCCCAGCCTGGGCGGAGCTGAACGAGAGCCTGATCAAAGAGCACAACGTCGCGATACGTACGCGTGACGACATTACGCCCACCGGAATTCAATCCAACGTCGGTGATGGCGTGGTGGTCAACATTGACACCCTCGCTGCCATCGAACTGGCCCCCGGCGTCTCGGCGAAGGCCTACTGGGGGTCCGGCAACCTCATGAGCTTCATTGATTTCGAGCCGAACGCGACCATCCCGGCCGGCACCATCAAGGGCGAGCGATTCATGATCGTGTTCAAGGGCCAGGTGCAGGAACTTGCCAACGGTGAACTTGTAACCTTGTCAGCCGTGGACCGGGAATCGCCCAACGGCGTCAGCGCCCGTATGCCCAAGAAGGAACTGATCTATCTCGAAGATGGTGCACCGACCAATATCACGGCCGGGCCGGAGGGGGCCCGGGTAATGCACGTCTACGCGCCGGTACCTGCTGCCTGGCTGGAGATGGCCGGGGCGCCCGATGAGTGGGTGGATGTTGATCTGCACGCGTTCCCGCTGGATCCGAACGTCACAGCCGGCAAGGTCTACGACCTGTATGACTTCCAGTACACCGAGCTGGTGCCGGGCGCCAACTCGCGACTCATTTCAGGACGCGGAACGCAGCTCAGCGTACTCAGAATGGACCCTGAAATTGAGTTCGCCTATCACAACCACCCGGAAGAGCAGGTCATGATCGGCCTGCGCGGCTGGATCGACGAATATATCCTCGCCGATACCGTGCGCATGCACGCCGGCGCTATCGTGAACCTGCCGGCGATGATGGTTCATGGTGGCAAGCTGGGTCCGTACGGCTCCGACGCCATCGATGTGTTTTTCCCGCCGCGCACCGATTACTTTGCGGCAATGCAGAAACGCCTGGCGGGATATCACGCCATCATTCCCGAAGATGCAAAACTTGAGTTGCTCGCTGACGGTGCGGTTTCCGGGCCCGGCCTCAATTTCACCGAGGGGCCGGCCTGGGTGAATGGCAAGCTGTATTTTTCGAATATGTATTTCGACGCCGGGTTCAACGGCGATCCGGCGCGCAGTGCGGTGGTGGAAATGGACCCTGATGGCAGCTACCGCTACATCAGCCACGGCCAGATGCAATCCAACGGCATCATTCCTGGGGCCAACGGCAACCTGATCGTGTGTGACATGTTCGGGCATCGCGTGATCGAAATGACCACCGCCGGTGAGGTGGTGCGTACACTGGCCGACAGTTACGACGGCACATCGATTGACGGTCCGAATGACCTGGTGATGGATGCCAAGGGCGGTATCTACTTTAGCGATCCGCAGTTCACTGCGGATGCGCAGAAATTTCAGGCCGGTCGCACGGTCTACTACCGCAATCCCGAGGGCGAGGTTATCAGGCTGTTGCCGTTCAATGACTTTGCCATGCCGAACGGCGTTATCCTGAGCCCGGATGGCAAAACGCTCTACATCAACAACACCTACGACAAGGAAGAATGGTGGAACGTGGTCAGCGACAAGGAAAACTTTGTCTGGGCCTACGATGTGGCTGACGACGGCAGCATCAGCAATGGCCGGAAATTTGCGACCCTGAACCTTACCGGCGAAGTGCTTGATCGCGGCGGGCGGACATCAGGCGCAGATGGCATGGCAGTAGATACCGATGGCAATCTTTATGTTGCGAGCTTTGCGGGGCTGCAGATCTTCAATGCCGAGGGCGCGTTCCTGGGCATGCTTAATATGCCGACCGTGCCGGTGAGCGTCACTTTCGGCGGTGTGGATAACGACACCTTGTATATCACCAGCTACGACAAGATCTACAGCATGAAGACCAGCAAGAAAGGATTCCAGCTGCCAAACTAGTTGTTGTCGTTCAGGTAGTCGTAGGCCACACCGGGCAGGCAAAGACCTGGCATGGCAAGAATTGTTGCGAGGTATTTTCTGCCTGCAGCATGCATGTTGATCAGCTCCTGTCATTAACTCCGGTACGGCCGAATGGTCGCCAGCATGACACCGCCCAGGACCAGCACGAACCCCTGGGCATGATAGGCCTGGAAAGTCTCGCCGAGAAAGATAACGGCCATCACGATTGAGGCCGGTGACATAAGGTACATGGCGGTGCCTGCCATGGCCGGGCCGAAAACCCGCACCGTGTGCTGGAAGCCGATGAACGAAGCCAGCGACGCAAACAGGATGAGGCCTGCCAGCTTCGACCACGCGGAGCCCGTATGCGGCAACAGGCCGCCGTAAACGAGCTCGCCGATCGCCAGCGGCAGCAATAACACCGAGCCGGTCAGGGCGACGAGGCCGAACAGCGACAGCGGTGCAACCGTGCGTGCCGCTGGCTGTCGCAGCAGGATCGAATAGATCGCGAACGCTACCGAGGCAACCAGCATGCCGAGGTCACCCGGGTTGAACGACAACTCGAGTAGTGCGCCGAAGTTGCCGCGCAGCACAATGATGATCACGCCGACCAGGGCTATCAGGATACCTGCCAGTTCGCGGCCAGCAACATGGCGTCCGGCGAACAGTCTTTCGAACAGGATGATCAGCAGTGGCGAGGTCGTATAAATAAGCGTGGCATTGGACGCGGTCGTCAGCGTGAGCGACCAGTAGACGACGCCACCGCAAATGACAATGTTCGTAAATCCGATGCCGCACCAAAGCGCCTTGTTGTGGCGAAACGACGCCGCCACTCTTGGCCAGTCGTGGTACAGGAATGGAGCGATCAGCAGCGTCGATCCGGCCCAGCGAATGAATGCGGTGAGGAACGGGCTGACTTCATCGGCGATGCCGCGGCCAAACACGAGGTTGCTGGAAAAAAAGATCGGCACCAGTGCGAACACCAGCCAGTCCCGCCCGCGCGGATGTTGCACACTTGATGAAAGCATCAGGCACCGATGACCATTCCCGACCGGCCACTATAGTTGGGCTGAGAATTGATAGCGATACGACCACTGCAACGTTTGCCGCGGCGGAAGTGACATCGAGGTAAAGGGCACGATGGACATCACAGGCCGGATCGAGCAGGGCCCTGCGCCGGCACGTCGAGCGCGTTCGGAATATTGCCAAACGGGAAATACTGGTGTTCGAGGCGGTCGTGCATTACCCGCACGACGCGCAGGCCGGAAGCGCCGTCCCCGAGTGGCTTGCCGACCGGTCCGCTGGTGATCATTTCCAGTGGCCCGTCAGATGCGAGCGCGTTGCGATGATAATGGCCGGAAAACAGGTAGCGCACGCCTGCGTCCCTGAACAGCGCAAGATAGCGCCGGCGGGTTTCGAGCGGAATGTTGAAGTACATGTCCGGCTCATCAGCATGCTCGATAAACCACGAGTAGTGCTGGAACACGACAATATGCCGGGCATCGGAGCGGCGCGCCTTCTCGAGTTCGGCGATCAGCCAGCGTTCCTGCGCGTCGGCGTCGGCGGACACTGCCTGCGGGGCCACGAGCAGGCTGGAATTTAGCACAATGCCGTAGATGCCGCTGTCTTCAAAGCTGTAGTAATCCGGGCCGAAGTGCTCGCGATACTCGCGCAACGATTCCGGCGTCGGCGCGTTGCCCACATCGTGATTGCCGGCTGCCGCGTACAGGCGAATCGCCGGATCGAGCTGCGCCGAGATTCGCAGGTACTCATCGCGCTGCGCGCCATCGCCGGGCTTGTTGATCAGGTCGCCGCAGATGACGACGAAGGCAGGTTTCAGCCGATTGATGTTTGCAATCGCGAATTCAAAGTTCGCTGTTTCCTGCACGAAATCCGCGTCTTCCGTGAACATGCCGAACTGCGGGTCGGCAATTTGCACGAACACAGCCTCCGCTGGCTGCTGGGCCACGGCGGTTGTGGTTGCGAGCAAGGTTGCCAGGGCGAATAGTGTTCTGCTCATGTTCATGCCGGATACTCTGAATAATTGCGCCGTGACTATTCCTGTTCGGCAATTTCTTTCATTTTCGCCAATGCCGCTGTAAAAAGTTTACTCCGACGTTCAGTGTCGGCAGCGACCTGTTCCGCGCTGGACTGTGAGATATCCCACATTACCGTGTAGATCACTTGTGAAGTGCTGGCGGTAACCGGCCTGGCTTCCATGAAACCGTGATAAAGAGTGTAGTACTGGCCTTCGACCGCGGGCTGCGTGTAGCCGTAGGAAAGCTCGGTCTGCGCGACCATCGGTTCAACGATGGTTCCGTCAAGAACCCGGACGGTACCGATGCCGCCATCACCCTGGGTAATCTCGCAATCCCGGTCAAACCAAACACCGATATCACAATAGCCGCCCACTTTCGCCCAGACTTCCGCCGCCGGCCTGTCGATCGCGATGGAAAACTCGAGGCGATGGTAATTGGGTTGCGCGCCGGCGAGGCAGGATGTTGTCATGGCGAACAGGCCAATCAGAAGGTGTCGCAGTTGCATTTTCGTCTCCTTGTCGGGTTAACCGCTTATTATTGGTCGATCATTCTCGACGCTCACCTGCCCCGCGTCTATAGTCATCCACCAAGGAGAGCGAAATGGCACCCACAAGATCCTGTTTGCGACAAGCACTTGAACTGGCAACGATGCTGTCGTTGTTGCTCGGCTCCGCCCACGCCCAGTCGATCGATGCGATGAGCTACAACATCCGCTACGACAATCCCGACGACGGCGAAAATTCCTGGGAGCTGAGGAAGGCGGGACTGGTGAATCAGTTGCGGTTCTATGCGCCCGACCTGTTCGGCATCCAGGAGGGCGAATACCAGCAGGTCCGCTACATTGACGAGGCACTGCCCGAGTTTGCCTGGGTCGGCGTTGGTCGGGAAGATGGCCTGACGGGCGGCGAATTTTCCGCCATTTATTACGATACAAGGCGGCTGAAAGTGTTGCAGGACAGCACGTTCTGGCTCTCCGACACGCCCGCGGAAGTATCCATAGGCTGGGACGCGGCCATAAAACGCGTCTGCACCTACGCCCTGTTTGAAGATCTCGCCTCGTCACAAAAGTTCTGGGTCTTTAATACCCACTTCGACCACATCGGCGTCATGGCGCGCGAGCAGAGTGCGATGCTGATACGCGCGCAGATCGCGCGCATCAACGAGCAGGATTACCCGGTGCTGCTCATGGGCGACTTCAATGCCGAACCGGATAGCAAGCCGATCGCGACGCTCACGGCGAGTTTCGAGGACGCGAGCACCGTCGCGCGACTGCGCTTCGGCCCGGACGGCACGCGCGGCGGATTTTATGTGGCCGAACCCATCACGCGACGCATCGACTTTATCTTTACCAGTCCCGGCGACTGGGAGGTACTGAAATATGCCGTGCTCAGCGATTCGCTGGATATGAAGTATTACTCAGACCATTTGCCGGTGTTCGTCGAAGTTGCGTTGCGGATTGGCGCTCCCTGGCCGGCCGGATCGGCGCCGCGTAACGGAGCTGTCGGCAACTGACTACTTGTTGGTCGATTCGATCAGCTGGTTCATCAGGCGCGTATAGCCGCCATCAACGGAACCCACGGCATAACGGCGGTTGTTGGTGTGCCAGCCGTCGTGGACTACGGCGTAATCATCAGGCTGGTAGCCGGAGATAGGTTCGCTGCCCGTCACCACGGTACGAACCTGGTTGGACACCAGCGTGTGCTGCAGCAGCGAATGATCCTGCATGTACACGCCGATCGAGTTGAATAATTCGCCCGAGGTACCGACCAGTGCAATGTCGCCGATCCGCATCAGGCTCAGGCCGATAACCGCTTCCGGCTGGCCTTCCGCGTACGGCGGCAGCGAGGACAAGCCCTTTGCGTAGCTGACGCGCGCGTCGCCGGTGTCGAATTCTAGATTCTCGAGCGCCGTCAGCACGTCGGCAAACTGAATCTTGCCGTAGAACTCCATCAGCTCGACCACCGCACGGCCCATCATCTGGATTTCCTGTGCGCCCGTTTCCGGATTGGGCGTGAAGTACTCGTTGGACAGAATCGGGTTCTGGTCGCCCGCCGCGCCGGGAATCCAGTTGGCGATGGCGCCCTCGAAGCGACGCTCGAGGTGACCGGATACGGCACCGCCGACATCGCCGCTGATACCGGTACCTTCGTCATTGAACTTGTTGGCATACATGGACGTGAGGTGCATGGCGTAGTGCACGATGAATGCAATCGGCTTGCCCTGCAGGTCGGCAAAACGAATCACAGACAGCGTCTTGTCGGACGGCCCCGTCGGGTTATAGCCCTGGGCACCAAGCATGCTGCCATCCTCGAGTTCGTAGAAACGTTGCCGGTTGGTGTTGATGTAACTGTTCGAATAGCCAATGCCAACGGTCGCCGGGCGCAGCCGCGCAATCGCTTCGTCGGCTGCGTCAAGCATTTGCTGATAGACAAAATCCACGTACGGCTTGCTGCCCGGGACCGCGGCATCCGCGACCACGCCCGGCGAAGTGTGCGCATGGGTGCCGCCGTAGTAAATGGCGTCGACCGGGATACCGGTGTGTTGCGAAAGGCCGGTGAGGAAGCTGGCCGCATCCGGCGGGCCACCGGCCTCAAAGGTCACGATCAGGGACGGCTGCGCACCGTTGCTGAGGGCAATGACGCGCACATGGATAGGGTCAATGACCGCAACCAGTTTGGATCGGGCCACGCCGTAAAGCGGCAGCCACTCGCTCTTTGGTGTCGTGTCGCGTTTCGCCGCGCCGACATGCAGCTGCTCTGCGCCGGCTGGTGTTATGAACAGCGCGAACGCGCAAGCAAGCACAAGACCCTGCAATGTTTTCATCAATGGTTTCCGTTGCAATGGAGCAGACAGTTTGGGCGGCGAAAGTATAGCAGCGCGGTTGAATACACACAGTCACTGTCTTACCCTCAGGCCCTACCACCCATCCTGTCCCGAGGGCCGTGCATGAGCATCGTCAAGCTGCGTGTCAATGGCGCAAGCCACGAGGTCGACGTCGACCCGTCCACACCACTTCTATATGTATTGCGCAATGATCTTGGCCTGCGCGGTCCGCGTTTTGGTTGCGGCCTTGGCCAGTGCGGTGTCTGCACGGTCATAGTCGATGGTGTCGCCGTGCGTTCCTGCCTGGTACCGGCAGCGCAGCTGCAGGGCGAAATTACCACCCTTGAGGGCCTTGCCAAGGATGGTGTGCTCGATCCCTTGCAGCAGGCCTGGATCGACGAGCAGGTACCGCAATGCGGCTATTGCCACAATGGCCAGATCATGACGGCGCGGGCGCTGCTGGATCGCAATCCGAATCCGAGCGACGCGGAGATACGCGAGGGCATGGAAGGTGCCTTGTGCCGCTGCATGACCTATTACCGGGTACAGGCGGCGATCAAGCGAGTCGTGCGTGGTGCGGATTCGAGTGTCGCACAGGTGTCCGAATGAGCGCCGGCCTGCAACTGCCACGCAACATCGAGGAGGCGCTCTACAGGCTCAACCCGAGCACGTCGCGGCGGAACTTTTTAAGGTGCTCGGGCGCGCTGGTACTGACTGTCGGTGTCAGCACCATCCCGGGCGCGCACGCGCTCGCGGTGATCGGCGATTTGGCGGGGCCGTATGCCGATCCCGATTATCGGCAACTGGATACCTGGATCGTCATTCATCCGGACAATACCGCGACCTTTTACGTCGGCAAGACCGACGGCGGCCAGGGCACCGGCACCGCGTTCCGGCAGTTGATGTGCGATGAACTGGATATCGCCTACGACCACACCAGCCTGGTCATGGGTCGTACGGACACCACGCCCGACCAGGGTGGCTCCGGAGGTTCCGACGCCCTCGAGCGCGATGGCTGGCCGATGCGCAGGGTGGCCGCCGAAGCGCGGCGCGTGTTGCTGCAGCTCGGCGCGGAACACTTTGCGGTGCCTGTTTCGCAGCTTACAGTGAGCGACGCGATCATCAGCGTCGCTGCCGATCCGGCCAGGCGCATCAGCTATGCGCAACTCGTCGGCGGGCAGCGCTTCAATGTTGAACTCAGCGGGCAGAATATCGATGCCACCACCGGCGTAGCCAAGGTCAAAGCGGTGAATGAACTGCGCGTGGTCGGTCAGCCGGTGCCGCGTTACGACATTCCCGCGAAGGTGGACGGTTCCCTGACCTGGGCCGTGGACAAGAAACTGCCGGGCATGGTGCATGCGCGTAACGTCAGGCCGCCGGTCGCCGGTGCGAAGTTGCGTGGCATCGACGAGTCCTCGGTTGCAGCGCTGCCGGGGTTTATCCGCGTCGTCAGCCGCGGCAATTATGTCGCGGTGATTTGCGAGCGCGAGGAGCAGGCGATTCGCGCCGCACGCGAGTTGCGCGTCGACTGGCAAGCACCGGCGAGCGCGCCGTTCCCGGCCTCGGACGCGCTGTTTGACTACATGCGGCAGGCAACGCCGACCTCGGTCGGCACGCCGGAAATCCAGGGTGACCCGGACGCGGCGTTCGCCGCCGCCGCGCAGGTCATCAGCGCCGACTACGCGGTGCCGTTCCAGGGACACACCGCGATCGGTCCGGCGCACGCGCTGGCCGACCCATCCGATGGCCAGATGACGATCTACTCGAACGACATGAAGTCTTACCGCCTGCGCACCGGCGTGGCCGACTTCCTCGGCATGCCACGCGAGCAGGTGCGCGTGGTGTACATGGATGGGCCGCAGGTCTACGGCCGTACCGCTGCGGATGACGCCGGCTTCGAGGCCGCATTCCTGGCCAGGGAAATCGGTCGCCCGGTGCGCGTGCAATGGACGCGCGCCGAGGAAACGGCGTGGGACACGAAAGGCCCGGCGTACGCTTTCACCCTGCGCGGTGCGCTGGATGCCGACGGCAAGGTGCTGGCGCTCGAGTACGATGCCTGCGCGGCAGACTACAACCACGTCGGTTACAACGAACCCGATACCGTGCTGGTGGCGCAGCTCATGGGCCGGCGGCCAGCGCGTCCGGCCCAGGGCGAAGCGGAAACACCGTCGGTGATGTACGCAATTCCAAACCGGCGCACAACCACGCGCGTGGTTGGCCTGCCGCTGATCTGGGAAACACCATTGCGCGCCGGCAACCTGCGCGACCCGAACGGGCCGCAGGTGACGTTCGCCTTCGAGTCGTTCATTGACGAACTCGCGGCGGCAGCGAACGCGGACCCGGTACAGTTCCGGCTCGATATGCTGGCCGGTAGCGCCGAGGATGGCATTCATCGGCGCGCGCGCTCGATTGCGGTGGTGCAGGCGGCTGCCGAGGCTTACGGCTGGGACGCGCGTCCAGCGCCGCGCACGCGGCTGGCCGCAGCGCGTGACGAGGACGAAATACTTTCCGGGCGCGGCATTGCCTACACCTTCCGCAACAACACCGTGGCTGCAGTCATCGCCGAAGTTGAAGTCAACCGCCAGACCGGACGCGTCTGGACGCGACGCCTGGTATGCGCGCACGACTGTGGCCTGGTCGTTAATCCCGTCGGGCTCGAGCGCACCATCGAGTGCGGCATGCTGCACGCCCTGAGCCGGGCGCTCTGGGAAGAAGTGCAGTTTGATACGCAGCAGGTGACCAGTGTCGACTGGCTGTCACACCCGAGCCTGCGGCATTCAGACACGCCGGAATCGATTCAGGTAGTGCTGGTGAATGGCGATCCGAATCCGGATCGCCCCGATCTCGCTCCCTATGGCGCCGGCGAAGGCAGCCACAAGCCACTGATCGCGGCGGTCGCAAATGCAATTTACGACGCCACCGGTGTGCGTTTGCGGCAACCGCCGTTTCGCAGGGAGCGGGTGCTGGCGGCGCTCAGGGTGGCGGAGGTTTAGGGCCAGCGCATGCAGAAGAAAAGTTTATTCCTGTTAGGCACCGGTGCCCTGGCATTGCTCGGCGCCGGCATGGCGGCTCAGGCACAGGAAGCGCCGACGCGCGAAATTGTAAATGTGTCGGGGAACCTGTACCGGGCCAGCAACAACACGCACCACGCGGTATTCCTGGTGACCGATGCGGGCATTATTCTGGCCGATCCGATCAATGCTGATTTTTCACGCTGGCTGCGCGGGCAGCTCGAGCAACGCTTCGGCCAGCCGGTGAAATACGTCGTTTACAGCCACCACCACTGGGATCACGCCTCGGGCGGCGCAGTGTTCGACGACACTGCCATTTTTGTCGGCCATGAGAACATGTTGCGAAACCTTGCCATGCCGCCGGCCGACACGGCGCTGCCGGAGGCGGCGAAGGCAATGGATGCAAATGACAATGGTGCGCTTGAACAAGGTGAAACCAGTGGCAACTACCAGGCCAACTTCGCCCTGTTCGACGCCGACGCTAACGGCGTTATTTCCGGCGCCGAGGCGAGCCGCGGTCCGGTCAGCGCTGTGCGCGCGCCGGATGTGGTGTATTCGGATCACATGTCGATAAACCTTGGCGGCGAGCAGGTAGAGCTGCTGTACGCCGGCGTCATGACGCATGGCGACGATATGAGCATCATCCGCTTCCCGTCAGAACGCACGATCTTCGTGGTCGACTGGATCAGCATCGGCCGGCTGCCGTTTCGCACCCTGGGAACCGGCATGCTGAACGCCTGGCTGAATTCGATTCGCATGGCCGAGGCGCTTGACTATGACACGGTTGTTGGCGGGCACGGGCAGATTGGCGGCAAGGACGGCGTAACTGCCGTGCGCCTCTACCTCGAAGAGTTACGTGACCAGGTTGCAGCCGGCATGGCGGCTGGCCGATCGCTGGCGGAGCTTCAGGAAAGCATTCGCATGGAGCGCTACCGCGACTGGATGAATTACGAGGAGTGGCGGCCGCTGAACATAGAAGGGATGTACACCATTCTGGGCAACGAAACTGCCGCGCCTTGAGATTATGTCAATGTCGCAATTCGCAGACGGTTGCATGACCGGATTGCGGTGATAGATTGGTGTCCTGATCGCAATCAAGACACCAATCCAAGAGCCTCACCATGAACATTTCAAAAACTTTAATGCCGTTGCCGGCATTGATGCTTGCAGTTCTGCTTGCGTCCTGCGGCGGATCCTCCGGCAGCAACCAGCCCGCTGATGCACCGGCGCCGCAGGCAACTACCGGCAGCATTGCGCTGATCCTCACCGATCGCGCCAGCGATGATTTCGCCGAGATCAATCTCAACGTAATCGAAGCCATCCTCATCGGCGGCGAAGGCGTCAGTCAGCAAGTGCTGTTCCAGGGTATCGAGCCCATCGATTTGCTGGCACTCGAAAATTACAGCGAGCCGATTATTTTCGGTGAGGTCAATCCCGGTATCTACACGAAACTTCGCCTCGTGATCGACGGCCTCGAACTCGTGCCCGTCGATGGCAGCCCGTCGATATATCCGCCGCTGCCGGCGAATGGCAAGATCGATCTGCTCGATCCGCAAGGCATCGAAGTGTTGCCCGGTCGCACGCTGATCGCCGAGATCGATATGGAAGCGAACAAGGCAATCCACATCGTCGGCGCTGGCAAAAGCAAGCAGTACCGCTTCCGCCCGGTCGTCAAAGCGACGTTCATGGACGGTGACCTCGGCGTGCTGCCGGATCGGCTGGCGCGCCTCGAAGGCAAAGCCGGCATGATCGATGCCGCCGGCAGCTTTGAACTGTGCGACCTCGAGACGCCGGACAGCTGTATCGATGTCGCAACCAATGCCAGCACCTCTGTCTTCGACAGCGACGGTCTTGCGACCGACTTCAGCACGCTGCTGGATGGCGACACGGTGGTGGTCATCGGGAATTACACGGTCGACGGCAGCATTCTGCTGAATGCCGTGATTCTCGAGATTGGTGGCAATGCGGTGCAGATCCAGGGCGAGGTTGTGAACGATGTCACCAATGATGAAGTGCTGCTGCTGAAGAACGACGGTAACGATATTGTCGCTGAACTGCAGGCCGCAACGCGTTACTACGACGCGGATGGGGCGCGCGATATCACTGCTGTGACGCTCGGCGCTGAAGTCGAAGTCGAAGGCGTGCACCCGGCAGGTGACGCCGACCGGATTCGTGCTGCACTGGTCTTCATTGAACCGGAAGAAGACGAGCAACTGGCAGGCACGATCGCGAACGCGCCGGATGCGACCACGCGGCAGTTCACGTTGAGCAAGGCCGATTTGAGCGAGCAGTGTGTCGAGGTCGGCGCAGAGGCCGACGTATTGCTCGTCGATACGGCGCTCTCCACGGTCACGATGGGCATGTTCGCTGATCTGGCCCAGAACCAGGTGGTGGATATCTTCGGCGCGACCGTCGAGGGTGCATGCAGCTTCCTTGCGAATGAGGTCATCGTCGACGTTAACGCGAGCCCGTAGTCGCGCGTACGATTCGCCTTTCGTCTACCTGATCAGCCGAAGGGCTTCGACTGCCGTCGTCCTGCACGACCAGCAATCCCCGCGGGTGCCCTGGCCATCCGGCCGATTCCGTTTCGATCTCGTACTCGTCGTAACGTATCCGTAGAATTCACAGGCAGTGCGGCCAGGCCGTAGTAGGTGAGATTACTGATACGGTCAGAGCCGTTGCGCGTGTTCAATCAGCGTTGGTAATGCAGGACCAGTGGATGATGACGCGAAGGATGACCACCAGAATCGGCCGGCAGCGCTGGGCTGTGCCATTGCCGGGACGTCCGTGAACTTGCCCGGAATCGAACCGGCGACCTGTTTTCGCAGCTCCGGGCTGACAAAAGTCTACGGGTCGGGACACAGCGCCGTGCACGCACTCCGGGGTGTCGACCTCGAATTGCCAGAGCGGGAACTTGTCGTATTGCTCGGCGCCTCAGGCAGCGGCAAGTCGACGCTGCTCAATATCCTGGGTGGGCTCGACCGACCGACAGACGGTCGGCTGTGGTTTCGCGGCGAGGAGCTGACCGGCGCGAGCCAGCGCGAATTGACGCAATACCGACGGCGACATGTCGGTTTCGTATTCCAGTTCTATAACCTGATGGCGAGCCTGACTGCGCGCGAGAACGTCGCACTCGTGACCGAGATCGCGGAGAAGCCGCTCTCACCTGAGGAAGCGCTGACAATTGTCGGCCTCGAGAAACGTCTCGACCATTTTCCGTCGCAACTTTCGGGTGGCGAGCAGCAGCGCGTCGCAATTGCCCGCGCGATTGCCAAGCAACCATCAGTACTGCTGTGTGACGAGCCGACCGGTGCGCTTGATAGCGCCACAGGCGTGCGCGTACTCGAAGCGCTTCGCGACGTGAACGAAAAGATGCAGGCGACCACGCTGCTCATCACTCACAACGCACCTGTCGCCGCAATGGCGGACCGGGTCATCACGTTCTCCGACGGCCGTATCCGTGAACAGAAACGTAACGAACATCGCAAGGACCCGAAGGAGATTTCCTGGTGAGTGCGTTTCGAATGCCTGGCATGCTTTCCGCACTTGATCGCAAGCTGCTGCGTGACCTGTGGGGGATGAAAGGACAGGCGTTGGCAATCGCGTTCGTCATTGCCGGCGGCGTAGCAGTCTATCTCGTTGCTGCAGGCATGCTGAACTCGCTCGAAGACACTCGCCGCGCATACTATGACCGCTACCGTTTCGCGGATGTCTGGTCACCAGTCGTGCGTGCGCCGCGGTCCCTGTTAGCCGACATTCGAAGGATTGAGGGTGTACAGGCAGCCGAAACGCGCGTGCGTTCGTTCGCCCTGATTGACATGCCGGGCATGGATGAGCCCGTGACTGGCCAAATCCTGTCGCTGCCCGACATTGCCGAGCCAGCCGTAAATCAGATTCACCTCGCGCGGGGGCGCCAGCCGCAAGCCGGTCGCCGTAACGAGGCCGTGATCCTGCAGTCCTTCGCCGAGGCGCATGCACTCGAGATCGGCGACAGGATAGCGGTGACGATATACGGTGGACGTGAGACCGTGACCGTGACGGGCATTGCACTGTCACCCGAATACGTTTACGCCATTGCGCCCGGCCAGCTCGTGCCGGATCCGCGGCTGTTCGGTGTGTTATGGATGAGCCGCGATGCGCTGGCCGAAGCCGTGAACCAGGATGGCGCGTTCAACGAAGCTGTCGTGCGGCTGGGCTACGGTGCAAATGAGAACGCTGTGATCCGCGAACTCGACACATTGCTGGCACCCTACGGTGCGGCCGGCGCCTATGGCCGTGACGAACAGATGTCCGATGCCTTCGTGAGCAGCGAAATCGATCAGCTGCGTACGATGGGCAGCCTGCTGCCGCCGATATTTCTGCTGGTCGCCGCATTCCTTGTCAACGTTGTGATCTCGCGGCTGATAGCCACGGAGCGCGACGAGATCGGCCTGATGAAAGCATTCGGCTACAGCAACGCCGCGGTCGTGATGCACTACCTGAAGCTGGTTGCCGTGATAGCTCTACTGGGGCTTGTGATCGGTGCGATGTTGGGAACCTGGCTCGGGCGACTACTCGCGACCGTCTATACCGAGTATTACAACTTCCCGTTGTTCCTCTTCAAGGCCGATCCGCGGGTTTACGCCATCGTGAGTCTGGTCACTGCAGCCGCGGTCGGCGGCGGCGCGGTGATGGCGGTGCATCGCGCCGCACGCCTGGAGCCGGCAACGGCCATGATCCCGCCACCGCCGACAGATTATTCCCGGACGATCGGCAGCAACATCACGAGACTCACATTCCTCGATCAGCAGACGCGAATGATCCTGCGCCAGCTGGTACGTTTCCCTGTGCGCGCGGCATTCACGTCCATCGGGGTTGCCGTTTCAGGTGCGTTGATGATCGGCACGCTGTTCTTCATCGATTCGATGGAAGAAATGATCGATACCTATTTCAACGTGGCCAACCGCCATGATGTGCAAGTCATGCTGATGGAGCCGCGCGGCAGGGATGCCTATTTCGAGTTGCTGCGCGCGCCTGGCGTGCTTGACGCCGAGCCGTATCGAAGCGTGGCCGCACGCCTGCGCTTCGGTCACCGCAAGGAGCGCGCCTCGCTCACGGGCGTGGTCGCCACCGCCGAATTGTCGCGGGTGGTCGATCTCGAGCGGCGTCCGGTGGCATCACAACCGGGCGGCATCGTGTTGTCGCAGGATCTCGCCGACCGCCTGGGTGCTGAAGCCGGCGACGTGTTGACCGTCGAGGTCACCGAAGGCCGCCGTCCGGTGCTCGAGATACCGATAACGCAGGTTACGACGACCTTCATAGGCTCGGCAGCACAAATGCATATCGAGGATCTCAACCGCTTGCTTGGCGAAAGCAATGTCATCTCGGGCGTTTACCTGAAGGTCGACCCGGCGAAGACCGATGTCCTCTACCGTCAATTGAAAACCACGCCGGCAGTGGCAGGTGTCGGCCTGCAGAGCATTGCAGAGCGCAATTTCACCGAGCTCATGGATCAGAACATCGGAATGTCCATCTGGGTCTATTCGGCATTCGCCGGGCTGATCGCGATAGGCGTGGTCTACAACAGCGTGCGCGTTTCGTTCGCCGAGCGCCAGCGCGAGCTCGCGTCATTGCGCGTGCTCGGCTTCACGCGCGGCGAAGTTTCGTACATCCTGCTTGGCGAGATAGCATTTCTCACACTATTGGCGCTGCCGCTCGGCGCGGCGCTCGGCGCCGGCATGGCCTTCGGGCTGTCGCAGGCAATGAGTTCCGACCTTTTCAGATTACCGTTCATCATCCATGCCGGTACTTTCGGCTATGCGGCACTGGTAGTGATTGTTGTGACCGCGGTGTCCGGTTTGATGGTGCGACGCCAACTTGACAGGATGGACCTGGTATCCGTGCTGAAAAGCCGGGATTGATGGAGGTTGATGTGCATAACCCGGAAGCGACAACTCTCTTATGAAGATTCACTTTCGCGCAGCATTCTGGAGTGCAGCCGCGATTTTGGTTGTCGCGTTGCTGGTGCTCGCATTCCTGCCCAAACCGGTGACAGTGGATGTGGCCGTGGCAACGCGCGGTTCGCTGCGCGTCACGGTCCAGGACGAGGGGCGCACCCGCGTGCGGGACGAGTACGTCGTTTCAGCGCCGGTTGCGGGACACCTGTTGAGGGTCGACTACAAGCCGGGCGCGGCGGTACGTGCCGGCGAAACCGTAGCGCGCATCCTGCCCGGAAAACCGGCATTTCTTGATGCGCGCTCGCTGGCCGAGGCACAGGCGCGGGTGCGCTCCGCGGAAGCTGCGCTGGCGGCCGCCCGGGCCGAACTCGAACAGACCCAGCAACGCCTCTCGTACGCACGCGCGGAGGAGGAAAGGACCGCGAGCCTCAGGACCAATGCGCTCGTCTCGGCTGGAGAGTACGATCGTGCGCAACTCGAGTTGCGCACGGCGCAGGCGGGCCGCAATGCGGCGGCGGAGAATGTCGCGCTTCGCGGCGCCGAACTCGATGCGGCGATCGCCCGGCTCGTGCAGCCGGGCAGCAAGTCCGACACCAACGCCGTCGTTGAAATCGTGGCACCGGTAACGGGTCGTGTGTTGCGCGTAATGCAGGAAAGCGAAAGCGTTATCGCGGCCGGGTCCGGGATCCTGTCGATTGGTGATCCGGAAAATCTCGAAGTTGTCGTCGAATTGCTGTCGACCGATGCGGTGCAGGTCGATATCGGTGCCGAAGTCATCATGGAAGGCTGGGGCCGCAGCGACGAGCCGCTCACAGGCCGTGTACGGATGGTCGAGCCGTATGGCTTCCTCAAAATATCGGCACTCGGTGTCGAGGAGCAGCGAGTGAACGTTATCGTGGATTTTACCGGGCCATCGTCAGACTGGTCGACCCTGGGACACGGTTATCGCGTCGAAGCGGCGATCGTCACCTGGGAGGCCGAAGACATCCTGAAAATTCCGGTAGCCGCATTGTTTCGACGGGGCGGCGAGTGGGCCGTGTTTCGCGTCCATGACGGGGACGCGCAACTGACTACGGTGCAGGTCGGACGAGACAACGGTCGCTTCGCAGAGGTGCTGTCCGGGCTGCAGGCTGGCGACAAGATCATCCTCTATCCCGGCGAACAGGTCGGCGACGGTGTTGCCGTGATAGAGCGAATTGCAGCGTCGAAATAAGAGGATTCAGGCAGTCATGCGAAGGGAATCTGCCTGTGAACTTTAAGGTCATGAGTGCAGCGAAAGGAAATTCGGCCACCGGCAACACGATCAAGCCGCTTTTCGATAATTTCTGCCAATAGTCTTGAGGCCGACGTAAGAATGACGACGCATGCAGTCACCGCTTCGACACCGGCGCCGGATTGCCCTTGGGCGCTACCAGCCGCTGAACTGCTGGAGGCGCTGCAGGTCAAGGTCGAAACCGGCCTCCCCGAGTCCGAAATCAGGGCACGCCAGCTTCGTTACGGTCCGAACGAGCTTTGTTCCACCGCCCGCAGGCATTCGTGGTCCATTCTTGCCGATCAGCTCAAGAGTGTCATCGTCCTGCTGCTTGTTGCGGCGTCGGCCGTATCGCTGCTATTCGGCGACACGGCCGAGGGAATTGCCATCCTGGCCGTCGTCATCATCAACAGCGCGATCGGTTTCGCGACCGAGCGGCACGCCATCCGTTCGATGGAAGCGCTGCGCAAGCTGGGGCGGGTCGAAACCGTCGTACGCCGGGAAGGTCGAGTCGCGCATCTGCCGGCCGAACAGCTGGTTCCCGGAGACATTGTTCTACTGGAGGGTGGCGATATCGTGACCGCCGACCTGCGGATCATCGAGGGTTCCGGGTTTCAGGCGGACGAATCGACGCTGACCGGCGAGTCCATACCGGTGGCCAAGCAGCCCGACCCGCTGTCATCTGCAATACCGCTGGTCGAGCGAAGCAATATGTTTTTCAAGGGATCGGCGGTGACGCGCGGGACGGGAACCGCCGTGGTCGTCGCAACAGGACTCGACACCGAACTTGGCAAAATCTCTCGACTGGTGACGGCGACCAAGTCGCAGATCACCCCGCTGGAGCACCGTCTCAATGCGCTGGCAGCGCGACTGATTCGTGCCGTTCTTGTCATAGCCGTGCTGGTGGCTGTTGCCGGCGCGTTCAAGGGGCAGGACGCTGTCCTGGCGATCGAAGTCGCGATTGCGCTGGCGGTTGCCGCCATCCCGGAAGGATTGCCGATCGTTGCCACTATCGCGCTGGCACGCGGCATGTGGCGCATGTCGAAGCGACACGCGCTGATCTCCCGCTTGTCCGCTGTAGAAACGCTGGGCGCCGCGAACATCATTCTCACCGACAAGACCGGCACGTTGACGGAAAACCGCATGACGGTTACGTCCCTGCACCTGGGTGAGGCAACAGTTTCAGTCGAAGGGACAGGGCTCGAAACCAGCGGCATTTTCCGCCGCAATGGCGAGGTGATTTCACCTGCCGAGTTCGAACGAATCGACGAAATGCTGACGATGGCGGCGCTGTGTTGCTATGCGGAACTGAACGTTGGAAACACCGGAGAAGCGGAGTCAATCGGCGACCCGACTGAAATTGCGCTGCTTGTGGCTGCAGCCAAACGCAAACTTTTCCGGAACGAACTGTTGCGTACGATGCCGCGCGTTCGCGAAGAATCCTTCGACACGCAAACGAAATCCATGGCGACTTTTCACCAGTGCGAGTCCGGATTATGCGTCGCAGTGAAAGGCGCGCCCGAAGCCATCCTTGAATACTGTACTGAGGTTCGCACGGCCTCTGGCACTACTGAGATGAGTGAAGAAGTGCGAGCCGCCTGGCTCAAGCGCGCGGCATCATACGGAGATCAGGGGCTTCGCACCCTGGCGATCGCGAGTCGTGAGGCGCAAGACGCCACAGAAATGCCTTATCGAGACCTCACCTTGCTAGGCCTGGTTGCGATGGAGGATCCGCCGAGGCATGGCGTCAAAGCGGCGATTGACCGTTGCCGCAATGCGGGGATCAGCGTCGTCATGGTAACCGGCGACCATGCGGCGACCGCGCGCAACATTGGCAGCGAGTTGGCTCTCATAACTCCCGAATCCGGCCCGGAGTGCTTTCTGGATGCACGCACGCAGTTACCGCCGGCCGGGACGCCGGATGACGAAGCATTGCGCCAGGTTAAGATTATTTCCCGGGCGACACCGGAACAAAAATACGAGCTGATCGACCGCTACCAGCAACTGGGCCACGTTGTTGCGATGACCGGCGACGGCGTGAACGATGCACCAGCCCTGCGAAAAGCCGATATCGGCGTGGCGATGGGTCTGCGCGGCACCCCCGTTGCCAGGGAAGCGGCGCACATAATTCTGCAGGACGATGAGTTCGCTACGATTGTAGAGGCTGTTTCGCTGGGTCGCGCGATATACGCGAATATCCGCAAATTCGTCGTGTACCTGTTGTCCTGCAACATCGGTGAGATCCTGATCGTGAGCATTGCAACGCTGGCCGGCGCACCGCTGCCGTTGCTGCCACTACAAATACTGTTCCTGAATCTGGTGACGGACGTCTTTCCGGCCCTCGCTCTGGGTGTGGGAGGCGGTTCGAAGCAGTTGATGGGTATTGGGCCGAGGCCAGCAGATGAGCCGGTCCTGACTCGCATCCACTGGATACGCATTTTCGCCTACGGAGCCCTCATGGCAGCGACGGTGTTGATTTCCATGGCCATCGCTTTAGAGGCACTCGAATTCGGATACGCGCAGGCGGTAACGGTGTCGTTCGCGACCCTGGCACTGGCCCAGCTCTGGCATGTATTCAATATGCGCGCGTCGGGCAGCAGTTTCCTGAGGAATGAGATCGTCGCCAACGCCTGGATCTGGGTGGCACTCGCAATTTGTCTTTCTCTGATCATCGCCGCCGTCCAGGTGCCGGCGCTGCAGCGGTTGCTCAGTCTCGGCAATCCTCAAGCAGGCGGCTGGTTACTGATTATCTTGATGAGCTTTGTACCGCTCTTGCTTGGACCGCTGGTCAGGGCAGTGACGCCATTACCCCGGGCCGATTCCGACTGACGTCCAAAGGTCGTCTTGATCTGCTAATTCGCAATGAAGATTGCGCCAAAAATGGCATGAATCCCTTCAACAGTTGACAGTCCAGCTTGATACGTGGAAGCACGCATTATCAGCGGCATTGCCGGCAGCTAACGTGGCCGCATGAGGAGCATGCGAGTGAACACCAAAGCGCAAGAATCGGTGAGCGGCGAAGTATCCGGCATCATGCTCGCCTTCGCCGATCGCACAGGACTGTCGTCCAGCCGGCATCCGCCGCGCCGCTACCTGTGGACCGATGCACATGCGGTTTGTAATTTCCTGAGCCTCTATCGGCGCACCGGGAGCGAGGAATACCGACAACTTGCCGTCATGCTCATCGACCAGGTGCACAACGACCTTGGCAAACACCGCAATGATGACGCACGCAGCGGCTGGCTGAGCGGCCTCGGCGACAAGGAGGGTTCACAGCATCCCACGGCAGGTGGACTCAGAATCGGCAAGCAGCTCCCGGAGCGCGGTCCGGACGACGTTTTTGACGAGCGCCTGGAATGGGACCGGGACGGGCAGTACTACCATTACCTGACGAAGTGGATGCACGCGCTGTGCCGCGCGGGCACGGTTTGTAACGAGCCCGTGTATATCCGCTGGGCCATGGAACTGGCGGCGGCCGCGCACGCCGGGTTTGCGGTGAGGTCGCCGCCGGATGGGCGGATGCGATTTGTCTGGAAAATGAGCATCGATCTCACTACGCCGCTGGTGCCATCGTCCAGCCTGCACGACTCACTCGACGGTTACCTGACCTATATCGAGATCGCGCACTGTGCGTCACGCCTTGCGGCGTCCGGCCCGCGAACCGGGCTTGGTAAGGAGATTCTTGATGCCGCCGGAATGATTCGCGGCCGGCGCTGGTACAGCAGTGATCCACTCGGTATCGGTGGCTTGCTGTTCGATGCGTGTCGCACTCTGCAGCTTCTCGCCGCCGGCCAGATCGGGCACCCCGCGCTCGCCACCACACTGCTGCAGGACGCCAGCGAAAGCCTGCTCGATTACCGGCGACAGGCGAACCTCGGACAGGCGGCAAAATTTCGCCTGGCGTTTCGCGAACTGGGCCTCTCGACCGGCTTACATGCGCTGAGCAAGATGCGTGCTGTGTTGTCAAATCGTTCGGATCCGCTCGCCGGCGCGCTGCGAGATGATCTGGCGGCTCTCGGTGACTATGAACCGATGGCAGGCATCATTACCGGGTTCTGGCGTGACTCCGTTAACCAGCAGGCGGACAGCTGGCGGGAGCATGAGGACATCAACAGCGTCATGCTCGCGACAAGCCTGCTGCCCGGGGAGTTCCTCGAAGTGTGATGCTTATGTGTACAAACCCTCATACGAAGGCCGCGGCGACCGTGCTAGTTTTGCTGTATGACAGCCCCTATGTATAAGGAAATTGCCCGGCTTTTTCCGGGTATACCTGACCAGGCGATTCTCGGGATCCAGGCCACGAATGCAACAACCGCAGACCTCGAGGCCGCATGGCTATTGCTGCAAGGCGACGACGAGGCTTTGCTCGAATACAAGCGGCGAGAAACCGGCCGCGTGAACCAATTGCTTGCGATTCTCGCAGACTGGGACGCACTGCCAGCCGACGATGTCGAGCGTTAGCCCCAGTCCGGCTGCCAGTCCGGCCTGGACTCCGACGAAAGTGCCTCCGGAAAATTTACGGCAACTCCGCATTTGCCGGCGGTAATCACCTACAGATGCTGGTTATTCGCTGTGATAGCGTGATTTTGCTGGCGCGGAAACAGTGCTTATTGCGGAGAGCTGACATGAAGGACGAATTGAAATCCAGAATCAAGGCATTACAGGTTGCGAAGAGTGACTTCACGAGTGCGGCAAAACACTCGGTCGCTGAGCTCGGCAAGCGACGCGATCGCCTGGTTGCGGACCTGAAACGGGCCAACAAGCGCATTGCGCGGATGCGCGTGCAAACCGCCGACAAGGCGGCCCGATTGGCCAACGCGTCGAAGGCGTCGGCACTGAAGACCCGGGCGAAAGTGAAAGAAGAGTTGGATGAATTGCGCGCAAGCGCACGTGCGGTCCGGGCTGAAGCACACACGATGCGTACCGAGTTGCGCGTGGTACGCGAGGACCTCGCCGAGGCACGCCATCATTTGTCGCACGCGTTGCATATTGATCGGGCAATGGCGAAGGTCGAAAAGGCGATGCAGCAGCGCAGAAGCCGGAAAAAATAGGCCTGCGATTCGCGCTGCTAGACGCCAAACGGGTACGTGTCCGGAACACCCTCGAGTTCCGCGACCGCAAACGGTTGCACCGCGCGCGTGCGATCGAACCAGATGTACTCGTCGAACTGCTTGGGCAATACGGCATGAAAATAGTGGCTCGCGAGTTCCGAGTCGGGTCGGTAAATGACGCCGATCGCACGCTCCAGCCTGGCCTCGGAAAGGCGCTGCAGCAACGCTTCCGAGCGGGCGTGCCGAAACGCGAGCATGAATGCGTCGAGGCCGGTGTCGTGGCACAGCCGTTCATAGCTGTTCGGTTGTGATGGCTGGACGGTCATGATTTGCATCGGGCCATCCCAGTCCGAGGCGGCCGCGACCGTGCCGCTGTCCGTGCCAAACCCGATCGAGTACGCCCGCGTGCCGTATTCCTTGCGACACAGATGCCCGATATTGAACTCGCCGCGCCTGGACATGTCCGTCGCGGCCGCGTCGCCGACATGCGAATTGTGTGCCCAGATAATGGCCTTGTTATTCGGCCAGTGAAATTTGCGCAGGGTCTTGAGCGTTTCAAACATATAACTGTCGCGCAGGTTCCACGACTCGCGCGAGCCGTAGTACATCACCCGGTAATAGCGCTCGGCATTGGCGACCAGTCGCGCATTCTGCTCCGCATCGAGAAATCGCTCACCGTCGTGCAACGCGTAGTCGCGATGCCTGGCCGACAGCTCAACGAGCATACGGACGACATCCGCCTCGCAGCTGCGGTAGGACCCGGACAGCGCCGCTCGTCCATAGGTGGCAGGGTCTGCCTGCCACGGCGTAAGGCAACCGTAACGCTGCCGCGCGATCTCTGCGACATCAGGATCGACTTCATCGAGGTACTTCAGGACCTCGCGAATGGACGTGTACAGGCTGTACAGGTCAAGCCCGTGAAATGCCACGCGTTGCTCGGGTGGCAGGTCGGCATTGTGGAGGTGTAACCAGTCGACAAATTCGCGGACATCCTCATTGCGCCACATCCAGGTCGGAAACCGGGCAAAGGCTGTCCACTCCGATGGCGGCGTGTCGAAATGCCGCACAAAGTTGTCGATGCGTGCGGCATCGGGCCAGTCGCCCTCGATCGCAACAAAGTTGAAAT